>NZ_CP016450.1:3712500-4012500 GCF_001713395.1 Sinorhizobium sp. RAC02 | reverse complement strand
AAGTAGCGCTCCCCCGTGAAAGGCTGATCGATCAGGCCCATGATCGCCTCGCCGTTGCGGTAGAGCCCGATCAGCGTCCCCCAGACCGGCACGCCGGAAATGAAGGCGCGCGTGCCGTCGATCGGGTCGATGACCCAGATATATTCGCGGTCAAGACCAACCGAACCGTGCTCTTCGCCGAGGATGCCATGGTTGGGAAAATGCTGCTCGATGAGCACGCGGATTGCGGCTTCCGCCGCGCGGTCGCCCTCCGTCACCGGATCGAAGCCGGAGGCCTCCTTGTTGACGACATCGGCACCAACGCGGAAACGCGGCAGGGTTTCTTGCCTTGCAGCATCGGCAAGGCGGTCGAAGAAGGCGCGATCAGGCAGCATGGGGATCTCTCGGAGGGACTGTGGATGCCATTGACATACTGCATCGGCCCGGAAAACGGAACCGCAATGCGCATCGAGGCGAAGAAGTGTGCGAGCAAGAAAATTGCTTAACGGATCACAAATTTATTCCGCAGTTGCGCTTGACACTTGTGCAGCGCAACATTACACTTTTCTTACAGTCACTCGTGGCTGTAAATACCCTCCTTGGGTGTTTCCTCCCTAGACTTGAACCGCGCCACAAGCGCGGTTTTTTTTGAGAGGAAACCGGGCCTATTCGGCCGCCAGTGCCCGGTCCGCGGCATAATCTTCCACATGGTCGGAAAAATCCTGCAGGAACGCGGCAATCGCCGTCTGCAGCACCGCGAAATCCGGCTTCTTGGCAAGCGTCGTTTCATCGACGTAGAGGCCGCGGTTTACCTCGATCTGCAGCGCGTGCAGCCCCTTGGCGGGCCGCCCATAGTGCTCGGTGATGAAGCCGCCCGCATAGGGCTTGTTGCGTACGACGGAAAAACCCATGTCCTCAAGAAGCCGCATCGCGGTGCGCGACAACTCACCCGAGGCGCTGGTGCCGTAGCGGTCACCGATGATGAAATCCGGCCGCAACCCCGAACCGGACACCCGGATATTACCCGGCATGGAGTGGCAATCGATCAGCACCGAGAAGCCGAAGGCCACATGGGTGCGCACGACAAGCCGGCGCAGGCACGCGTGATAGGGCTTGTAGACCGTCTCGACCCGCTCCAGCGCCTCCTCGACGGGGAAACGGTGGCGGTAGATTTCCATGTTTTCGGCCACGACGCGCGGCACCGTGCCGAGCCCGCCGGCGACCCGGATCGAGCTGATATTGGCATAGGACGGCAAGGATCCTTCGAACATGCGCGGATCGAGTTCATAGGGCTCGCGGTTGACGTCGAGCCAGGCGCGCGGGAAATGCGCAATCAACATCGGCGCGCCGAGCGCGGGCGCCACCGAAAACAGCTCATCGACATAATGGTCTTCCGAACGGCGGATGCCGAGTGCATCGAGACGCGACTGATCGAGGAAGCCCTGTGGATAACGCCGCCCGCTGTGTGGCGAGTTGAAGACGAGGGGCACGCTCTGCGAAACCGGCTCCAGCACTTCGAAGTGGCTGTTTTCGCTCAGAGCCTCCGCCATTGCCGTCCTTTACCATGCCTCGAAATCATTACGTCGTTCATGTTGCCAGCGGCCTCACCCCGTGTCCATACTGAGAAACGAGGGATAAGGCCTTGCCATGCCCCATTCACCGGATATTTACCGGAATACGCTCTCTTAACAGAACCGCCCGTTCGCGGGCAGACACCCTTTTAGCAATGGTTCCCGAATTCCATGACCCCCAAGATTCTCCTCGCTGAAGACGACAACGACATGCGCCGCTTTCTGGTGAAGGCGCTCGAAAAGGCGGGCTACCAGGTGCTGTCTTACGACAACGGCGCCAGCGCCTACGACCGGCTTCGCGAAGAACCCTTCTCGCTACTCCTCACCGATATCGTGATGCCGGAGATGGACGGCATCGAGCTGGCACGCCGCGCCACCGAGCTCGATCCGGACCTCAAGGTGATGTTCATCACTGGCTTCGCCGCCGTCGCGCTCAACCCGGATTCCAAGGCTCCGAAGGACGCAAAGGTCCTCTCCAAGCCGTTCCACCTGCGTGATCTCGTCGACGAGGTCAACAAGATGCTGGCCGCCTAAGCCCTGGAAAAGACCACAAAATCGGCGCGCAAAAAAAGCTAAAAAAGCCTATTGACGCCGCCAGATGTTTTGTGGTCTATGCGGCTCATCGGATGGGCGTGTAGCTCAGCGGGAGAGCACTACGTTGACATCGTAGGGGTCACAGGTTCAATCCCTGTCACGCCCACCATCCGATCTTCTGATGATTTTGAGAAATCCGCCGTGGCGGATTTTTCCGTTTCTGGGGCCTAGCACGTTGGTGCCTTAGCTATGAGATGCTGGGACCGGACCAGACTTCACCCAGTACCTCCCATTCGCCTGCAAGCGCCCCTTGGGGAAAGGTGACCAGACCACGCTCATTGCAGATGCGGTCGCCCTCCACAAAGGAGGCGAGGCGGTCGTACAATTCCATCTCATCGGCGCAACAGCCGCACCAAAACAGGACGGTGTGCCCATCCGCTTTCGCGCGTCGTGCGAATGTAGGGCGGTCTTGGCCGGCTCCGCTCTTTGTTAAGATTAACGCGAACTAGATTTGCCGATTCCTTTCCAGCCGCACGCATAGGCGCTAGTGCTTCGGCCAGGCGCTTGCTTTAAAAGGATCGGCGGACCATGTCTCGCATCGTAACAGGGACCCAGCTCAACGATACCGTATACGGTACCGACTTGAACGAGACCTATATGGCGCTTGCCGGCGATGACAAGCTTGTCGTCAGCGGCGGTAACGACTCCATGTATGGCGGCGCAGGGTGGGACACCCTCTCCTATTTCCATTACACGGGCAGCGTGAGCGTGACGCTGAACGGAGAGGGCAAGGGCATTGCGAAGGGCTCGCTCGGCGACGTCAAAAGCCTCTACTCGATCGAAGCCGTGATCCTGAGCAACAGCAACGACCTCGCGCGCGGCGATGCCGGCGCCAACACGTTCTTCGGGCGCGACGGCGACGACAGATTCATCTTCAGCGCGGGCGAAGACACCTTCTATGGTGACGGGGGCTGGGACACCCTCGACTACTTCGACTACAAGGGCAACGCGGTTGTAACGCTCAAGGGAGCGGCCGCAGGTACCGCGAAAGGCTCGCTCGGCGACATCCAGCATCTGTACTCCATTGAGGCCGTGATCCTCGGCGCGGGCAACGACACCCTTCGTGGCGATGCCGGTGCCAACACGGTCTGGGGTAACGGCGGCAACGACAACCTCAATGGGGGAGCCGGTGCGGACAAGCTTTCCGGCGGCGCTGGCGCCGACAAATTGACCGGTGGGCTTGGCGCCGACCAGTTCATCTTTTCTAACCTTAGCGATTCGACCCTCTCCACGTCCGGTCGGGACTTCATCGTCGACTTCAATCGCAGCCAGGGCGACAAGATCGACCTGGCGGCCATCGATGCCAATACGAAGATTGCCGGCAACCAGGCCTTCACATTTGTCGGCGAAAAGGCCTTCGGCAACAAGGCCGGTGAACTGCGCTACACCAATACCAATGGCGATACCTATCTCCACGGTGACGCCAACGGTGACGGCAAGATCGATTTCTCGGTTTGGCTCGACACGACGATCGAGTTTGTCAAAGGCGATTTCATTCTGTGATTTTCAGGGCGGGGAAGACGTCCTCAAACGCTCTGCCCTGCCGTACCCCAGTCCGGTAAGTAGCCGCCTATCTCTGGACAATCCTCATACCGCGGATTTGCGTCACACTTTCGGTGGCGGCGCGCTGCAGGTCGGCGCGTTGAGTGCGCTTTTCTCTTTTCGGCTTAGTTGTCCGACGTTTCGACCCACTCCTTCATAACCGCCTCACCGACCAGGCTGCGGGCGAGATCGATATGGGTCTGCGCCGCGGCGTGATCACCCAACCGGCGATAGCATCTGGCCATCGTCAGCGCAGGCAGTGGACGCTTGTGAGAAGAACACCAGTCGAGCGCCAGCTTTGCAACGGAAATGCTTTTCTCGTATGCGCCGACATCATAGAGAGCCGCGCCAAAGCCGCTCTTGATCCAGTAATAGATATCGGCGCCCGGCAAGTGGGCATCCACGTAGTCCGAGGCGGCCTTCCAATGCTCGGCCGCCTCTTCATAGCGTTCGTCGGCGCCCGCCTCGATCCCCTTCTGCGCGAGAGTGAGCGCCTCGGCCTCCCTTGGATTTTCCGGCTGTTTGCGCGCCATGCTTCGCTCCTTCGGCTATTTTCGCACCGCAGCAGGTGGCACGGCGGAAAGACACATATGCCGTGCAGGAAACAGTTGACGGCGGTGGGTGTTTTGCGCTCAAATGATGGCTGGTTCAAGTCGATCCTTGCGCCGGGAACCGATGCCAACCATGTGAAAAGGCATTCGAATTCGCTAGCGAAGGCGCATGCTGCGAATACTCCCCATCGCACGATTACCCCTGGAATACGTAAAGTGTTTATTGCCTGGCTATGCTTGTAGCGCTCTACCGCAGCGCGAGAGATAGCGCACCCCGTTGGAGGACGGGACAGGTAGGGTCGACGTGATAGGAGGAGTATCCATGAACGACGCATCCAGCATACATCCGGTGGACGAGAAGCTGCCCGTCGGCAGGCTCGCAACGCTCGGCATTCAACATGTTCTCGTCATGTATGGCGGCGCCGTCGCGGTGCCGCTGATCGTCGGGCGGGCCTTGCAGCTCAGCCCGCAAGACGTCGCATTCCTGATTTCCGCCGACCTTTTCGTCTGCGGTCTCGTCACGATCATTCAGTCGCTGGGCGTCGGCCGCCATGTCGGCATCCGGCTGCCCGTCATGATGGGCGTCACCTTCGCCTCGGTCGGCCCGATGGTTTCGATGGCCACCATGGCGCCCGGCCAGGAGGGCGCCCGCATGATCTTTGGCGCCATCATAGGGGCCGGTTTCCTGGCGCTATTGATCGCGCCGCTGATGGGGCGGCTGCTCCGCTTCTTCCCGCCCGTCGTGACCGGCACGATCATCCTCGTCATCGGCGTGTCGCTGATGCGCGTCGGCATCAACTGGACCTTCGGCAACCCCTTCGGCCCGACCGCCCCCAAACTGATCAACCCGACGCATGCCGAGTGGCTGGCCCAGATGAAGACGCTCGCCGAGAGCGGCGGCCCGGCGGTTCCGGACGGCTTCGCCATCGCGCCGACCGTCTCCAACCCGGTCTATGCCGAACCGAGCCACATCGCGCTGTCGGCGCTGGTGCTCGTCTCCATCCTGCTCATCGCCCGCTTCGGTCGCGGCCTGATCAGCAACATCGCGGTGCTCGCCGGCGTCATCATCGGCTGCCTTGCGGCATCCGTGCTCGGCATGATGCATTTCGACCGCGTCGGCGATGCCGGCTGGTTCGCCGTCGTCACGCCCTTCCGCTTCGGGGTGCCAATCTTCGATCCGGTGCTGATTGCCACCATGACGCTGGTGATGATCGTCGTGATGATCGAATCGACCGGCATGTTCCTCGCGCTTGGTGAAATCACCGACAAGCCGGTGTCCCAGCGGCAGTTGACCGCCGGCCTGCGCGTCGACGGCATCGGAACGATGATCGGCGGCCTGTTCAACACCTTCCCCTATACGAGCTTCTCGCAGAATGTCGGTCTCGTCGGCGTCACCGGTGTCAAGAGCCGCTACGTGTGTGTCGCTGCCGGCGTGATCATGATCGCGCTCGGCCTCATCCCGAAGATGGGTGCGCTGGTCGAAGCCGTGCCGACCTTCGTGCTCGGCGGTGCGGGTCTGGTTATGTTCGGCATGGTCGCTGCAACGGGCGTGCGCATTCTTGCGAATGTCGATTTCAAGTCGTCGCGCAACAACCTCTTCGTGGTTGCCGTGTCGGTCGGCTTCGGCCTCATCCCGTTGCTTGCACCGAACTACCTGATGTGGATGCCGCATGCGATCCATCCCATCATCGAATCGGGCATCGTGCTCGCCTCGATTGCCGCCGTGCTGCTGAATGCCTTCTTCAACGGTACGAGCTTCGCGCAATCCGACGCCGTCGAAGCCGCACGCCTGGCTGACTCGCACTGAGCCTACGGCTTTCAAACAAACCCGGCTTGCAGGTCGCAAGCCGGGTTTTTCCGTGAACAATGTCTGCTCCGGCATTTTCCTGCGGCCGCTTCCGAGGCATAGCAGGGACATGGCAGTTAGAGCGCCAGGAAACGGCGGCTTCGGGAGCATTCATGGTCGGCATATGGAATTGGCGCGAGGCCCTCGTTCTGGCCGTCACCCTGTGGACGGCGCTTTCCATCAACGACATCCTGATGCTGCCCGGCGGCCTGCCGATCATCGTGCCCGGTTGGTTGAGCTGCATTCTGCTCGCCCTCGTCCTGGCAAGGCTGCTCCACCATCTTCAAACCCTGCCGAAAAAGCAGGCCATCGGCTTCGGCGTTCTCGCCGTCTTCTTTGCCGCTGTCAGCCAGGCCGTGTTCGATATCGCGGTGATCATGATGGTCGGCCCGCATGCATTGCCAGGCGGCCTGAGCGTGCCGGGTTTTGCCCTCGCCGATACATGGGGCAAGGCCATTCTGCAGTTCCGCTTCAGCTTCATATGGAATGCCATCGTTTTCGGCTTCTATGTGGCGGCGCTCTCGCTGCTCAATGCGCAGCGCCGCAAGCTGGATGCGGAATTGCGGGCGCTGCGTTACGAACTCAATCCGCATTTCCTCTTCAACACGCTGAATTCCATTGCCGGTCTGATCGAGGAAGGATCGGGCGGTCGGGCGGACCGCATGGTGCTGTCGCTCTCGCGTTTCCTGCAAACGACACTCTCACTCGACCCGTTGCATGACGTGCCACTGGCAGAAGAGATCGCCCTTCAGCGCGACTACCTCGAAATCGAGCATGAGCGGTTCGCCGACCGCATGGCCTTCGACATCCGCCTTCCGGCAGATCTCGGGCCGGCGCTTGTTCCCAACCTCATCCTTCAGCCGTTGATCGAGAACGCGGTCAAGCACGGCGTTGCTCCGGCGCGAAAGCGCGTCACCATCGTGCTGGAGACGAAACGGGAGGGAGATCGGCTGGTGCTGAGCGTCGAAAACGATCTGCCGGACGCCCAGGGAGCGCGTAAGCCCGCCGGCATGGGTGTCGGTCTCAGGAATATCAGCGACCGGCTGCAAGCGCGTTTCGGCAGCCGGTGGCGCTTCTCGTCAGGTCCGGTGGATGGGGGCCGCTACCAGGCCGTCATCACATTGCCGTTCCGGACGGCCTGAAGGCCTGCGGGCCTCCAGGCGGATCGCAAGCCGCTATCGGCTCAGTTCAGCGGAACACTCAGGCCGCCACCGGAGACCGGCGGACGGGCATAGGTCGTGTTGCTGCTGGCCCCAGTCGTGTTGCAACCCGCAAGGGTCAGAACCGCAAATGCGACGACGACGAAACCGGAAATGGGACGCATGGACCTCTCCTTTATGGTGTGCCCGTAACACATAGGCATGCCGGATGATTCCGTCCACCACGACCCGAATAGAAAAGCCCGGCGCGATGCCGGGCTTTTGCAAGTCTACCACTCGGCGACGCTGCCATCCTCGTGACGCCAGACGGGATTGCGCCAGCGATGGCCTTCCTTGGCCCGCTCGATGACGTATTGCTCGTCCACCTCGATGCCGAGACCTGGCCCCTGCGGGATCGACACGAAGCCATCCGCATAATGGAACACCTCCTTGTTCGAGATGTAGTCGAGGATGTCGTTGCCCTTGTTGTAGTGGATGCCGAGGCTCTGCTCCTGGATGAACGCATTGTGCGAGACGGCATCGATCTGCAGGCAGGCGGCAAGCGCGATCGGCCCCAGCGGGCAATGCGGCGCCAGCGCCACGTCATAGGCTTCCGCCATCGCCGCGATCTTGCGGCATTCCGTAATGCCGCCGGCATGGCTGAGGTCCGGTTGGAGGATATCGACATAGCCGTCCGACAGCACCGACTTGAAGTCCCAGCGCGAATAGAGGCGTTCACCCAAAGCAATCGGCGTCGAGCAATGGTTGGCGATTTCCTTCAGCGCCTCGCGGTTTTCGGAAAGCACCGGCTCCTCGATAAACAGCAGCTTGAACTGCTCGAGTTCCTTCGCCAGCACCTTGGCCATCGGCCGGTGCACGCGGCCGTGGAAATCGACGCCGATGCCGATATAGGGGCCGATCGCCTCGCGGATCGTCGCGATGGTCTCGACCGCCTTTTCCACCTTGTCCCAGGTGTCGACGATCTGCATTTCCTCGCAGCCGTTGAGCTTGATGGCCTTGAAGCCGCGGGCGACGACCTCCTTGGCATTGTTGGCGACGTCGGCCGGCCGGTCGCCGCCGATCCAGGAATAGACCTTGATCTTGTCACGCACCTGGCCACCGAGCAGCGCATGGACCGGCTGGCCATAGGCCTTGCCCTTGATGTCCCACAGCGCCTGGTCGATGCCGGCGATCGCCGACATGTGCACGGCGCCGCCGCGGTAGAAGCCGGCGCGGTACATGACCTGCCAATGGTCCTCGATCAGCAGCGGATCCTTGCCGACAAGGTAGTCCGACAGTTCATGCACGGCCGCTTCCACGGTCAGCGCACGCCCCTCCACCACCGGCTCGCCCCAGCCGACGATGCCCTCGTCCGTCTCTATCTTCAGGAACATCCACCGCGGCGGCACGATGTAGGTCGTCAGCTTGGTGATCTTCATGTCGTTTCATCCCTCGTCGGTTTGTCTTCCGTCACGGGCTTTTCGCCCGCGGAGTTCATCAGCCGGCCTTGCCAATCAGGCCGGAAAGATCACGCGCGGCGAGATCGAGAATGTTGCGCGAGCACGTCTCTGCCCGCGTGGCGTCCCGCATGCGCAGCGCATCGACCAGCTCGCGGTGCACGCCCAACGCCTCGTCGCGTTTCCCCGAGGCCCGATTGGAAGCGTGCAGCGCATGAGAGAGGGCCGCATGAATGATCGACGAGAGCTGATGAAACACCTTGTTGTGGCTCGCCTTGAGGAGGGTCTCGTGAAAGCGGGTGTCCGCCGCCGTGAAGGCCTCCAGATCGCCTTCCGCGTCTCCCATCTCGTCACAGGCACGTTCGAGGTCGGCGATTTCCTGCGCCGTCGCGCGGGATGCGGCAAGAAAGGCGGCCGCAGGCTCCACCGTGCGGCGCGCCTCCAGGATCGAGCTTAAGAGCTCTGCCGACAGCACGTCCGGCCCCATCCATTCGAGAATCTGCGCGTCGAGCACATTCCATTCGGACCGGTCCAGGACGAGCGTTCCGACGCGCGGCCGGCCATGCACAAGGCCTTTCGTCTCCAGCACCTTCAGTGATTCGCGAATGACGGTGCGGCTGACGCCATAGGTCTCACAAAGGTCGCTCTCGCGCGGCAAAACCGTGCCCGGCGGAAAACGCCCGCCGCAAATGTCCGCGCCGATCGCCGCCGTCACGTTGTGGCGCACACGCGGGCGACGCGATTGTGGCCGCTGCGCCTGTCTCTTTGCCTTGTCCGCCACGCCATCCCCATCGGTTGGAATTAATCATCGTACAATTACAAACAAATCATATGACAAATTGATGGCGAAGACCATGACCCACCCCGTTCATTCGAACCAATATTCGCATTATTGACTTTTGCTGACAAAGTGCATAATGTACCGAACCCAACCGCAGGAGCCGCCATGCTCGCCGAACTCCCCGCCGTGCTCGTCCTCAACGCGAAAGACAATGTCGGGGTCGTGCCCGCCAATATCGATACCGGCCGGGCGCTGGTGAACGGCGTCACGGCGATCGAGCGCATTCCGCGCGGCCACAAGGTGGCGATCGCGCCGATCGCGGAAGGCGCGGCGGTCCTGAAATACGGCCAGATCATCGGCTATGCGACGAAGGCGATCCGCCCCGGCGAGCATGTGCACCTGCAGAACCTCGCCATTCTCGATGTGGCACTGAAACACGAATTCTGCATCGACAACGCCCCGCCCGTGATGGTGCCGGAAGCCGAGCGCCGCACCTTCGATGGCTATGATCGCGGCAATGGCCGCATCGGCACACGCAACTATATCGGCATCCTCTCAACGGTGAACTGTTCCGCCACGGTCTCGCGCTATGTGGCGGAGCATTATGCCCGCAAATTCCGCGAGACCGGTCACGACAATATCGACGGCGTAGTGGCGCTCACCTATGGCGGCGGCTGCGCGCTGAACCTGAAATCCGAGGGCGGGCGCATCCTCACCCGCACCTTCAAGGGCTATGCCCGCAACCCGAATTTCGGCGGCATCCTGATGATCGGGCTGGGCTGCGAGACCTTTCAATATGGCCCTCTTGTCGAGGAAGCCGGGCTGGAGGAAGGAAAAACCTTCCGCAAGATGATGATCCAGGAACAGGGCGGCACGCGAAAGACCATCGAGGCCGCCTGTGCGATGATCGACGACATGCTGCCGGATGTCGGCCGCATCCGCCGCACCCCGCTGCCCGTCTCCGGCATCAAGCTGGCATTGGAATGCGGCGGCTCGGACGGCTATTCCGGTATTTCCGCCAACCCCGCACTCGGCATCGCCTCCGACCTTCTCGTGCAGGAAGGCGCCACCACCGTGCTGTCTGAGACACCGGAAATCTATGGCGCCGAGCATCTTCTCACCCGCCGCGCCGCCCGTCCGGAGGTCGCGGAAAAACTGCTCGCCCGTATCGACTGGTGGCGGGACTACACGGCGAAAAACGACGCCGAACTCAACAACAACCCCTCCTTCGGCAACAAGGCCGGCGGGCTTACGACCATTCTGGAAAAGTCGCTGGGCGCCGTCGCCAAAGGCGGCTCGATGCCGCTCAACGCCGTCTATGAATATGCCGAAGAGGTGACGGAGCCCGGCTTCGTCTTCATGGATACGCCCGGCTACGACCCGGCCGCCGTGACCGGCCAGATCGCCGGCGGCTGCAACCTCGTCGCCTTCACCACCGGCCGCGGTTCGGTCTCCGGTTACAAGCCGGCACCCTGCATCAAGATCGCCACCAACACGCCGATGTACGAGCACATCAAGGAAGACATGGACATCAATTGCGGCACGATCGTCGACGGCACCGAGACGATCGAACAGGCCGGCCGCCGCATCTTCGAATTCGTCATCGCGACCGCCTCCGGCCGCAAGACCGCAAGCGAAGCCTTCGACTACGGCGACAACGAATTCGTGCCCTGGCAGGTCGGCGCGATTACCTGACCGTCAGGCGTGCATGAGGATATTGACGAGCGTGCCAGCTGGATCGCGCACGAAAAAACGCCGCACGCCCCAGGGCTCGTCCGCCGGCCCGTATTCGATCGCATAACCGGCCGCGAGCACGGCACGATGAACGGCGTCCACGTTATCCACCTCGATCGACAGCCCCGGCACCGGCGTGCCCGCACCGCCTTCGGAGGCGAAGCTCACCTGCAAGGGCATAGTACTGCCCGCGACCCCATAGGTGGCGATCCAGCCGTGATCCATCAGCAGGTCCAGCCCGAGAACATCCTTGTAGAACCGCGCGACCGCTGCAGGCTCGGCCGTTTCGATGTTCGCGACAATGCGTTTGACCTTCATTCCAATCTCCTCAGCGCGAGGCGGGTGCCGCATAGACCGGCATCTCCGGCCGGTGCGCGTCGCGCAGTTCCGCGACGCGTGCAATGACCTTGGGTAGCGAGACGGTGATGTGGTGGCGCAGCGTCTCAGCCGCGCGCTCGCTATCGTCCACGTCCAGCGCCCGGAACACCGCCAGGTGCTCGGCGATGAACGGCTCGTCGGCGGGCATGCGGTGCGAGACGCCGATGATATGCTTGCTGACATTGAGCATGAAGCGCGCCCGGCGCAGCGCGATCAGCAGCTCCCGGTTCGGGCAATAGCCGAGGCAGGTGATGTGCAGGTCGGTTTCGAGATCGTCCATCGCCTCGACGGAAAGGTCGGGATAGACGGCGAGCGCCTCTTCCAGCCGATGCGTCATGGCGTGCCGCTCGACGGGCGGGATGAAGGGTGCTGCCCTGTTCAACGCCATCGGCTCCAGCGCCACGCGGATATCATGCAGGTCGCGCATGCGGCCCTCGTCGAGCGGCACCAGCGTCCAGCGCATGCGCTCGTCCTTTTCCATGATGCCGAGCGCTTCGAGCCGGGTCAGTGCATCGCGCGCCACCTGCCGGCCGACGCCGCGCGCACGCGCCAGTTCCACCTCGTTGATCCGATGCCGCCCGAAGACGGAGAGGTGCACCAGTTCCCGCTCCAGGCTCTCGTAGATCGCCTCCCAGGCCGGCGCCTTGCGCAGGCCCGGCGCCTCCTCGTCGAGGCCGAGCATGTCCGGCGTCAACGCCACGCGTTTCGGCCCGCTACGCCCCTGCCCCACCAGAAAACCGCGCCCGTCGAACCGCCGGATCTGACCGGCCGTTTCGAGAAGTGCGAAAGCCTGGCGAACGGGAGTGCGCGTCGAGGCGAAGACGATCGCGACCGGCCCTTCGAGCAGCAGCGCACCCTTGGGCAGCCGGCCCGAGGAGATGGCATCTGCCAGCACATCGCGAATACGCAGATAAAGCGGGCTCTTGTCGAGCGCCGCTTCGGGGCTTTCCGCGCCCGCTTCTGCCAAAACCTGACCCGTGCCGTTCATGGCGCGGACCATGGCATGAATGCCTTGTGGCGACAACGGTCATGTCCGGCACCGATCATCAGCAAGGAAATTGCGCCGCAGCGTCAAAAAATCGTCATTCCTTTCGTGACGCCGGAGGCATTTTGCGCTAGGGAAACCCTTCCAAGGCTCGCAATCCGGCCCTCCAAGGGCCATATGCGGACCATGCCCGATGTCAAGGAATAGACCCATGCCTGCATATCGCTCCCGAACCACCACCCACGGCCGCAACATGGCCGGTGCCCGCGGCCTCTGGCGCGCGACCGGCATGAAGGATTCGGATTTCGGCAAGCCGATTATTGCGGTGGTGAACTCCTTTACGCAGTTCGTGCCCGGCCACGTGCATCTGAAGGACCTCGGTCAGCTCGTCGCGCGCGAAATCGAGGCTGCCGGCGGCGTCGCCAAGGAATTCAACACGATCGCCGTCGACGACGGCATCGCCATGGGCCATGACGGCATGCTGTACTCGCTGCCGTCGCGCGAGATCATCGCCGACTCGGTCGAGTACATGGTCAATGCGCATTGCGCCGACGCCATGGTCTGCATCTCGAACTGCGACAAGATCACCCCCGGCATGCTGAATGCCGCCATGCGCCTCAACATCCCGTCGGTCTTCGTCTCCGGCGGCCCGATGGAGGCTGGCAAGGTCGTGCTGCACGGCAAGACCCACGCACTCGACCTCGTCGACGCCATGGTCGCTGCGGCGGATGACAAGATTTCCGACGAGGATGTCGCCGTCATCGAGCGCTCCGCGTGCCCGACCTGCGGCTCCTGCTCCGGCATGTTCACCGCCAACTCGATGAACTGTCTGACCGAAGCCCTCGGCCTGTCGCTGCCGGGCAACGGCTCGACGCTGGCGACGCATGCCGACCGCAAGCGCCTCTTCGTCGAGGCCGGCCACCTGATCGTCGATCTCGCCCGCCGCTACTACGAGCAGGAAGACGACAGCATCCTGCCGCGCTCGGTTGCCAACAAGCGCGCCTTCGAAAACGCCATGTCGCTCGACGTCGCCATGGGCGGCTCGACCAACACGGTGCTGCACATCCTCGCAGCCGCCTATGAAGGCGGTATCGATTTCGACCTTGATGACATCGACCAGCTGTCGCGCCGGGTGCCGTGCCTCTCCAAGGTCGCGCCCGCCAAGCAGGACGTGCACATGGAAGACGTGCACCGTGCCGGCGGCATCATGCGCATCCTCGGCGAACTCGACCGCGGCGGCCTCATCCACCGCGACACGCCGACCGTGCATGCCGAAACGCTCGGCCACGCCATCGATCGCTGGGACATCACCCGCACGACCAGCGAGACGGTGCGCACCTTCTTCCGCGCGGCACCGGGCGGCATCCCGACCCAGGTCGCCTTCAGCCAGTCGGCCCGCTGGGACGAGCTGGATACGGACGGCGAAAACGGCGTCATCCGCTCTGTCGAACACCCGTTCTCGAAGGATGGCGGCCTCGCCGTTCTGTCCGGCAACATCGCGCTCGACGGCTGCATCGTGAAGACGGCCGGCGTCGATGAATCGATCCTGAAGTTCTCCGGTCCGGCCGTCGTCTTCGAAAGCCAGGACGCAGCGGTCAAGGGCATCCTCAGCAACGAGGTGAAGGCCGGCGACGTCGTCGTCATCCGCTACGAAGGCCCGAAGGGCGGCCCTGGCATGCAGGAAATGCTCTATCCGACGAGCTACCTGAAGTCGAAGGGCCTCGGAAAGGCCTGCGCGCTCGTCACCGACGGTCGCTTCTCCGGCGGCACCTCGGGCCTGTCGATCGGCCATGCCTCGCCGGAAGCGGCGCAGGGCGGCACCATTGGCTTGGTACGCGACGGCGACCTGATCGAGATCGACATCCCGAACCGCACGATCAACCTCGCCGTTTCCGAGGAAGAACTGGCAAGCCGCCGCGCCGAACAGGACAAGCTCGGCTGGAAGCCGGCCGCCCCCCGCAAGCGCAATGTCACGACGGCGCTGAAGGCCTATGCCGCCTTCGCCGCCAGCGCCGACAAGGGCGCCGTGCGCATCCTGCCGGAATAAACATTTGCCGGGCGCGGAACATGTTTCGCGCCCGGCCTCACGTCAGAGGTGCCGCGTCTCGGCCGGCGTGTTCCACCAGGCATCGTTCCGCCCATCGAAATACTGGATCGGCAGGGCCGCCAGTTCGCTGTGCTCGATATCGTCGAGACACGCGACATTGATCGAGACATAGGCGCCGCCAATCGCCTCGACATAACCCCGACCGAATGGCGACACGCCGCAGTTCTTGCAGAAATGATGGTGCCCGCTCATCGTGTTGAACTGGTAATCGCCGAGGTCGGCCTCATCGCATTGCAGGCGAAAGGCCTCCGGCTTGATCTGGGCGCCCCAATAGCGCTTCTTCGAGCAGATCGAGCAATTGCACCGCCCCGTGCCGGCGGAGAGGTCGATATCGGCCTCGTACCGGATTTTCCCGCAATGGCAGCTTCCCTTATAGGTCTTCAACATGATGCTCTCCTCGCTTGCGTCCGTCGGCCTAAAATGACAATATGCTGTCAAAATCACCCTCGCAGAATGACAGTATGTTGTCAATATGAATCCTGACCGCACCCCTTCTGGCGACGCTTTCGCCGCCTTCGCCATCTCCGTCCTGCGTCTTGCCGGACACTTGCAGACGGCCGGTGATGCACTGGCCAAGCCCGCCGGCCAGACCAGCGCGCGCTGGCAAGTGCTCGCCGCCGCCGACCATGCACCGATGTCGGTGGCTGACGCCGGCCGGGCGCTCGGCATGACGCGGCAGGGCGTGCAGCGGGTCGCCGACCTGCTCGAAAAGGACGGGCTGATCCTCTATGCGGAAAATCCCGCCCACCAGCGCGCCAAGCTGATGGTGTTGACCGACGCAGGCAAGGCGACGCTCGACGCCATCAAGGCCCGCCAGGCCGCCTGGGCCAATGCGCTCGGCGAACTCTTCGATAAAAAGCAGCTCCGCGAAGCAACCGAGACCGTCATCACGGCGTTACAGGCCGTTGAGAAACAGTCCGTGCCGGACGACTGAAACCGGTCGACACTTTGACACGAACCATGAATGTTGATACCAACTTATTTGTCGAAAGCCCGTGAAAGAGGAGTCCCGAGCATGAGACCGAACCATGAAATCGTATCCCAGGAACAATGGCTCGCCGCCCGCAAGGCCCTGCTGGCCCTGGAAAAGGAAGAGACCAAGCTGCGCGACAAGGTACGCGCCGAACGCCTCACCCTGCCCTGGGTCAAGGTGGAGAAGGATTACACCTTCGACACGCCCGATGGCCGCAAGACCTTGGCCGAGCTGTTCGACGGCCGCAGCCAGCTCATCGTTTATCACTTCATGTACGGCCCCGACTGGGATGCCGGCTGCCCCGGCTGCTCCTTCATGGGCGACCATATCGACGGCATGCTGCCGCATCTCAACAATCACGACGTGACGATGATCGCCGTCGCCCGCGCGCCGCTGGACAAGCTTCTGGCCTACAAGACGCGCATGGACTGGGAATTTCCCTGGGTCTCGTCCTTCGGCAGCGACTTCAATTTCGACTACCATGTCTCCTTCACCAAGGAGGAGCTGGCCGGCGGCAAGGTCATGTACAATTACCGCGAGACCGACGCAGCCGATGCGCATGACGAACTTCCCGGCCTTAGCGCCTTCTTCAAGGACGAGGACAGCACCGTCTACCACACCTATTCCGACTATGCCCGTGGCGGCGAAGAAGCCCTCGGCACCCTGATGATCCTCGACCGCGCACCAAAAGGCCGCAACGAGACCGGCACGCTGAGCTTCGTCAAGCGCAAGGACGAATATGCCGATGCGCCGAAGGCCCATTCCTGCTGCGACTGATCGATAGAGATCGACCTCCGCCGCAAAAAGACAACAGAAGGGAAGACGCATGCACAAGGATTATGGCAAGTTCTGCTGGTACGAACTGATGACGACGGATGTTCCCGCCGCCGAACGCTTCTACGCATCGGTCGTCGGCTGGTCGATGCGCGATTCCGGCATGCCGGGCATGAACTATACGCTCGCCTATACGGGTGAGACGCAAGCGGCCGGCATTGCGGAACTGCCGCAGGAGGCCAAGGGCATGCCGCCCGCCTGGATGGGCTACATCTTCACGGACCGGATCGAGGACACCGTGAAGGACATTGCCGTGAATGGCGGCACGATCATGCGCGCGCCGGACGACATTCCGGGCGTTGGACGCTTTGCCGTCGTGGCCGATCCGCACGGCGCGGTCTTCTCGCTCTTCACCACCGAGGATGAAGGCCCCGCCCAGCCCGGCATGATGGAACCCGGCCGTGTCGGCTGGAACGAGCTGATGGCCGGCGACCTCGACGCTGCCTGGGACTTCTACGCGAAAACCTTCGGCTGGACCAAGGACAAGGCAATCGACATGTCGGACGCCGGCATGGGCACCTACCAGACCTTTGCCGCCGGCGGCGGTAATGCCATCGGCGGCATGATGACGAATCCACCGGGCTCGCCCGTCCCACCCTGCTGGGGTTATTATTTCGTCGTCGAGGGCCTCGATGCCGCCGGAGCGCGGGTTACGGACGGCGGCGGCAGCATCATGATGGAGCCGATGGAAGTTCCCGGCGGCGCCTGGATCCTCAATTGCCTCGATCCGCAGGGCGCGTATTTCTCGCTGGTCTCCATGACCCGTTAGAGCCTGTGCCCAAGTGGAGCGGCCCTGGCCGCTCCACGCAGCTTTCACAAAACCGTCACAGACCCGTCATGACCGATGGTCATATTGACGACGGTCAGAACCGGGCGTCGCCCCGGCCGCAGGATGCGCTTTCTGGCAGCCGCTATCGGCATGATCTGTAGCTGCGTATTTTTTTAGAAATCATCCCCATGCGTCTTTCCATAAAGCTTTCGCTTGCAGCCCTGCTGCTGGCCGTCATTGCCATTTCCGCAACCAGCGTCGCGAGCCTTTACCTCAGCGCCAGCCAGTCGACCGAGGCGGCCGTGACGAAACTCGAAACGCTGGCCGACGGCCGGCGCAACGAGCTCGCGCAATATCTGCAATCGATCGTCAAGGAAACACGCGACCTCGCGGGCCAGAAAGTCGTCGCCAAGGCGCTCGATGACCTGTCCGGCGCCTTCGGTGCCATCGAGGGTGATCGCGCGGGCGAGTTGCAGCGTCGCTATGGTGGCAAGGCCGAGCTGAAATCCGCCGAGACCGACAAATTCGACCAGTCGCACGGCCGCTACCACGGCTTCTTCCAGCGCAATGCGGAGGCGCAGGGTTTTGACGACATGCTGCTCGTCAATCTCAACGGCGATATCGTCTATTCTCTGAAAAAACACGATGATTTCGGCGCAAGCCTGACGCGCGATGCTCGGTTCGCTGATACCGGCCTTGCCAAGGTCTTTGCCGAAGCGGCGCCCAGCACGGAAACCGCCATCGTCGCCTTCAGTGACTACCAGCCCTATGCCCCGGCCGGTCGCGCCACGGCCTTCCTCGCGACCCCTGTCTCTTCCGTCGCCGGCAAGATCGGCGTGCTCGTCGTGGCGCTGCCGACCGAACGCATCGCCGCCAAATTGAACAATCCGGTCGGCCTCGGAGAGACCGGTGAAGCCATGCTGCTGAATGCCGACGGTTATCTCCTCACCCGCCCTTCGCATGGCGCGGATGTCGACGTGCTCACAATGCGCATCGCGCCGGAGCTTCTCATTCCCGGCGACGGCGCGGCGATCGCCCAAGCGACCCTGCCCGATCATCGTGGCCGCGAGGTCAAGCTTGCCGCTGCCAGTTTCGATTTCCTCGGCCGCACCTGGACCGTCGCCGCCGTCATGGCGTCTAGCGAAGTCTTCGCCGGCCTCACGCGCCTCATCAACTGGACGCTGCTCATTTCGCTCTGCGTGCTCGCGGTAACGGCGGCCGTCGGCTTCTTCTTTGCCAATCGCCTGTCGCGCCCGATCACCGCCCTTGTCTGGGACATGAACCGGCTGGCAAGCGGCGACACGACGATTGCTTGCAACGGCGAAAGCCGTCGCGACGAGATCGGCGACATGGCACGCTCCGTGCTGGTCTTCCGGGATGCCGCGATCGAGAAGGAACGCCTTCAGCGCGAAACGGCAACGATGCGTGAGGAAGCCGATAGCGAACGGGCGGTGCGCGACGCGGCTAAACAGGCACATGACGCCGAAACGGAAGAGACGGTCATTCGCCTCGCCGAGGCGCTACAGCACCTCGCCCGTGGCGACCTGACGCAACGCATCGACACCCCCTTCATCCCCTCGCTCGACCGGATCCGCACGGACTACAATGCCTCCATCGAGCGGCTCGCCGAGGCGATGACGACGGTTCGCATCAACACGCACCGCATCCGCGACGATTCCAGCGAAATGCAGGAAGCGCTCGTCCAGCTCTCCAGCCGCACCGAGCGGCAGGCAGCGTCGCTTGGCGAGGCCGCGACGGCGCTTGCGGAAATGACGCAGGCCGTGCAATCCGCCGCCGAGCGCACGACGACCGCCGAGCGCCTCGCCTCTGATACCAAGAAGAGTTCGGCGGCATCCGAACAGGTCGTCGACAATGTCGTCAACGCCATCGGCAAGATCGAGACCTCCTCGCACGAGATCGAAAACATCATCGGCGTCATCGACGATATCGCCTTCCAGACGAACCTGCTGGCGCTGAATGCCGGCGTCGAGGCGGCACGCGCGGGTGAAGCCGGCAAGGGCTTTGCCGTTGTTGCGCAGGAAGTGCGGGAACTGGCGCAACGCACGGCCAGTGCAGCGCGCGAAGTGAAGGCGCTGATCACCAAATCCGCCGACGAAGTGGCTCGCGGGGCCGGCCTGGTGCGCGAGACCGGGACCGTGCTTCGCGATATCGCCGGCAAGATCAATGCGATCGATACGGAGATCAAGCAGATCGCCCGCGCCGCACGCGACCAGTCCGTCGGTATTCACGAGATCAACACGACGATCCGCCAGCTTGATGCGGTGACGCAGCAGAATGCTGTGATGGTCGAGGAGAGCAGCGCAGTCACGCATCGCCTTTCGGAAGAATCCGCGACGCTCGCGCGTCTGGTCGGCCAGTTCGAGATGCCGCGCAACGAGGCAAGGCAGGAACCGGCGGCGAGACCGCACCTGCGGCGTATCGCCTGATCGACTGTAGCCGCCTCAAACGAACGCGCTTGCAATCTCTCTTCGCATTGCACAAACTCCCCTCGATGGCGGCATCAGACCGCCCGAGGGGAACAGAGCGCGCATGTCGATCAAGGCCGGTATCTACCACCTCACCCACTACAAGTACGACAACCCGGTCCGCCTCGGACCCCAGATCATCCGGCTGAAGCCGGCGGCACATTCCAAGACCAAGGTCATCAGCCACTCGCTGAAGGTTTCGCCCGAAAACCACTTCGTGAACCTCCAGCAGGACCCCTACGGCAACTATCTCGCCCGCTACGTCTTTCCCGATCCGGTCACCGAACTGAAGATCGAGGTCGATCTCGTCGCGGACATGACGGTCTACAACCCGTTCGACTTCTTCGTGGAGGAGGAGGCCGAGCACTGGCCCTTCGATTATCCGGAGGATCTGCGCGAAGACCTCAAGATCTATCGCGCACCCGAGCCGATGGACCCCGCGCTCGAAGCCTACATGAAGACCGTCGACCGCACGCCGAAGCAGCGAACGCTGGATATGGTGGTGGGCCTTAATGCGAACCTCCAGCAGAAGATCGGCTATGTCATCCGCATGGAGCCGGGCGTGCAGACGCCCGAGCAGACGCTGACGAGTGCGCTGGGCTCGTGCCGCGATTCCAGCTGGCTGCTCGTGCAGATCCTGCGCCATCTCGGCTTCGCCGCCCGCTTCGTCTCGGGCTACCTCATCCAGCTCGCACCGGATCTGAAGGCACTCGACGGCCCCTCCGGCACCGAGGTCGACTTCACCGACCTGCACGCCTGGTGCGAGGTCTATCTGCCCGGCGCCGGCTGGATCGGGCTTGACCCGACCTCGGGCCTGCTCACCGGCGAAAGCCATATTCCGCTTGCCGCAACGCCGCACTTCCGCAACGCCGCGCCGATCAGCGGCGGTTATTTCGGTGAGGCGAACACCGAATTCGACTTCGCCATGACCGTGACCCGCGTGGCCGAACATCCGCGCATCACCAAGCCCTTTTCCGACGAAAGCTGGGAGGCGCTGAACGCGCTCGGCCGCGAGATCGACACCGTGCTCGTGAGCAACGACGTGCGCCTCACCATGGGCGGCGAGCCGACCTTCGTCTCCATCGACGATTTCGAATCGGAGGAATGGAACACCGCCGCCGTAGGCCCGACCAAGCGCGAGAAGGCCGACGAACTGATCCGTCGGCTGCGCGAGCGCTTCGCCCCCGGCGGCTTCCTGCATTACGGCCAGGGCAAGTGGTATCCCGGCGAAAGCCTGCCGCGCTGGACCTTCTCGCTCTATTGGCGCAAGGACGGCAAACCGATCTGGCACAACCCGGAGCTGATCGCCACCGAGGGCGCTGATACCGAGGTCACCGACAAGCAGGCAGCAGCTCTCCTGGCCGGCATTGCCGCCGAGTTGGAGATCGGGGAGGACATGATCATCCCCGCCTTCGAGGACCCGGCGGAATGGATCATCAAGGAAGGCAGTCTGCCGGAAAATGTCGACCCCTCGAACTCCAAGCTCGAAAGCCCGGAAGAGCGGGCGCGCATCGCCAAGGTGTTCGAGCGTGGCCTGACGACCGCGACCGGCTACATCCTGCCGGTACAGGCCTGGAACGCCAAGGCCGGCGGCCCGCGCTGGGTGAGCGAGAGATGGCGCACCCGCCGCGGCAAGATCTTCCTCATCCCCGGCGACTCACCGATCGGCTTCCGCATGCCGCTCGGCACCCTGCCCTATGTGCCGCCGTCGCAATATCCCTACATCCACCAGGCCGATCCCTCGATCCCGCGTCAGCCTCTGCCCGACTACAGCGCCCCGGCGCGGACATTGGCACAGGCATCGCTCCGGGCAGCCGAGCCGCAGCAGGACCGCAACGAGCAGAACATCGCCGGATCGACGGGCGATATTCGCGGCGCGGTACGCACTGCGCTGAGCGTCGAGCCGCGCGACGGCCGCCTGTGCGTCTTCATGCCGCCGGTCGAACGCATCGAGGACTATCTCGACCTGATCGCCGCCGCCGAGAAGGCCGCAGCCGATCTCGGCCTGCCGGTCCATATCGAAGGTTATGCGCCGCCGCAGGACGAGCGCATCAACGTCATGCGCGTCGCCCCCGATCCCGGTGTCATCGAGGTCAACATCCATCCTGCCAGCAACTGGCAGGATTGCGTGGCGATCACCACCGCGACCTACGAGGAGGCTCGCCTCACCCGGCTCGGCGCAGACAAGTTCATGATCGACGGCCGCCACACCGGCACCGGCGGCGGCAACCATGTGGTCGTCGGCGGCGACAACCCCAACAACAGCCCGTTCCTGCGCCGGCCGGACCTGCTGAAGAGCCTTATCCTACACTGGCAGCGGCATCCCTCGCTGTCCTATCTGTTTTCCGGCATGTTCATCGGCCCGACCAGCCAGGCACCGCGTATCGACGAGGCGCGACACGACACGCTCTACGAGATGGAAATCGCGTTTGCGCAGGTGCCGCTTCCCGGCACGGCACAGCAGCCCTTGCCGTGGATGGTCGACCGGCTGTTCCGCAACCTGCTCACCGACGGTACGGGAAACACCCACCGTTCGGAAATCTGCATCGACAAGCTTTTTTCGCCGGACGGCCCGACCGGACGTCTCGGCCTCGTCGAGTTCCGCGGCTTCGAGATGCCGCCGAACGCGCGCATGAGCCTTGCACAGCAACTCCTCATCCGCGCGCTCATCGCCCGATTCTGGCAGAACCCGGCGGATGGTGGGCTCGTGCGCTGGGGCACCACGCTGCATGATCGCTTCATGCTGCCGCACTATGTTTGGCAGGACTTTCTAGACGTGCTTGCGGACCTAAAGGGCAACGGCTTCGACCTGCGCCCGGAATGGTTTGCCGCCCAGCTCGAATTCCGCTTCCCCTTCTGCGGCGAGGTGGAATACGAGGGTGCCAATCTGGAAGTCCGCCAAGCGCTCGAACCCTGGCATGTCATGGGCGAACAAGGCGCGGTCGGCGGCACCGTGCGTTATGTCGATTCGTCCGTCGAGCGGCTTCAGGTCAAGCTGGAGACCGCCAATCCGGAGCGTTACACCGTCACCTGCAACGGCCGGCCCATCCCGCTGAAATCGACCGGCACGCAGGGCGTTTCCGTTGCCGGCGTGCGCTACAAGGCCTGGCAGCCGGCCTCCGGCCTGCATCCGGGGCTGCCCGTCAACACACCGCTTACATTTGACATTTATGATACATGGTCGCGGCGGGCGATCGGGGGCTGCATTTACCACGTTGCCCATCCGGGCGGACGCAACTATGACACCTTCCCGGTGAACGGAAACGAGGCTGAGGCGCGCCGGCTGGCGCGATTCGAGCCCTGGGGGCACAGAGCGGGCGGCTATACGCTATGGCCGGAAACAGCATCGGCGGATTTTCCGCTGACGCTGGATCTGAGACGGCCGCCCGGTATCTAAGCAGTCCAGCAAAAAGTGCGAAGCGGTTTTGCGTCCGGAACTGCGTAAAGACAAATGGCTTGGGGCGTTTTCGCGATTCGAAGAGAAGCGAAAACGCCCCAAGTCTCCTGCAGGAGAAATTGATTGAAGACCACGAGTGTGGAGGCAGAACGCATCAAGGCCGACGCAACGGAAACGTCGTCGCGTGTCTATGCACCGCTTCCGGGCGTGGCCGACGAGATGGTCGATACGCACGGCAAAGTGCGTCCCGTCTGGCGGCATTTCCTGAAAGCGCTCGACCGCATGGACGAAACGGACCTTGCCGGCCGCTTCGCTCGCGCCGACCGATATCTGCGCGATGCCGGCGTCTTCTACCGTGCCTATGGCAAGGAAGCGAGCACCGAGCGCGCCTGGCCGCTCTCCCACATTCCCGTGCTCATCGATGAAGCCGAGTGGGAAGCCTTGTCGCGCGGCCTCACCCAGCGCGCGGAACTTTTGGAAGCCGTCGTCGCCGACATCTACGGCAAGAACGAACTCGTCGCAAACGGCCTGCTGCCACCGGCCCTCGTTGCCTCCAACAGCGAATTCCTGCGCCCGCTCGTCGGCGTTCAGCCGGCCGGCCAGCACTTTCTGCATTTCGTCTCCTTCGAGATCGGCCGCGGGCCGGACGGCAACTGGTGGGTGCTCTCTGACCGCACCCAGGCCCCCTCCGGCGCCGGCTTCGCGCTGGAAAATCGCGTGGCGACGACGCGCGCCTTCTCCGACGTCTATGCGGAAACCCACGCCCACCGTCTCGCCGGATTTTTCGGCGCCTTCCGCAGCACGCTACAAGGCAACAAATCGGCGGAGGACCGCATCGCGGTTCTCACCCCGGGCCTTGCCAACGAAACCTATTTCGAGCACGCCTATATCGCCCGTTATCTCGGCTTCATGCTGCTCGAAGGCGAAGACCTGACGGTCGTCGGCGGCAAGGTGATGGTGCGCACCGTCGCCGGCCTCAAGCCGATCGGCGTGCTCTGGCGGCGTCTCGATGCCTCCTTTGCCGATCCGCTGGAGCTCAACCAGAATTCTCATATCGGCACGCCCGGCATCGTCGAGGCCCTGCGGTCCGGCTCCGTCAGCATCGTCAACGCGCTGGGCGCCGGCGTCGTGGAAACACGCGCCATGCTGGCCTTCCTGCCAAACATCTGTCGCCAGCTTCTCGGCGTTGAGCCGATCCTCCCATCCATTGCCACCTGGTGGTGCGGGCAGAAGAACGAGCGGGAGCATGTGGCGCAAAACATCGAGCGCATGGTGATCGGACCAGCCTATTCAACCCGACCGTTCTTCGACGACAACGAACAATCCGTGCTCGGCTCCTCCTTGCGCGACACCGCCAAGCAGTCGGTCGCCGAATGGCTCACCTCCGACGGCGCCAAGCTGGTCGGCCAGGAGGCGGTCACGCTCTCCACCACGCCCGCCTGGGTGGACGGCAAGCTCGTGCCGCGGCCGATGTCGCTACGCGTCTTCGCCGCCCGCACGCGCGACGGCTGGCAGATCATGCCCGGCGGTTTCGCCCGCATTGGCGCCGGCAACAATGTCTCGGCCATCGCCATGCAGGAAGGTGGTTCGGCGGCGGACGTCTGGATCGTCAGCCCCAAGCCGGTAGAGCGCACCTCGCTTCTGCCCGCGGAAGCGGAATTTACGCGCAACATGCCCGGCAGCCTGCCGAGCCGCGCCGCCGACAATCTGTTCTGGCTCGGCCGCTATATCGAGCGGGCGGAAGGGGCACTGCGCATCCTACGCGCCTGGCATGGCCGCTACGCCGAATATGCCAATCCCGAACAACCCCTCCTGAAGGACGTCAGCGACTATCTCGACGCGCTCGGCATTGACACGGCGGAAGCTGTGCCGACCACGCTGATCCGCAGCATCGACAGCGCCGTCTTCTCCGCCAGCAACATCCGCGACCGCTTCTCGCCCGATGGCTGGCTGGCGCTGAACGACCTCTCGAAGACCGCGCGCCGCTTCCATCTCAACGTCCAGGCCGGCGACGATACGACCCGCGCCATGACCGTGCTGTTGCGCAAGCTCGCGGGCTTTGCGGGTCTCGTGCATGAAAATATGTACCGTTTCACCGGCTGGCGCTTTCTGTCGATCGGCCGCCATCTCGAGCGCGGCCTGCACATGACACGCCTGCTCGGCCACATGTCCGGCGAAGATGCACCCGACGGCGCACTCGACATGTTGCTCGAGATCGGCGACAGCGTGATGACCCACCGCCGCCGCTACAATGTGGCGACGGCCCGCCTGACGGTCACCGACCTCCTGGCGCTCGACGCGCTTAACCCGCGTTCGATCCTCTACCAGCTGAACGAGATCAAGAACGAGGTCGAGCAACTGCCGAACGCCTATTCAAACGGTCAGATGTCGCCCTTCTACCGAGAGGCCATGCGGCTGCATGCGGGGTTGGCCGTGATGACGCCGGAAACCATGACGGACGCGACCTACAAGCGGCTCGAGGCAGAGATGGAAAAACTTTCCGACATCCTCGCGCAGACCTATCTGAGCTGAGCGGGAGGGAGACGCTGTGACCATGCTCTACGACGTCAACCTCACCATCAGCTATCTCTACGACACGCCAGTCTCCGGCGGGCGGCACATCGTGCGCGTGCTGCCGCTGTCGATCGGCGGCCGCCAACGGCTGGTCGCCGGCACGGTCGGCGCCAATCCGGGTCCTGGCGAGCGGGTTGATCACAACGACTTCTTCGACAACCCGATGAGCGCGATCCTCTTTCGCAATTCGCATGAGCGGCTGGACATCCGCATGCAGGCCCGCGTCCATGTCGATATGCCGGAACAGGCCGCCGATTTCTCGCCACGCGTCGCCGACCTGCCGGAGGATATCGCCAACTACTGGTCGCTCGATGCCGGTTCGCCGCACCATTATACCGGGCCGAGCCCGCGCCTGAAGGAATGCCCCGGGATCGCCGACTACGCCCGTGCCATCGCCAAGCCGGACATGACGATCCGCGCCATCGCGACCGCGATCTGCGCCCGCATCCACAAGGATTTCACCTACGATCCGAAGGCGACCAATGTCGACACCACCCCGCGCGAGGCCTTCAAGCTGAAGCGCGGCGTGTGCCAGGATTTCACCCATGTGATGATCGTGGCGCTCCGAAGCCTCGGAATTCCGGCCGGCTATGTCAGCGGGTTCCTGCGCACCATTCCGCCAGCGGGCAAGGAGCGGTTGGAGGGCGCCGACGCTATGCATGCCTGGGTGCGCTTCTGGTGCGGCCGGGTGAACGGCTGGATGGAGCTCGACCCGACCAACAACATTCCCGCCGGCACGGACCACATCGTCGTCGCCTATGGCCGCGACTATGCCGACGTGGCGCCGGTCATCGGCGTCCTCAAGGGCTACGGCCAACACAAGACGACACAGGCCGTCGACGTCATACCGGTGCGCCAGACGGCATGAAATCCCGTTTGGAAACAACGACAAACGCCGGAACTACGGGATCGGCAAAATTTTACGAAAACTATACCACGCGGCCGAACCGTTAAATAACACTTCGTTGCTAGCTTCACGCCACATTATGAAGATGGCGGGTGAGCTCTCATGACGAAGAAGATTGCGGAACAGACGTGGACGTCCCGGATATCGCGGGATCGTCGCGGCAATTTCGGAATGATGACGGCAATCCTCTTGCCGGTGATACTTGCGACCGCCGGCGTGGCGATCGACTTGACCAATATGGTGATGACAAGAGGCGAGCTTCAGGACGCGACCGACGCAGCAGCGCTTGCTGCCGCATCCGCCCTTGCAAATGACAATAAGAGCCCCGCGGAAGCGAAGGAAATCGCCATGCGCTTCCTGAAGGCGCAGATTTCCAGCAAGGGCAGTGCCGTCGGCGAAGGCGAGACCAAGAAGGACGAGAACGATATCGACTCGGCCACGACCATCACGATCAAGGAAACCCCCTTGTCTGGCTCCGGCAAGTCGTTCAGCATCGATGTCTCGACCAAATATGTCCTGCAGTTCAACGCCTTCACGCGACTGCTCGGCCAGAAATCGACGACGATGAACGCGACGAGCTCGGCCGAGAGCGCCACGGAATCGAAGAACGCACTTTCGATGTTCCTGGTGCTCGACCGGTCCGGCTCAATGGCATGGATCACGGATGAGAAGGAAGCGGATCTCACCAAGAAGTGCCAAAACCATACGGAACAGAATTGGTTCAATGCCAACCTGAAGGCAACCGCGCCGTGCTACATTTCGAAGATCGCGGCCCTCAAGACGGCAGCAGCGAGCCTTTTTACCCAGTTAAACACTGCCGATCCGAAGAGCACGCTCGTGCGCACGGGGGCCGTCGCCTATAACGACCAGATGTTTCCCGCTGTCGATCTGGCCTGGGGCACAGGTGGGGCGCTCACCTATGTCAACGCCATTCCGAAGGTTCCCGAAGGCGGCACCGATTCCAGTGGCGCTTTCGCGAAGGCCCTGGAAAAGCTGAACGATCCTAACGAGGCCACGCTTCACAAGAACAAGAACGGCCAGGTTCCTTCGCGCTATATCGTCTTCATGACCGACGGTGCGAACACCCACTATAAGGGTGCCACCAACAATACGAAATCGGACGAGGAAACGAAGAAGAGCTGCGATGCTGCGCGCACCGCCAAGGTCGAGGTCTATACCGTCGCCTTCATGGCGCCGGAGCGTGGCAAGACCCTTCTGAAGTACTGCGCGACCACCGGCTCGAACTATTTCGAAGCGACGAACATGGCGGCCCTCGTCTCCGCCTTCAAGGCGATCGGCGACCGCACGGCCGCAGCCATGGCGCGACTGACCAAATAAGTCGGCACGCCTCCACGAAATTCACAAAAAGCCGGCCCGCTGCATGCAAATGCGGCGGGCCTTTTAGCATTCTTCTTGTATTTCAGGCATGCTGAAAATGCATGCGCCCTTTCTTGAAAACGCGTATTGCAAGCGCTTCGGATAGATGCATAAATTGATTTAAACGTGATTTTCGCAAGAAACGAACGCAATGAATGCGAAGGGGCAAAGTTCACCAATGATGAACCGGGTTACCAACAACGACCTCGCTCCCGCTCTCCGATCTTCCGACGTCGAACAGCTCGCCACAGAGCTTCTCGAGCGTCTGAAATACCGTATCGGCAAGGACCCGAAAGTCGCCAAGCCGCATGACTGGCTGACCGCCGCCATCCTGGTCGCGCGCGACCGCATCACCGACAAGTGGATGGACAGCACCCGCCGCACCTACGCGACCGGCGCAAAGCGCGTCTATTATCTATCGCTGGAATTCCTGATCGGTCGCCTGATGCGCGATGCGATGACCAATACCGGCATCATGGACGCGATGCGCGAGGCGCTCGCCTTTCACGGTGTCGATATCGACGTCATCGCGGAGCTTGAGCCCGATGCCGCGCTCGGCAATGGCGGCCTGGGCCGTCTTGCAGCCTGTTTCATGGAAAGCATGGCAACGGTGGACGTGCCGGCCTATGGCTACGGCATCCGCTACGTGCACGGCCTGTTCCGCCAGCAGATGGCGGACGGCTGGCAGGTCGAACTGCCCGAAACCTGGCTTGCGCACGGCAATCCCTGGGAATTCGAACGCCGCGAAAGCTCCTACGAAATCGGCTTCGGCGGCGCCGTCGAGACGATCAACATCGGCGAGGACAAGCAGCGCTTCGTCTGGAAGCCGGCCGAGCGCGTCATCGCCACCGCCTTCGACACGCCGGCCGTCGGCTGGCGGGCAAAGCGCGTCAACACGCTGCGCCTGTGGGCCGCCAACCCGATCGACCCGATCCTGCTCGACGCCTTCAATGCCGGCGACCACATTGGCGCATTGAAGGAGAGCAACAAGGCTGAAAGCCTGACGCGCGTGCTCTATCCGGCCGATGCCACGGCCGCGGGACAGGAGTTGCGCCTGCGCCAGGAATTCTTCTTCTGCTCCGCCTCGCTGCAGGACATCCTGCGCCGCCATCTCCAGCAATATCCGGACTTCACGTCCCTGCCGGACGCCGTCGCGATCCAGCTCAACGACACGCACCCGGCCATTTCCGTCACCGAACTCGTACGCCTCCTCACCGACGTGCACGGGCTGGATTTCGATGCGGCCTGGGACATCACCCGCCGCACCTTCTCCTACACCAACCACACGCTGTTGCCGGAAGCACTGGAAACCTGGCCTGTACCGCTGCTCGAACGGCTACTGCCGCGGCACATGCAGATCGTCTATGCGATCAACGCCAAAATCCTGCTCGAGGCCCGCAAGCAGGCGGGTTTCGAAGACCAGCGCATCCGCAGCATCTCGCTGATCGAGGAATCCGGCGAGCGCCGCGTGCGCATGGGCAACCTCGCTTTCGTCGGTTCGCACTCGATCAACGGCGTGTCCGCGCTGCATACGGAGCTGATGAAGGAAACGGTCTTCGCCGACCTGCACAAGCTCTACCCGGACCGCATCAACAACAAGACGAACGGCATCACCCCGCGGCGCTGGCTGATGCAGTGCAATCCGGGCCTCTTCAATCTGATCCGCGAAGCGATCGGCGACGCCTTCATGGACGATGCCGAGCAGCTGAAGGCACTCGACGCCTTTGCCGACAAGAAGGACTTCCAGGAGCGTTTCGCCGCGATCAAGCGCGAGAACAAGAACCGTCTCGCCAATCTGGTGGGCAGCCGCATGGGCGTGCGCATCGATCCCGCCGCGATGTTCGACATCCAGATCAAGCGCATCCACGAATACAAGCGCCAACTCCTCAACATCATCGAGGCCGTGGCGCTGTACGACCAGATCCGCTCGCATCCGGAACTCGACTGGGTGCCACGCGTAAAACTCTTCGCCGGCAAGGCTGCGCCGAGCTACCACAATGCCAAGCTGATCATCAAGCTCGCCAACGACGTGGCGAAGGTGATCAACAACGACCCGTCCGTGCGCGGCCTGCTCAAGGTCGTCTTCGTGCCGAACTACAATGTCTCGCTCGCCGAGATCATGGTGCCGGCCGCAGACCTCTCGGAACAGATTTCCACCGCCGGCATGGAAGCGTCGGGAACCGGCAACATGAAGTTCGCGTTGAACGGAGCGCTGACGATCGGCACCCTCGATGGGGCCAATGTCGAGATGCGTGATCATGTTGGCGAGGAGAACATCGTGATTTTCGGCATGACCGCAGATGAAGTGGCGAAGGTCAGGGCCGACGGGCACAATCCGCGCGCCATCATCGAGCAGTCGAAAGAGCTGTCCCAGGCACTCGCCGCCATTTCCTCCGGTGTCTTCTCGCCGGATGACCGCAACCGCTTCACGGGCCTCATCGACGGCATCTACAATCACGACTGGTTCATGGTGGCGGCCGACTTCGACGCCTACGCCAAGGCGCAGCGCGATGTCGATACCATCTGGGCCGACAAGACTTCCTGGTATTCCAAGACCATTCGCAACACGGCGCGCATGGGCTGGTTCTCCTCCGATCGTACGATCCGTCAATACGCCAAGGAAATCTGGAGAGCCTGATGACCGCACCGCCGAAAAAAGGCACGACGGAGCAACCGTCAGAACTTCTGGCGAAAACGGACATTGATGCAATTTTGGAAAGCCGGCATTGGGACCCGTTCGCAGTGCTCGGCCTTCACGAGGCGGGGGGTAAATTTATCGCCCGCTGCTTCCTTCCCGGCGCGGCGGAGGCTACCGCCGAAACCCTGGCAGGCAAGGAAATCGGCCTGCTCAGGCAGGTCGATCCGGCCGGCGTCTTCGCCGGCGAAGTCTCCCTCAAGAAGTTCCAGCCGATCCGCTATCGCGCCCGCAACGAAGGCGGCGAATGGATCGTCATCGATCCCTACAGCTTCGGCCCGGTGCTTGGGCCCATGGACGACTACTATATCCGCGAAGGCTCGCACCTAAGGCTCTTCGACAAGATGGGCGCCCATCCGATGACGCTCGACGGCATCGACGGCTTCCACTTCGCTGTCTGGGCGCCGAATGCCAAGCGCGTCTCCGTCGTCGGCAATTTCAACAACTGGGACGGCCGGTTGAACGCCATGCGGCTGCGCCGCGATACCGGCATCTGGGAAATCTTCCTGCCCGGCATCACCGAGGGCCATGCCTACAAATACGAGATCGTCGGCCCGAGCGGTGAGGTTCTGCCGCTGAAGGCAGATCCCTTCGCCCGCCGCTCGGAACTGCGTCCGAACAATGCGTCGATGACGACGGGTCCCATTGCCCAGGAATGGGAAGACGAGGCGCATCTCGCCCATTGGGCCGCGGCGGACGCCCGCCGGCAGCCGATCTCCATTTACGAAGTGCATGCCGGGTCCTGGCAGCGGCACGGCAATGGGGAATTTCTCACCTGGGACGAACTCGCCGACCGGCTGATCCCCTACTGCGTCGACATGGGCTTCACCCATATCGAGTTCCTGCCGATCACCGAGTTTCCCTTCGATCCGTCCTGGGGCTATCAGACGACTGGCCTCTATTCGCCGACAGCGCGCTTCGGCGAACCGGAAGGTTTTGCCCGCTTCGTCAACGGCTGCCACAAGGTCGGCATCGGCGTCATCCTCGATTGGGTGCCGGCGCACTTCCCGACGGATGCCCATGGCCTGCGCCAGTTCGACGGCACGGCGCTCTACGAACACGCCGATCCGCGGCAGGGTTTCCATCCCGACTGGAACACGGCGATCTACAATTTCGGCCGCGCCGAAGTTCTCGCCTATCTCATCAACAACGCACTCTATTGGGCGGAAAAATTCCATCTCGACGGCCTGCGCGTCGATGCCGTCGCCTCGATGCTCTACCTCGACTATTCGCGTAAACACGGCGAATGGGTGCCGAACGAATACGGCGGCAACGAGAACCTGGAGGCCGTACGCTTCCTGCAATCGATGAACAGCCACGTCTATGCCGGCCATCCCGGCATCCTGACGATCGCGGAAGAATCCACCTCCTGGCCCAAGGTGTCGGCGCCGGTGCATGACGGCGGCCTCGGCTTCGGCTTCAAGTGGAACATGGGCTTCATGCACGACACGCTGCAATATCTGTCGCGTGAATCGGTGCACCGCAAGTTCCACCACAACGACATGACCTTTGGCCTGCTCTATGCCTTTACGGAGAACTTCGTGCTGCCGCTGTCGCATGACGAGGTCGTGCACGGCAAAGGCTCGCTGATCGCCAAGATGGCCGGCGACGACTGGCAGAAGTTCGCCAACCTGCGCGCCTATTACGGCTTCATGTGGGGGTATCCCGGCAAGAAGCTGCTCTTCATGGGCCAGGAATTCGCGCAGTGGCAGGAATGGAGCGAGGAAAGATCGCTCGACTGGAACTTGCTGGAATATCCGCTGCACGAAGGCATGCGCCGGCTGGTGCGCGACCTCAACGGCACCTATCGCCGCAAGGCCACGTTGCACGCCCGCGACTGCGAAGGCGACGGCTTCGAATGGCTGATTGCCGACGACCGGGAAAACTCGGTCTTTGCCTGGCTGCGCAAGGCGCCCGGCGAAAAGCCGATCGCCGTCATCACCAACTTCACCCCCGTCTACCGCGAGAATTACGCGATCCCGCTTCCGGCGGAGGGCCGCTGGCGGGAAATCCTCAACACCGATGCCGAAATCTACGGCGGCAGCGGCAAGGGCAACGGCGGTGCAGTACAAGCCAAGAAACAAGCCAACGGAACGATCTCAGCCGCGCTCACCTTGCCGCCTTTGGCAACGCTGATGCTGGAGCTGGACGTATAATTCGACTGTCGGGAGGACGGACACTATGGAGCAAAAGCGGATTCAACCCCTCGCCCGTGACGCGATGGCCTATGTTCTTGCCGGCGGTCGAGGAAGCCGCCTGAAGGAACTGACGGACCGGCGCGCCAAGCCTGCCGTCTATTTCGGCGGCAAGGCGCGCATCATCGATTTTGCGCTGTCCAATGCGCTGAACTCGGGTATCCGCCGTATCGGCGTCGCGACACAATACAAGGCGCATTCGCTGATCCGCCACCTGCAGCGCGGCTGGAACTTCTTCCGCCCGGAACGTAACGAAAGCTTCGACATCCTGCCGGCCAGCCAGCGCGTTTCCGAAACGCAGTGGTACGAGGGTACGGCCGACGCGGTCTACCAGAACATCGATATCATCGAGGACTACGGCGTCGAGTACATGGTCATCCTTGCGGGCGACCATATCTACAAGATGGACTACGAGCTGATGCTCCAGCAGCATGTCGATTCCGGCGCGCAGGTCACCATCGGCTGCTTGGAAGTGCCGCGCATGGAAGCGACCGGCTTCGGCGTCATGCATGTCGACGAGAAGGACCAGATCATCGCCTTCGTGGAAAAGCCGGCCGACCCGCCGGGCATTCCCGGCAATCCGGAAATGGCGCTGGCCTCGATGGGCATCTACGTCTTCCACACCAAGTTCCTGATGGAATTGCTGCGCCGCGACGCTGCCGACCCGACGTCGAGCCGCGACTTCGGCAAGGACATCATCCCCTACATCGTCGAGCACGGCAAAGCCGTCGCCCACCGCTTCAACCAGTCCTGCGTGCGTTCGGATTTCGAGCGTGAAGCCTATTGGCGCGACGTCGGCACGATCGACGCCTACTGGCAGGCCAATATCGACCTGACACACATCACCCCCGAACTCGACATCTACGACAGCACCTGGCCGATCTGGACTTTCGCCGAGATCAAGCCGCCGGCGAAGTTCGTGCATGACGACGAGGACCGCCGCGGTTCGGCAATCTCGTCGCTGGTGTCGGGTGACTGCATCATTTCCGGCTCGACGCTGCACCGCAGCCTGCTCTTCACCGGCGTGCGTGCCAATTCCTATGCCCGCCTTGAAGGGGCCGTCGTTCTGCCGAATGTCATGGTCGGCCGCCATGCCAACCTCAAGAATGTCGTCATCGATCGCGGCGTCATCATTCCGGAAGGCCTCGTCGTCGGTGAGGAACCGGAACTCGACGCCAAACGTTTCCGTCGGTCGGAAAACGGCATCTGCCTCATCACCCAACCGATGATCGACAAGCTGGAGCTGTAGTCGACCAATGAAAATCCTTTCGGTGGCATCCGAAGTATTCCCGCTCATCAAGACGGGAGGCCTCGCCGACGTCGCCGGCGCATTGCCGATCGCGCTCGCCGGGCATGGCATGCAGATGCGCACGTTGATGCCCGGCTATCCTGGTGTCATGCAGCGCCTGAGCACCGTCGATGTGGTCGCCACTTTCGACGACCTGCTCGGCGAGCCGGCACGCATTCTCGCTACCACGCATGAGGGCCTCGACATCCTCGTGTTGGATGCGCCGGGCTTCTACGATCGTCCGGGCGGGCCGTATACCGATGCCACCGGCAAGGATTTCGTCGACAACTGGCGCCGCTTCGCAGCGCTCTCCTTCGCGGGCGCGGAAATCGCCCGCGGGCTCTTGCCGGATTGGCAGCCGGACATTGTGCAGGCCCATGACTGGCAGGCGGCGATGACGGCCGTTTACATGCGCTACACGGGTCTCCAGCACATTCCCACCATCATCACCGTGCACAATCTCGCCTTCCAGGGTCAGTTCGGCGCCGATATTTTTCCGGACCTCGGCCTGCCACCGGAGGCCTTCACCGTGGATGGACTGGAATATTACGGCGATGTCGGCTTCCTGAAGGGAGGGCTGCGCACAGCCTGGTCGATCACCACGGTCAGCCCAACCTATGCACACGAGATCATGACGCCGGAATACGGCATGGGCCTCGAAGGCCTGATGAATGCGCGCGCCTCCGATCTCGTCGGCCTCGTCAACGGCATCGACACTGCCGTGTGGAGCCCCGAAACGGACGCCCATATCGCCCGCACCTATGCCGCCGGCTCCCTCAAGCAGCGTGCCGTCAACCGGCAGGCGCTCGCCGAGCGTTTCAGCCTCGTACAGGACACCGGCCCGATCTTCTGCGTCGTCAGCCGCCTCACCTGGCAGAAGGGCATCGATCTCATCGCCGAGACGGCCGACTGGATCGTCGAGCAGGGCGGTAAGCTTGCCGTGCTCGGCTCCGGTGACCAGGGCCTCGAAGGCGCGCTGCTCGCCGCCGCCTCCCGCCATCGTGGCCGCATCGGCATCGTCATCGGCTACAACGAGCCGCTGTCGCATCTCATGCAGGCCGGCGCCGACGCGATCCTCATCCCGTCGCGCTTCGAGCCCTGCGGCCTCACCCAGCTCTATGGCCTGCGCTACGGCTGCGTTCCCATCGTCGCACGCACCGGCGGCCTTGCCGACACCGTGATCGACGCCAACGAGGCCGCCCTTTCCGCCCGCGTCGCAACGGGCTTCCAGTTCACCCCGATCAATGCCGAGGGCCTGCAACACGCGCTGCGCCGGGTCTTCAAGGCCTATAGCGAGCCCAAAATCTGGGCCCGCATCCAGAACCAGGGCATGAAGTCCGACGTTTCCTGGGAAAACAGCGCCGCGCGTTATGCCGACCTCTATTCCAGCCTTCTTTCGCGAGTCTAAGCCATGACCATCAACACCGTTTCGACGACGCCCTACACCGACCAGAAGCCCGGCACGTCCGGCCTGCGCAAGAAGGTGCCCGTCTTCCAGCAGGCCAACTATGCGGAGAACTTCATCCAGTCGATCTTCGATTCGCTGGAGGGCTTTGCCGGCCAGACCCTGGTGATCGGCGGCGATGGCCGATACTACAACCGCGAAGTCATCCAGCTCGCCATCAAGATGGCCGCCGCCAACGGGTTCGGCCGCGTGCTCGTCGGCCGTGGCGGCATCCTGTCGACGCCCGCCGCGTCCAACGTCATCCGCAAATACCAGGCCTTCGGCGGCATCGTGCTCTCCGCCAGCCACAATCCCGGCGGCCCGACCGAAGACTTCGGCATCAAGTACAATATCGGCAATGGCGGCCCGGCGCCGGAAAAGATCACCGATGCGATCTTCGCCCGCACCCTGTCGATCGACAGCTACAAGATCGCCGACGCCGACGATCTCAACCTCGACCTCGAGGGCAGCCATGAAATCGAGGGCATGACGGTCACGGTCATCGATCCCGTCGCCGACTATGCCGCGCTGATGGAACAGCTTTTCGATTTCGACGCCATCCGCGGCCTGCTCTCCGGCGGGTTCCGCATCGTCTTCGACGCGATGAGCGCCGTCACCGGCCCCTATGCCAAGGAAATCCTCGAAAACCGCCTCGGCGCGAGCAAGGGCTCGGTGCTGAACTTCATGCCGCTGCCCGATTTCGGCGGCCATCACCCGGACCCGAACCTCGTGCATGCCCGCGCCCTCTACGAGGCGATGATGGCCGACGACGCGCCGGACTTCGGCGCCGCCTCCGACGGCGACGGTGACCGCAACCTGATCATCGGCAAGGGCATCTTCGTGACCCCCTCCGACAGCCTCGCGCTGCTCGCCGCCAACGCCCATTTGGCCCCCGGCTATGCTGCGGGCCTCGCCGGCATCGCCCGCTCCATGCCGACATCCGGTGCGGCCGACCGCGTCGCGGAAAAACTCGGCATCGGCATCTACGAAACGCCGACCGGCTGGAAATTCTTCGGCAACCTGCTCGATGCCGGCCTTGCCACGATCTGCGGCGAGGAAAGTGCCGGCACCGGCTCCAACCATGTGCGCGAGAAGGACGGCCTCTGGGCGGTGCTGCTCTGGCTCAACATCCTCGCCGTGCGCAAGGAAAGCGTGCTCGACATCGTCGAGCAGCATTGGGCGACCTACGGCCGCAACTACTATTCCCGCCACGACTACGAGGAAGTCGACACCGATGCCGCGAATGGCCTGGTAGCGAACCTGCGCGACCAGCTCGCGACCCTTCCCGGCAAGTCTTTCGGTGCTCTCACCGTCGCAACGGCAGACGACTTTGCCTACAACGACCCGGTCGATCAGTCGGTGAGCAAGAACCAGGGCATCCGCATTCTCTTCGAAGGCGGCTCGCGCGTGGTCTTCCGCCTGTCCGGCACCGGCACCTCGGGCGCCACGCTGCGCGTCTACATCGAGCGCTTCGAGCCGGACGCCGCGCGCCATGACGTCGAGACGCAGGAGGCGCTTTCCGACCTCATCACCGTCGCCGACACGATCGCCGGCATCAAGAGCCGCACCGGCCGCGACGCGCCAACCGTGATCACCTGAGATGACGACAATCGCCCCCTCCTTCGCACCGGGCGCCACGCTCTCCGGGGAGGGGGTGGAGTTCTCGGTCTATTCGCACGATGCCGGCCGCGTCGAGCTTTGCCTGTTCGACGATGATGGCAACACGGAACTCGCCCGCCTCACCATGGGGCGGGATGAAAACGGCTTCCACCGCGTCTTCGTCGAGGGCGCCGCAGAAGGCACGCGCTACGGTTTTCGCGCGGACGGCGTCTATTCGCCGGATCACGGCCTGTGGTTCGACCCGGCCAAGTTGCTGGTTGACCCCTATGCCAAGGAACTCGATCGCCCCTTCGTGCATGATGGCCGGCTGACGCTCCTCGGCACGGACACGGCGGCCATCGTGCCAAAGGCCATCGTCACCCGCGACGTGCTCGTCAACGTAAAACCACCGATCTTCCGTCCCGGCGGCTTCGTCTATGAAATTGCCGTGCGCAGCTTCACCATGCTGCACCCGGACGTGCCGGAGGCCATGCGCGGCACGGTCGCAGCCTTGGCCCACCCCGCCGTGCTCGCCCATCTCAAACGCCTCGGCGTCGATGCGGTCGAGTTGATGCCGATCACCGCCTGGATCGACGAGCGCCACCTGCCACCGCTCGGCCTGTCCAACAGCTGGGGCTACAACCCGATCGCACTGATGGCGCTCGACCCACGCCTCGTGCCGGGCGGCATGACGGAACTCGCCGACACCGTCGCGGCCCTGCGCGCGGAAAATATCGGTGTCGTGCTCGATCTCGTCTTCAACCATTCCGGCGAGAGCGACCGCCATGGCGCGACGCTCTCCATGCGCGGCCTCGACAACCTCACCTATTACCGCCATGTGGAGGGTCGACCCGGCGAACTGATCAACGACACCGGCTGCGGCAACACCATTGCCGGTGAGCACCCCGTCGTCCGCCAGCTCGTGCTCGACAGCCTGCGCTATTTCGTGCGCCATGCCGGCGTCGATGGTTTCCGCTTCGACCTCGCGACGATCCTCGGCCGCGAGACCGACGGCTTTTCCGCCCACGCCGCCCTGCTGTCTGAAATCTGCGCCGACCCGCTGTTGAAAGACCGCGTGCTGATCGCCGAACCCTGGGATATCGGCCCCGGCGGCTACCAGCTCGGCAATTTCCCCGCCCCCTTCCTGGAATGGAACGACCGCTACCGCGACGACACACGCACTTTCTGGCGCGGCGACAGCCATCGGCTAGGGTCTTTCGTCACCGCCTTTGCCGGCTCCTCCGACATTTTTTCACGCCACGGCGGGGACAGCACACGAACCGTCAATTTCCTCGCCGCCCATGATGGCTTCACGCTGATGGACCTCGTTTCGCACACGGTGAAGCACAACGAGGCGAACGGCGAGGACAACCGCGACGGCCACAACGAAAACCACTCCTGGAACAATGGCGTCGAGGGTGCGACGACGGACGGCGCGGTGCTGTCCGCCCGCCGCGCCGATGTGAAGGCGCTGCTGTCCAGCCTCTTCCTCTCGCGCGGCACGGTGATGCTGACGGCCGGCGACGAGGGCGGGCGCAGCCAGCAGGGCAACAACAATGCCTATTGCCAGGACAATGCCATCACCTGGATGCATTGGGACAGGCTGGACGAAGGCCTGATCGAGCACACCGCCATGCTCGCAGCGATCCGCAAGCGTTTTCCCGCGCTTGGCGAGACCACATTCCTCAGCGGCGCGGGCGATGTCGAGTGGCTGACGCTGGCAGGCAGCCCGATGACCGTCGGCGACTGGGAAGCGCCGTTCGCCGGAACCCTGCTTGCCCTTTTGAAGACACCTGATCTACAGCAGCAACGGATCGTTCATCTTGCGCTTGCCATCAACCGGACTCATGGCGCGCAAGCTCTTGCCTTGCCGCCCCCGGAGGGGCGAGAGTGGACGAGCCTGCTTTCTGCCAACCATCCCGCGACTGGTCTCCTTCATCCACGCAGCGTCGAGATTTTTGTCGAAAAGCATTGATCTTCATTGCCCGGACAAACCGCCCCTCTAGAAGAGGCGCGAATCGATCGACGGGAAAGCCCTATGCCAGACAATATCCACCTGAAAGACATTGCCGCCCTCGTCGGCACGGAGCTCGGCCTGTCACGCTGGTTCACCGTCGACCAGACGATGATCGACCGCTTTGCCGAGGCCACGGAAGACCATCAGTTCATTCACACCGATCCCGTGCGCGCGGCGGCGGAAACCCCCTTCGGCGGCACGATCGCCCACGGCTTCCTGACGCTCTCACTGCTCTCGGCAATGAACTACGACTGCGTTCCGCGCATCGTCGAACAGACGATGGGCATCAATTACGGGTTTGATAAAGTTCGCTTCATGACGCCGGTGAAGAGCGGCGCGCGCGTGCGCGGCCGCTTCGTTCTCGCCGAAGCCCGCTTCCGCGGCGCCGGCATGGTGACGATCCGCTACGACGTGACGGTCGAGATCGAGGACGAGCGCAAGCCGGCGCTGACGGCCGACTGGATCACCATCATCCAGTTCGACCCGAAGGACCGTCCGGAGGACGTGTGAAGGTTCGATCTGCCACCCCGGAGGATCTGACGGCGCTTGGCGCCTGCGATTTCTCCTTCCTCATCACTCGCGAGGCCGCGCCGCCCTTCGAAGGCGACTGGCTGGCCCATGCGCGCCCGGTCGAGCCCTATCCGAAAAGTTATGGCTTCGATCCGGCGGAACTGGCGCTGCATGTGGCGACGGATGACAAGGGCCTCTTTGTCGTCGTCGGCGACGAGGCGCCTGTCGGCTACATCGCGCTGTCGCGCGAATGGAACGATCTCGCCTCGATCGATGATCTTGCCGTCGACATGGAATGGCGCGGCACCGGTGCCGCACAACGTCTGATGCAGCAGGCGGTCACCTGGGCGAAGGAGAAGGACCTACCCGGCATCCGGCTCGAGACCCAGACGACCAATGTCGCAGCCTGCCGGTTCTACATGCGCCAGGGATTTACCCTCGGCGGCCACGACCGGTACCTGTACAAAGGGCTGTCCCCCGGCACGCGAGAGACAGCCCTGTTTTTCTATCGCTTCTTCTGATCCGGGATCAGAGCCCGGCGTCTTCCGCACCTTCGGCAAGAATGCCGAAGGCGTACGACGAGAACGAACGCCAGCATTCGACGCGATAATCCTCTTCGCCCGTGCGCAGGAGCACGATCTCGATCTTGCCGAGCACGGTGCGGGCCGCGGCACCGACCGGGAAGATCGTCTTGCCGAGATCGAGCGGGCAGCTGCTGGCAATCGCACCGGCCGCATCCGGCCCGGAAACGAGGATCGCCGTGTTGCGGTGGGAAACGTCCGTGGCCGAATGCAGCGCCGAAACGCCGGAGGCGATCGCCATCAGGTCGGTGCCGTTCTCATCGATCAGCAGCCACTCGTCCGGCCCGAGCCAGAGCGCGTGGCGGCCACTGACCGATGCCGAAGTTTTGGGCCGCTGCGGCAGTTCAAGGCCGAAGGCCAGCGACAGCGTGCCGATGGCGTCGATGCCGGCACGCAGCGACAGGCGGGTTGCGGGGGCGGCGGGCGTGACGCGCGCGCCGGCGGAACCACCATGACGGCCGGCGAGCGGCGCCTTGCGGAGAGCTTGATCAGCCATTGAGGCGTCCTCCTTCCTTGTCGACAAAGACCATGTCGCTGACTTCGACCGCGATGGTGCGGTCGGGCATCGGCACGTAGAGCGTCTGGCCCAAACGGGCCTGGCCACCGGCGACGAGTGCCATGGCAATCGAGCGGCCGCAGTTCTCCGACCAGTAGGACGATGTCACATGGCCGAGCATGGTCATCGGCTTCGGCTGGTTCGGATCGGCGACGATCTGCGCGCCCTCCTCCAGAACCACGGTCGGATCCTTGGTCAACAGGCCGACGAGCTGCTTGCGGCCTTCCTTGACGAGGTCGGGCCGCTTCAGGCCGCGAATGCCGACGAAGTCGGTCTTCTTCTTGGAGACCGCCCAGCTGAGGCTGGCATCGTGCGGCGTGACGGTACCGTCCGTATCCTGGCCGACAATGATGTAGCCCTTTTCGGCGCGCAGGACGTGCATGGTTTCGGTGCCGTAGGCGCAGGCGCCGAGCGGTTCGGCACGCGCCCAGATGGCTTCCCAGACGGCCTGGCCGTAATCGGCCGGCACGTTGACTTCGAAGCCCGCCTCGCCCGTGAACGACATGCGGAAGAGCCTTGTCGGCACGCCGCAGATCTTGCCTTCACGCACGCTCATATGCGGGAAGGCCTCATTCGTCATGTCGATGCCTTCGACCAGCGGCGCGAGGATTTCGCGTGCCTTCGGGCCTTGCACGGCGATGACCGCCCACTGTTCCGTGGTCGAGGTCAGCCACACCTTGAGATACGGGAATTCCGTCTGGAGATAGTCTTCCATGTGGTTCATGACACGCGGCGCACCGCCCGTCGTGGTGGTGACGTGGAAGCGATCCTCGGCGAGGCGCCCGACGACGCCGTCGTCATAGACGAAACCGTCTTCGCGCAGCATGATACCATAGCGGCAGCGACCGGGCTTCAGCGTGTCCCAGGCATTGGTGTACATCAGGTTGAGGAATTCGGCCGCATCCGGGCCGACAACCTCAATCTTGCCGAGCGTCGAGGCATCGAACAGGCCGGCGGCGTTACGCACCGTACGGCACTCGCGGTTGACCGCATCGTGCATGGTTTCGCCGGAACGCGGATAGTACCAGGCGCGCTTCCAGTTGCCGACATCCTCGAAGACGGCGCCATGCGCCTCCTCCCAGGCATGCATCGGCGTCTTGCGCGCCGGATCGAACAGGTCGCCGCGCGAATGGCTGATCAGCGCACCGAAGGTCACCGGCGTATAGGGCGCGCGGAAGGTGGTGAGGCCGATCTTCGGGATTTCGCGGTTCAGCACTTCTGAGGCGATGGCAAGGCCATGGATGTTGGACAGCTTGCCCTGATCCGTCGCCATGCCATTGGTGGTGAAGCGCTTGATATGCTCGATCGAGTGCATGCCCTCGCGTACGGCAAGGCGGATATCCTTGGCGCAGACGTCGTTCTGGAAATCGACGAAGGCCTTCACCGTCGTATCGATACCCGCGCCCTCGGCGCTGCCCGCCATGCCGCCGGTCCATTCGAAGGCATTTTCGCCGCGAAGCTCGACCTTGGCGCCACCCTCGTTGCCGGTGGCGCGTGCCATCAACTCGCCGGCTGCCAGCGATTCCTCGATGGTTGCCTGAAGGCCGTCCGTGCCGTTGCACGAACCGACGGAAAGGCAGTCCTGCGCATAGGTGCCCGGCAGGAAACGGCCGGAGGCCGCGTCATAGGCGACCTTGCCGCGTGACTGCGAGAACAGATGCACGGACGGCGTCCAGCCGGCGGACATCAGGAGCGCATCGACCGGGATCGCGCGGGCCGAACCGCCGCCATTGCGGGCGACCGAGATGGATGAGACGCGCAGCTTGCCCTTGGTGTCGACGACCGAATGCCCGGTGAGCACTTCGATGCCGAGCTTGCGGGCTTCCGTCAGGACGGCATCGCCCGGCTTTTCGCGGTTGTCGACGATGGCGGCGATGGTGACGCCCGCCCGCTTGAGGTCGAACGCGGCTTCATAGGCCGAGTCGCTTGCCGTATAGACGCCAATCTTGCGGCCGACGGCAACGCCGAAATGGTTGAGATAGGTGCGCGCCGCCGACGCGAGCATGATGCCCGGACGGTCATTGTTGGCGAACACCATGTGGCGCTCGATCGAGCCTGTGGCGATAATCACGCGCTTGGCGCGGACCTGCCAGAGCCGTTCGCGCGGCAGCTTCTTGTCCGGGCGCGGGAGATGATCCGTCACGCGTTCGACGAGGCCGACGAAATTGTGGTTGTAGTAGCCGAAGGCCGTCGTGCGGGTGAGAACAGTAACGTTCTCCATCGCCTTCAGCTTGGCGGCCGTCGCCTGCGCCCATTCGTAACCGCTCTTGCCGTCAATGGTGACGGAGGTGTCGTAGTGCAGCGCACCGCCGACTTCCGGCTGCTCGTCGACGAGGATGACGCGGGCACCGGCTTCGGCGGCGGCAAGCGCTGCGGAAAGGCCAGCAACACCACCGCCGGCGACCAGAACATCGCAATAGGCGTAACGGTTGGCGTAGTGATCAGGATCTTCTTCGGTCGGCGCGACGCCGAGGCCGGCGGCCTTGCGGATAAAGGGCTCGTAGACCTTCTCCCAGGCGGCCTTCGGCCACATGAAGGTCTTGTAGTAGAAGCCGGCGGCGAAGAACGGCGACATCAGGTTGTTGACGCCGCCGATATCGAACGACAGCGAGGGCCAGCGGTTCTGCGATTCCACCTTCATGCCGTCGAAGACTTCCTGCACCGGCGCGCGCACGTTCGGCTGGCGGCGGGCGGCGTCGCGGGAAACGTCAATCAGCGCATTCGGCTCTTCCGGACCGGCCGAAAGAATGCCGCGCGGACGGTGATACTTGAACGACCGACCGACGAGGTGCACGCCGTTGGCGAGCAGCGCGGAGGCGACGGTATCACCCTCCAGCGCCTGATAGGTCTTTCCGTCGAAGGTGAAACGCGCCGTCTTGGCGGGCGTCAGGCGGCCCTGACCGGCAATACGATTAGCACCGCTCATTGCGCGGTTCCTTCCGTGGCTTCATAGGTTTCGCCCACTTTTTCAGCGGGGGCTTTTTCCGTGGCGGGCGCGGCGCCGGAAAGATCGGGCTTCGGCTCGCCGGCCTTGTAGCTCATGACGAATTTGTCGCTCACCGTGTCGCGTGCCGCATTGAAGAAGCGACCGCAGCCATGGATATGGCGCCAGCGTTCGAAGATCAGGCCCTTCGGGTTGTCGCGCAGGAAGAAGAATTCCTGGAACTCCTCGTCGGTGATGTCGGCCATGTTGGTCGGCCGGGCGATGTGCGCGTCGCCACCGTGGCGGAATTCGAGCTCCGAGCGCTCTTCCTCGCAGTAGGGGCAGTAGATCAGCAGCATTGGTTCCTACCTGTTTAAAGCTCTGGTTCCGTCACGTGCGTGCCCGGTTCCTGGTCGCAAAGTCGCTGGCCCATAGTGACGAAGGGCACAATCCGATGAAGCAGTTGCGCCGTGTTGTCATAGGGGGCCAGCACGTCCGTTATTCCGATATTGGCCATGCTCATCGCAAAGAGGTTGATGTCGATATGATAGGCGCGCTCCACGTCTTCGCCGGGGATGAAGTAGACCAACCGCTCCCCGAGCATTTTTGCGCATCCCAGCATCCCGCTCTCAGCGATAAAGGGCCAATTCTGCTCGCCCGCCGCCTTGTGGATCGTCTGAAACCGGAAATCATCGGGTTCAGGAATGATCGAACTCACCGGCACCACGCCAGCGGTCATCAGCAACCCGGCAACGAGCACGCCATGCATCAGTGGGCCACCGCCGCCGCCGCTGCCTCGTCGATGAGGCGACCGGTACGGAAGCGGTCGAGCGTCAAACCGGACGCCAGCTTGTGCGGCTCGCCCTTCGCAATGAGATGCGCGAAGAGGTGCGCCGAACCCGGCGTCGCCTTGAAGCCGCCGGTGCCCCAGCCGCAATTGACGAAGAGGTTCGGAACCGGCGTCACGCCCTGGATCGCCGAACGGTCCGGCGTGTTGTCGGTGATGCCGCCCCACTGGCGCATCATCTTGACGCGGCGAAACATCGGGAAGAGCTCGCAAATCGCATCCAGCGTATGGGTGATGATCTGGAGGCCGCCGGTCTGGGAATACGAATTGTACTGGTCCGTGCCCGCGCCGATGACGAGTTCGCCCTTGTCCGACTGCGAGATGTAGGCATGCACCGAGTTGGACATGACCACGCAGGGGAAGATCGGCTTCATCGGCTCGGACACCAGCGCCTGCAGCGGCACGGAATGCAGCGGCAGCTTGACGTCGGCCATCGACAGGATGACCGAGTTGTGGCCGGAGGCCGACACGGCGATCTTCTTGGCGCCGATGAAACCCTTCGAGGTTTCCACACCCGTCACCGCCCCGTCCGGCCCGCGGCGAATGCCCTTGACCTCGCAGTTCTGGATGACATGCACGCCGCGATCCGACGCAGCACGCGCATAGCCCCAGGCAACGGCGTCGTGGCGGGCGGTGCCGCCGCGGCGCTGGAGGGCCGCACCGTTGATCGGGTAGCGGGCCGTCGCGGAAATATCGAGCGGCGGGCAGAATTCCTTCGCCTGCTGCGGCGTCAGCCATTCATTGTCGATGCCGTGCAGACGATTGGCATGGATGTGACGGCCGAAGGACTGCTTGTCGTGCACATTGTGCGACAGCATCATCACGCCGCGCGGCGAGTACATGACATTGTAGTTGAGATCCTGGCTCAGCCCTTCCCAGAGCTTCAGCGAATGCTCGTAGATGTCCATGCTCTCGTCATAGAGATAGTTCGAGCGGATGATCGTCGTGTTGCGGCCGGTATTGCCGCCGCCGAGCCAGCCCTTCTCGATCACCGCGACATTGGTGATGCCGTGCTCCTTGGCAAGGTAATAGGCAGCGCCCAGCCCGTGGCCGCCCCCGCCGATGATGATCACATCGTATTCCTTGCGCGGCTCGGGCGAGGTCCACTGTGCCTCCCACCCCTTGTGGCCGCGCAGCGCCTCGCGGGCGACGGCGAAAACCGAATATTTGCGCATCCCAAGTCCTCAACGTCTCGCCAGCATTGGCCAGCTTGTTTCCTGCCTCGATAGAAAGCAAATCCTGGCGCCGGACAACGTATTCTTTGCGACGCAATCAGGCGCACCTTGTACCACATGCGACATGACCCGCATTGAGGCTGCTGCGACGGTTTTGCAGGGGCCCGGCACAAATATCCTTAACATCGGCGAGGTCGAGGCTGGACTTCTCCGCGACGATCTGGTATCCGACCCACCAATTGCCGGCCCAGCGGGCTGCGCGAACGCAATCTATTTGCCTGACGGACTCTGATCGCCGGGCTTACAACCAACCGAAGGAACGGGATTCTCGTGCAGGTACTAGTCCGCGACAACAACGTTGATCAGGCTCTCCGCGCTCTCAAGAAGAAGATGCAGCGCGAAGGTATTTTTCGTGAAATGAAGATGCGCGACTTCTATGAGAAGCCGTCGCAGAAGCGTGCGCGCGAAAAGGCCGAAGCCGTTCGCCGCGTTCGCAAGCTGGCCCGCAAGCGCGCACAGCGCGAAGCTGGCGGCGTCACTGCTCGTCCGGGCGCCCGTTAATCGGCCGTCATTTCGACGTTTTCGAATGCAAGACCGGGCGGGGGCGAACATATCGCCGCCGCCTTTTTTGACGTGATCGGAATTTTTTCACCATTGTGAAAGACTTCCCGTGCGATTTCGGGCGTATCAGCTACGCGTCTTTGCCCCGAATTGCCCGCTGGTTACCTCTGCAATCGACGCCGATTTCAGAGGTAATCAGCAACAATTAAAGGACCGCGGCGTCCTTAACGTGTCATAGATGACGCGTCACGCTGTGAAGGCCGTAGCGTATTTCTTCGCGCATGAGGCGCGACAGAAGCCCACTTTGAGGATTCGCACTTGGACATGGCTGCATCTACCGGGTTCCCGATCGACCGTTTCTCCTCCTCGGCCGCCCGCTTGCGCCGCCCCCTGATGGCCGCTGTCGCCGCCACGTCCCTCGCCTTGCTGCTCACCGGCTGCCAGTCGACCGCAACGTCTACGGATGTGCTGAAGGTCGAGCGCGCGCAGGGCTCGGAAGAGAACATCTCCTCGCTCTCGGCCGTCATTGCCGCCAATCCCCAAGATGCCGGAGCCTACAACGTGCGCGGTTCGGCCTATGGCCGTGCTGGTCAGCATCGTCGCGCCATCGATGACTTCAACCGTGCAATCGAGCTCAACCCGCGCCTCTACCAGGCCTATGCGAACCGCGCGCTCGTCGAGCGCAGCACGGGCGACACGGCGCAGGCGGCAGCCGACTACAACACGGCGCTGCAGCTCAACCCCAATTATGACGTCGCCTATATCGGCCGCGGCAACCTCTATCGGCAAGCCGGCCGCCTCGACGACGCGTTCGGCGATTTCAACAAGGCGATCCAGCTCGATACGACCGACCCGCGCGCCTATCACAATCGCGGCCTGATCTATCAGGTCCGCCGCCAGCACGACAAGGCGATCGACGACTTCTCGAAGGCCATCTCGCTCTCGCCGAACTCGGCAGAACCCTATAACGGCCGCGGCATTTCCTATGCCGCGCAGGGCGACGACGACAATGCGTTCTCGGATTTCAACACGGCGATCAACCTCGACGGCAAGCTCGCCGAATCCTGGGCGAACCAGGCGCTGATCTATGAGCGCCGCGGCGAGATGGCGCGCGCCGCCAAGTCCTATTCGCACGCCCTCAAGCTCGATCCGAACTACGCACCGGCCAAGGCTGGCCTCGCCCGCACCCGCGGCGCGGTCAACACCGCCAAGCCGGCCTGATCGCGTCCATCGTCCAAACGAAAAAGCGGCGGCATAACGTTTTTATGCCGCTGCGGTGTGCTCTCGCATTCTCGCGTCTAGGATGACCATCATTCCGCATGCCGACAAGGCGGCGGCTCCCGACCTTCAACTGGCTCTGAGTTCCGTACAACGCGTTTTGATGATGCGGCCTCTTCCAGCATCAGGAACGGGCGGCCGACGAACCCCATACCGCTGGCCCCTGCTCCGTGGCGGTCAATCGATCCGCTGGTCCATCGTTGCCGCCGGCACCTCGTGCGCAGGATGCTGCCGGACGATCTTTGCCGGAACACCAGCGACCGTGGTGTGCGGCGGAACGTTTTCCAGCACCACGCTGCCCGCCGCGACCTTGCTATAGGCACCGATCTCGATATTTCCCAGGATTTGCGCGCCGGCGCCGATGAGCACACCGCGGCGCACCTTCGGATGCCGGTCGCCCTTGTCGCGGCCCGTGCCGCCGAGCGTCACGTGCTGCAACATCGAAACGTCATCCTCGATGACCGCCGTTTCGCCGATCACGATGCCCGAGCCATGGTCGAGCATGATGCCGCGGCCGAGGCGTGCAGCGGGGTGGATGTCCACGCCGAAGACCAGCGATGCTTGCGAGGAAAGCCAGCGCGCACCCTCTATCCGGCCGTCACGCCACAGGCGATAGGCGAAGCGATGGACCTGAAGAGCCTGAAACCCCTTGAGGTTGAGGAGCGCGGCAAGCGGATCGGGATTGGCCGGATCGCGTGTCGTGATGGCAATGAGATCGGCTTCCGTCTCGGCGAGCAGTTCCCCGTCTTCGACGGAGGCGAGAATCTGCACGGCAAGTGCCCGGTCGCCGGCCGAATGGGCAAGCCGCGCGGCAAGCGTGCCGATCAGCATCTGCCGACCGGTCGAGGCCTTGCGGACGGGAAGGAGAAGTTCTGCCAGATGCGGCTGGCGACTGCCGATAATCTCGGCGGTGGCGCGCATCTGCGCCCAGATCGCTCCGTCCGGGCGATTGGCGACAGGCAATACATGCAGGCTCGCCTGGGGCGCCATGGCCGATCTCCTATCCGGCGAGGTCGATGACGCCACAATCACCAGCCTCGCTGGCGAAGGCAAGCAGTTTTCCGTTCTTGCTCCAGGCCATGGAGGTGACGGCACCCTTGCCGGGGCGGCGCAGCAGCACCTCGCGGCTGTCGGCAAACCGGGCGGCGAGCACCATGCCGTCGGAGTAGCCGATGGCGACGACCTCTTCCGCCGGGTGGCAGGCGACGGCCGTGACCATGACGTCGGCGCGGGTACCGAGTTCCAGCGGCGGCTTGCCCATCGGGCCATCCTTGGCCGAGAAGGGCCAGACTATGGCGGCGGGTGCACCCGAGGAAGCGAGCCACTTGCCCTTGGCGGACCAGGAGAGCGACTTCACCTTGGTGGGGTAGCCGGTCATGCGCATGTGACGGGTGTCGCCACCCGGTTTGCTGTCGAGCTTCCAGCCATGCAGGGCGTTTTCCTGCATGCTGGTGACGACGAAACGGCCATCGGGCGAGAAAGTGATGCCTGTATGGGCGCCCTTCCATTCGAGATCGACCGGCTGGGCCGCCATGGCTACCCAGTGCAGCGACGCGCCGTTGTAGCGCGCCAGGCCGATGCGAAGCCCTTTCGGCGCGAAGGCAACGCCTTCGACGGACCGTGTCTCGACGAATTCCTTGATCGTGCCGTCCGCAAGCCGAACGCGGGCCGTGCGACCTTCTGCGAAACCGACGGCACCCTGCGGCCCGGCGGCAACGATGGAAATCCACTTGCGCGGCACTTCGGCAAGCAGCGTCACCGTTCCGTCGGCGGCGATGCGCTGCACCTTGCCGTCCTCGCCGCCGGTGATCAGCGTGTCGTTCGCGTCATCACGCACACAGGCGAGCAGGCCGTCATGCGCCTCGGTGACCTTTTGGCCATGGTCGAGGCGATGGATGGCGCCGGAGGCGGAAGCGAAGAACGGCACGTCGCCGAGGAAGGCGGCCGCAACAATGTGGCCGTCGAGATCAAGAGGCGCGACTGTCGGCATCAGTAGGTATCTTTCGTCCGCATGACGGTGTCCATAAACCGCTTCACACTTTTCGGTGTCATGCTTGGGCTGCCTCGCAGGCCTTGAAGGTGCGTTCGATCTTCTCGCGGTCGAGATCGCGGCCGATGAAGACGAGGCGGCTTTCGCGCTTCTCGCCATCCTTCCAGGCGCGCTGGTGGTCGCCCTCGACGATCATGTGCACGCCCTGCACGACATACCGCTCATCATCGCCGGCAAAGGCGATGATGCCCTTGAGGCGCAGGATGTTCGGGCCGTCGGTCTGGGTGATCTTCTGGATCCACGGGAAGAAGCGGTCCGGGTTCATCTCGCCACCGCGCAGCGAGATCGACTGCACCGTCACGTCATGGATCGGCGAGACGCTGTGGTCATGGTGATGGTGGTCATAATCGTGGTGGTGATGATCGTGATCATGGTGCGCATGATCGTGGTCGTGGTGATGATGATGGTCATGGCCGCAATCCGGGCCGCAGGCATGGTCCGGGTGGTCATGGTCGAGGAAGTGCGGATCGTTTTCGAGCGCACGCTCCAGGTTGAACGCACCCTGATCCAGAACCTTGGTGAGGTCGATTTCCGAACGGGTGGTGCGGTGGATGCGGGCGGACGGGTTGATCACGCGCACCGTTGCCTCGATCCGCGCCAGCTCTTCCGGGCTGACGAGGTCGGTCTTGTTGATCAGCACGACGTCGGCGAAGGCGATCTGGTCCTCGGCCTCGCGGCTGTCCTTCAGGCGCAGCGGCAGATGTTTTGCGTCGACGAGGGCGACGACAGCGTCGAGTTCGGTCTTCTGGCGCACATCGTCGTCCATGAAGAAGGTCTGGGCGACCGGCACCGGATCGGCAAGGCCGGTGGTCTCGACGATGATCGCGTCGAAGCGGCCGGGGCGGCGCATCAGGCCTTCGACGACGCGGATCAGGTCGCCGCGCACCGTGCAGCAGATGCAGCCGTTGTTCATTTCGTAGATTTCTTCGTCCGACTCGACGATCAGGTCGTTGTCGATGCCGATCTCGCCGAACTCGTTGACGATGACGGCATATTTCTTGCCGTGGTTGCCGGTGAGGATACGGTTGAGCAGCGTCGTCTTGCCGGCGCCGAGATAGCCGGTGAGCACGGTGACGGGAATGGGCTTGGGAAGGGCTGTTTCGGTCATGGGAACCTCGAGCGGTGGCAGGGACGGCTGAGACGTCCGGTTGGCGACTGATATAGGAGATCGAACGGGCCAGCGCAAATGCCGGATGGCGTTAGCGGAGCGTATCCGCATCGAATGCGGCGACGTCCTCAAGAAGGGCGACGAGGCCGCGGACGGCATGGGCAATCAGCCGCTCGCCTTTTTCCGCTGTCGCAGCGCTGGCGTCGCCGGCGACACCCTGCGGGTTGAGGTCGGACATTTTCCAGCCGAAGGCATGCGGCCCGTAGGCGCGCAGATGCGCGAAGCGGGCGGCAAACTCCGCCTGTCGAGAGCCGAAACGCTCCGCCTTGTCCATGCGGACGAGGTCCGGATGAAGCGCCAGCATCACGGACGTCTCGATATCGCCGCCATGGATGTCGATTGCCTTGTCCTCCGCAGCGATCCAGCCGTCCGGCTGGCCGAAACGAGTCCAGGCCGTCGCCACCACGAGCATGTCGAAGCGGATGCGCGCCTCGGTCGCGACGATCGTCATCAGGGGCGAATTGCCGCCATGCGCGTTGAGCAGCACGAGCTTGCGGATGCCGAAACGATTGAGATCCCCTGCAATGCCGAGCCAGCGTTCGATGGCCTCGGCGTAACCCAGCGAGCGTGTACCCGGCACGTCGAGATGTTCCGGCGAATAGCCGACGGGCTCGGCGGGCAGTAATGTTACCGGCAGATGCGTGGGCAGCACGGCAGCCAGCCGGGCGGCAATGCCCTCGGCGATCAGCGTATCCGTTTCGAATGGCAGGTGGGGGCCATGGCCTTCATGGGCGCCAAGCGGCAGTACAGCGATCCAGCCTGTGCGCGCCTCCGGCGGCAGGTCCAGATCGTTGTCGGTCCATCGCATCTTGGGATGCGCCATTCCGGGCCTCCGATCTTCACTTGCCGCCTGCCGCTTTCCTGAGTCATATGAAGCCCGAGCCCGCGATGCAAGGGCAGCACGTTCTAACGAGGCGATCGATGGGCAAGAAGCACAAGGACGGCAAGGACGGGAAGAAGGTCAAGAAGAAGAAATCGCACGACGACGTCTCGGGTGCGGGTCTTGCCGCCGCCGTCGTCAATGCCGCCCGGTCCATGCGCACAGTGCTGTCGCGCAACCTGCTGGCGACCGGCCTCTATGCCGGACAGGACGGTGTGATCCTGGCGCTTTCGGAGGATGGCGGGCTGACGGCAGGTGCACTTGCCACCCGGCTCGGTGTCAAGGCGCCGACGATGACGCGCACGATCGGGCGCCTGGAGACTCAAGGGTTCGTCGCGCGCCAGCCGGACGAGACGGATGGGCGCCTGACCGTCGTGCACCTCACCGAGGCCGGCAAGGCCTCCGTTGAGCAAATCACCGAAGCTGGCCGGCTCAGTGAGGAGCAGGCGGCAGAGGGATTGAGCGAGAAGGATGTGCGCAATCTCCTGAAACTGCTGCGCGTGATGGACGAAAACCTGCACGCAACGCTGCCGGAGCTGCCCCGCAACGGCGAAAAGCCTGTTGCCGACGAGATTTAAACTGTTTAAATAAACGGTTTTAAACGTCACATTGCTTGGCGTTCGTCGGGAGGGGTCGTGGCACAGAAAATCAAGCTTTCCACCATCGCGGAGACGCTCGGCGTTTCCACGGCGACGGTATCGCTTGCGCTGAGGGACAGTCCGCTTGTCGCGGCGACCACCCGCGACAAGATCAAGGAACAGGCCCGCGCACTCGGCTATATCTACAACCGCCGGGCAGCGAGCCTTCGCACCTCCCGGTCGGGCATCATCGGCGTCGTCGTGCACGACATCATGAACCCGTTCTATGCGGAAATCCTGAAATCGATCGAAAGCGAACTCGATCGGGACCGGCAGACCTTCATTCTCTCCAACCATTACGATTCGGTCGAAAAGCAGCGCAATTTCATCGAGACATTGCTGCAGCTCGGTGGTGACGGCGTCATCATGTCGCCGGCCATCGGCACGCCGCCGGAGGATATCCAGCTTGCCGAGGACAATGGCATGCCGGCGATCCTGATTGCGCGCTCGATCGAGGGGCTGGACGTGCCGATCTTCCGCGGCGACGATAGTTATGGCATTTCGCTTGCCACCAACCACCTGATCGGCCTTGGTCACCGCACCATCGCCATGGTCGGCGGCACAGACCAGACCTCCACCGGCCGCGACCGTTACCAGGGTTATGTCAACGCGCTGCGCAAGGCCAATATCGACGTCGATCCGAGCCTGCGCATTCCCGGCCCCCGCACCAAGCAGGGTGGTTTCGAGGCGGCGGTGCATTTTCTCTCGCTGCCTCAGAAGCCGACGGCTGCCGTCTGCTGGAACGACCTCGTGGCGATCGGCCTGATGAACGGCATTGCACGCGCCGGCCTCGTGCCGGGCCGCGACGTTTCGGTCACCGGTTACGACGACCTGGAGGAAGCGGCGATCGCGACGCCGGCACTCACCACCGTCTGGAACGGCCAGTCCGAAGTCGGGCGCAACGCCGCCCGCGCGCTGCTCGACAAGCTCTCGGGTAGTCACGAGCCGGATGGCATCCATCTCATCAAGCCGGAAATGCGTATCCGGCAATCCACCGGACCGCTGAAGCCACATCCGGAAGGCTGAGGCATTTCAGACAGAAGGAGCTTTGCCATGTCGGCCAAGACACGCATCCTCGTGCCCGGCACGATCCGCGAGCGGGTACTCGATCGCCTGAAGGAAAGCTTCGACGTGGTGCGCATCGACCGGGCGGACCCGGCGCTGCTCGCGCGCTCGGAAGCGGCAAGCATTGCCGGTGTTGCCGTTTCCGGCGGCTTCGATGCGGCGATGATCGAACATCTGCCGGCTCTGGAGATCATTGCCAGTTTCGGCGTTGGTTATGATGGCGTGGATGCGGCCGCCGCGGCCGAGCGCGGCATCACCGTCACCAACACGCCGGACGTGCTGAACGACGAGGTCGCCGATACCACGATCGGCCTGCTGCTCAACACGGTGCGCCGCTTCCCGCAGGCGGAAGCCTGGCTGCGCGATGGCCGCTGGAAGCGCGACGGCGCCTTTCCACTGGCGCCGCTCAGCCTGCGCGGCCGCAGGGCCGGCATTTACGGGCTTGGGCGTATCGGGATGGCAATCGCCGAACGGCTGAAAGGGTTCGGCGTCGATATTGCCTATCACACACGCCGCCCGCGCGACGGTGTGCCCTATGCCTATTATCCCTCGCTGCTGGAGCTGGCGGAGGCCGTCGATATCCTGATCGCCATCGTACCGAAAACAGCGGAAACGCACAGGACGATCAATGCCGAGGTTCTGCGAGCGTTGGGGTCGAACGGCGTGTTGATCAATGTCGGCCGCGGCTGGACAGTCGATGAGGACGCGCTGGCGACGGCACTCAAAGACGAAGTGATCGCAGCGGCCGGCCTCGACGTCTTCTACGACGAACCGAATGTGCCGCAAGCGCTGCTCGACCTGCCCAACATCTCGCTTTTGCCGCATGTCGCATCGGCTTCGGTGGCGACGCGCGATGCGATGGCCGATCTGGTGGCGGACAATCTGTTTGCCTGGTTTGATCGTGGGGCGGCGCTGACGCCGGTGCCGGAAACGCCCTTTACGCGAAAAACGGGGTAGAGGCTGGAAAGCCTTCGTTAACCCTCCGGCAAGTTTGTGGATGCATGCTTGCCCGATCGAGTCGTTGCGAAGGAGACGCCCATGAAGACGCTGATGATAACCGCCGCCGCGGGCCTGGTGTCGCTGGGTCTCTGGAACGTCATCGGGCACGAGACGCCTTCGGTCGACCCGGTGATCTCGAATTCCATTCCCGCGAAGGCGCCGGGCAGCCACAGCTATACGATTTCCAACGTGGTGGCGAACACCGCCTGCCTTGCCGAGCGCGGCAGCCGAATTTCGAGCCGGAGTGAGCAGTTCTCGGCGAATGCCGATTGCGACACGGTCTGGCCGGGCCTTTCGACGGCCAGGACATGGATCAGCAATGGTGACGGCACCGTGGTCGTCGCCGATGCACGCGGCGAGGCGATCCTGACCGTCGTCGACGGCGACGGTCTCGCCTATGAAGCGGTCGAGCCGGCCGACGCGATGGTTACGCTGATTTCTGCGGACTAGCTGAACCCGTTACGGCGTGGATGCTGCGTCGACGAGACGCGTATCCGCCCAGGTCAGGCCGCGTCCGTCGGACGCGTGGAGTTTCAGGCGTTTGACGGGCGCGTTTGTCGCCGCATCCACCAGCGTCGACCGCCGCTCGCCCGCACGAAAGAGATGGTCCTCTCCCCATTGCCGCAAGGCGACGATGACGAGAAAGAGGCCGCGCCCCTTCTCGGTCAGCACATATTCCTGATAGGCGCTGCCATCGGATGCCGGCGCGAGTGCGAGCACGCCAGCCTCTACGAGATCGCGCAGGCGCGTGCTCAGCATGCCCTTGGCGATGCCGAGGTTTTGCTGAAAGGCGCTGAAGCGCCGGATACCATCGAAGGCATCACGGACGATTAACAGCGACCACCAGTCACCGATGGCATCCAGCGTCCGCGCAACCGGGCATTCCGCTTCACGAAAACTCCTGCGTTTCATTCCGGGCCTCGCGTTTAAAACTGGTTCTAAAATAGAACTGGAAGCATCTTGCTGCAAGTGGTCTCATTATAAGACCAAAAGGAGCGAGAACGACGATGGACACAATGGATACGAGAGATTGCCGGAGAGCAGCGAACCACGACCACGCCGGCGGCAGGCAGGCGTCCGGCCTGCCGCATTGGATGCTGGTCGTCTTTGCCATCACCTGTGGAAGCAGCGTCGCAAATATCTACTATGCACAGCCGCTGCTCGATACGATCGCAACGAGCTTCGACATCGATGCCGCGCGTGTTGGTCTCGTCGTGACGCTGACCCAGATCGGCTATGCGGCCGGCCTGCTTTTCATCGTTCCCCTCGGCGACTTCGTCGATCGGCGCAAGCTGATCGTGGCGCAGGCCCTGTTGTCCGCCGTTGCCCTGGCTGGCGTCGGAAGCGCGCCCGGTGCGCCTTTCCTGTTCGCCGGCATGGTCCTGGTGGGGCTGCTGGCTGTCGTCGTTCAGGTATTGGTGGCACTGACCGCCACCTTGGCACGACCGGAGGAGCGCGGCCGATCCGTCGGTCTGGTCACCAGCGGCGTGGTGATCGGCATCCTGGCGGCGCGCTTCGTCGCCGGTGTCCTGGCTGACGCCGGAGGGTGGAGAGCCGTCTATTTTTCCTCCGCCGGCCTTATGCTGCTGATGGGCCTGCTTCTGGCCCGTATTCTGCCGCGGGATATTCTCGTCGCCAGTGCCGAGCGATATGGCGTCGTGCTGAAGTCGGTTCCCGCCCTCTTCTTGCGGGAGCCGTTGCTGCGCCTTCGGGCCGGGCTGGCCTTCCTGATCTTTGCCAGCTTCAGCACGCTCTGGACCGCCATGGTATTGCCGCTGAGCGCGGCACCTTTTCACCTGTCTCACACCCAAATCGGCCTCTTCGGCCTCGCGGGGCTGGCGGGCGCCCTTGCCGCAAGCCGTGCAGGGCGTCTGGCGGATCGTGGGCTTGCCGAGCGGACGACGGGTTTTTCACTCGTGCTGCTCGTGGTCTCGTGGGTGGCGATCGGTTTTCTGCCGCACGCGCTTGTCGTCTTCACGATTGGCGTCGTGCTGCTCGATTTTGCCGTGCAAGCCGTGCACGTCACCAATCAGAGCCTGATCTTCGCCACTCGCCCTGAAGCGCACAGCCGGCTGGTCGCCGGCTACATGGTCTTCTACTCGGCCGGAAGTGCATTTGGCGCCATTGCTTCGACGGCGAGTTATGCCCGTTACGGCTGGACGGGTGTCTGCCTCACCGGTGCGGCTTTCAGCCTGGCCGGATTGCTTCTCTGGGCCTGCTCTTATGCAAGGACCCGGCGGCGTGTTTCGTGAACATGCATCGCCGGGTGCAGGAGAATGCCGGGAAGACCTGGATCAGGCCGACTTGACCGAACCGAAGGCCAGCACGTCCGCCTCGGTGGCGGGAGCGCTTGCGCCCTGCTTGGCAGCCGCATAGTCGCGGACCGCTTCGCCGAAGGCGGCAAAAAGCTTGTTCGACGGCTGGTCGGAGCCGACCCAGTATTCCGGGTGCCATTGCACGCCGACGGCAAACGCCTTGGCGCCGATGACGGAGACGGCTTCGATCGTGCCATCCTCGGCGACCGCTTCCAGCGCAAGGCGCGGCGCCAATTCGGAGATCGCCTGGCGGTGCAGCGAATTCACCTGCACCTCGCCGGCGCCGAGCACTGCAGCGAGGCAGCTGCCTTCCTTGACCGTGACCTTCTGGCGAATGCCGTAGGCGACGTCGAGCACCGGTGTGTCGGGCTTGCGGTGATCCCACACGCCGGGCTGCTCCTGAATTTCGTTGGCGAGTGTTCCGCCCAGCACGACGTTCAGCTCCTGAATGCCGCGGCAGATGGCGAGCAGCGGAATGCCACGCTCGAGCGCCCGCTTGATGAGCGGCAGGCTGGTCGCGTCGCGCGCCATGTCATAGGGGCCTTCCGCCGCGGTGGCCTCCTTGCCGTAGAGCGAGGGGTGCACGTTCGTGCGCGAACCGCTGACCAGAAGCCCGTCCACCCGATCGAGGATGCCGTCGAAATCGTTGTCGGCATCCAGTGCGGGGACGAGGAAAACCGTGACGTCGGCGCCCTTGACGGCCGCACGGACATACTGGTTCGGGGTGGCCTGCCAGACGTTGCCTTCGATCTCCCTGATATCGGCGGGAATGGCGACGACGGGTTTCGACATGATGGGCTCCGGAAAAAGAAATACCAAATGAGGATTTGCTATCAAATCCGCGATCAGTCAATTCCCCTATTCTGGCGAAATGACGACAGATCAATCGTTGCAGGGGGTATGACAGCCTGTGCAACGTAGCCGTGACCGATAAAATCTGTCAGAGTGTCCGCCAGGGGTTGTTAACCAAAGCCTTGCAAACAGCGATTGCGGCATGGATTTTTCTCGCCTTTCTTTCGCGTAATTGTGTGTCGTTGCCAGGTAAGGATATTGCGCGCCATGCCCATGCCAGGTTGAATCTATGGGCCGAAAAGCAGCAATACTACAATATGAGGTTGAAGCTATCTTCCTTCGGTTGAACAAGCGTGCAAGAATGCCCGGGTGCACCCTCGTTATTGGGTAATTTCCCGAAATCATTCATTAAATTTTGGTCGGTAACCCTCTCTCGTCAAGGGAGTGCCTAGTCCATGAAGGATAAGGGTCAAAACACACTGCCGGCTGATGTGTACCTGTCGTTCGTCAGCTCGCTGTACGGGAACCGCCAGACCCTCTTCGTGGGCATGATTTCGCATGTCATCACGTTCTCGTTCGTCTATGCCAAAACCGCCGACCCTTTCTTCCTGATCTGGAGCGGGCTCGTTATACTCATCTGGTCGACGCGTGCTGTCGGCATGCGCCATTTCGACCGGGTGGACCAGTCCACGCTCGACATGGACGGCATCCGCTACTGGGAGAACTGGTACAATCTCGGCGCCGTCGGCACGACGCTGGCGCTCGGCATCTCCTGCGGCTACAGCCTGCTCTTCAGTCGCGACAGTTTCGCCGAGCTAGCAACCATTGCGGTGACGCTCGCCACCATGGTCTCCGTCGTTGGCCGCAACTGCGGCTCGAAGCGCGCCGTCGACTACATGACCTTTACCGCCTGCTTCCCGATGGTCGTCGGCTTCCTGGGCCTGCAGGATTTCTATCACGCAGTGCTCGCCGTCCTCATCCTGCCCTTCGTGATGACGACCCGCATGATGGCGAATGGCGTGCGCGACTTCCTCTACAGAAACGTGCTGGCGACGCGCGAAGTCTCGATCATCGCCGACCGTTTCGACACGGCGCTGAACAACATGCCGCACGGCCTGTTCATGCTGGATGCCGACCATCGTATCCTCGTCGCCAACCGCCGGGCCTGTGAGCTTCTCCATCTCGGCAACCAGGAGCGGCTGAAGGATTGCCACCTCGATGTCGTGCTGCGCTTCGGGGTACGCAACACGTTCGTCAACGCCGAGCAGAGCAAGACGATCCTGCGCCGGCTCGACGAACTTCTGAAGGGCGAGCGATCGCGCGCGCTCATCCAGGTGACGGATGGGCTCTATCTGGAATTCACCGCATCGCCCCGTGAAAACGGCGGCGCGGTTCTGATTTTCGAAGACGTGACCGCGCGTGTGCGGGCGGAAAACAAGATCCTGCACATGGTGCGCTACGACAGCCTCACCGGCCTGCCGAACCGCACTTATTTCTCCGATCTCGTGCAGGAGGCGCTGGCCGAGCGCAAGAAGCCCGGCACGGTCGGCTTCATGGTGCTCGACGTCGACGACTTCAAACATGTCAACGACATGAAGGGCCACGTCACCGGCGACCGGCTGCTCTGCGCCATCACCGAGCGGCTGCGCCGGCTTGCCAGCGACAAAATGATCGTCGGCCACCTGATGGGCGACGAGTTCATCGTCTTCTTTCCGAACGAGACGAACCGCCGCGATCTCGAGACGCGCATGCACCGCTTCCACGAGCAGCTGCGTGGCAACTATGAATTCGACGGCATGACCTTCCTGGTCTCCTTCAGCGCCGGCTGCGTAACCGTACCGAGCGGCGATTTCCGGCTGGAGGAAATGCAGATCCGCGCCGACCTCGCGCTCTTCGAGACGAAATCGCGCGCCAAGGGCAGCGTCACCGTCTTCGAACAGGAGATGGACGAGCGCTATACCGATCGCCAGAAGCTCAAGGACGACCTGCGCGATGCGCTTGCCAGCAACACGCTGTCGGTCGCCTACCAGCCGATGTTCGTGCCCGACGGTTCAAGCATCGAGTGCTGCGAGGCCCTGTCGCGCTGGACACATCCGGAGCGCGGCCCCGTGCCGCCGACCGTGTTCATCCAGATCGCCGAGGAGATGGGCATCGTCTCCGACATCACCCGCTTCATGGTCATGCGGGCCTGCGCCGACTGCGCGACCTGGCCGGCGCATATGGGCGTTTCGGTCAATCTCTCCGTGCAGGACCTGCGCGGCACCAGCATCATCGACCTCGTCGCCGAGGCACTGGAGGCCGCGAAGCTCGCGCCGCACCGGCTGCATCTCGAAGTCACCGAAAGCTGCCTCATGGAGGAGCCGGTGAAGGTGCAGGCAATCCTGCAGGAGCTGCGCGCACGCGGCATCACCATCGCCATCGACGATTTCGGCACCGGCTATTCGAGCCTCAGCTATCTCGACCAGCTGCCGCTCGACGTTATCAAGATCGACCGGTCCTTCGTGCGCAACATCGGCGAGGACCCGCGCCGTTTCAAATTGCTACGCGGCACGGTGAACCTTTCGCGCGAACTGGGCTTGCGCATTGTCGTCGAAGGTGTGGAGACGCGCGAGCAGCTTGCACTTATCAACAAGTACCAATGTGCCGATCTCGTGCAGGGCTACGTCTTTGCCGCGCCCATGTCGCCGGATGCGCTGCGTGATCTTTACGAGACCCTCGCCCGTAAACCCGGCGATTCCCGCCGCCGCGGCCGCCGCGTCGCCTGAAAACCCTCCCCTGACTTTTCAACGGATCGTATAAATTCGATACCGTGTATCAGCTTCTTCAAATTTAGCGTTAACCACTCATTAAGGTTAACGAATGGTATTTTACACAAATTGTCTTATATCGGAGATTGTTAAGCATAGCAGCGCGGTGGCTGCGGCTTTTTCAATCGGGGATACGGGGACAATGGCCAGCGTGGAGACGGCGACCAATCGCTTTTCGGACAAGCTTCTGGGACTGCTCGACAGGATCGAATACCGCCGGGTCGAGACGGGCGAGGACATGGAAGACGTCGCTCGCATCCGCTACAAGGCCTACAAGGCCGGCGCCGTCATGCATCTCGACGAACAGGCGGTGCTGATCGATGACTCCGATTTCGACAGCCAGGCCTATGTCTTCGGCATCTACTATGAAGAGCGGCTGATCTCGACGGTGCGCTTGCATCATGTGACGCCGGACCATCGCGTCACCTCGTCGGGCAAGGTTTTCCCGGACGAAATCAATGCCTTCCTCGATGCAGGCCTCTCGCTGATCGATCCCGTGCGCCTTGCCGCCGATCCGGAAATCTGGCGGGAGATGCCGGCGATCCCCTATCTGACGCTGCGCATCGCCACGATGGCGACGGATTATTTCCAGGCGGATCGCTGCCTGCAGATGGTCAAGCCGGCCCATTCGGCCTTTTACAAGCGCGTCTTCGATGCCGACTTCGTCGCCTCGCCGAAGAGCAACCACGGCAAGTTCATCATCGACCTGATGCTGCTGGCGACCAACGTCAAGGAGACGCTGCCCTCGCTCTACCAGCGCTTCCCGTTCTTCAAGTCGGAACCCTACGAGCGCCGCATGATGTTCGCCCGCGGCGAGGACCTGACGTTCAGCCCGCTGACGGTGCGCCCGACGGCCCGTCGCGCCCATTTCGGTGATGGCCGGATCCAGCTTTCCGGCAATGCCTTCGCCGGATGAGACCTGCGTTTTGATGTCACATGGCGGGCCGGTTTCTTGCGAAACCGGCTCGATCTGTTTCGGAAACGATACAGGTGCATCGGCACCCCCCGCCTTGCCGTTGCGCTTTGCCGATCCATTGTGTATGGCCTGAAGACCGCGCGCTTGCCGCGCAAGGGGGAAAAGCCGGGATGCTTTGGTTCCGGCGTGTTTTAGGCACTCATCGGGTGGAGCTTTTCTGTCTGGCGGGTGTGGCTGCTTAGGAGAAGGTGACTATGGCTGAACATCATTCCGGACCGGTCGAAATGGGCGCTCCGATGGATTATCCCGAGCACGAGAAGACCTACAATTTCTTCATCAATGCAGCCAAGTTCGGCACGCTGTTCTGCGTCGCCCTGCTGGTCGCCATGGCCGCCGGTTTCTTCACCAGCGCCGGCTTCTTCAGCGCACTTCTGCTCTTCATCATTCTCAACGTCGCCGGCTTCATTCTGCTGCGTTGATCTAAACAGCCGCATTTGCGGTTTGTCACGGTGCCATCCGGCGTCGTGATTCAACACGGCCAGTCTCGGGGGGAGGACCACGGTTTGAGTCAGTGTATTTTTGTGTCGCGGGAAAGCGACGCGGCGGAGGGCCGCGTTGCGGGTTCCGTGGAAACTGTCAAGAAATTGAAAGGCCTGGGGCTAGATGTGCTGGTGGAAGCCGGCGCAGGTCTCAAGTCGCGTATCCTGGATGCGGATTACGAAGCGGTCGGTGCCCGCATCGTCGGTCCGGACGAGGCGAAGTCTGCGGACGTCGTCCTGAAGGTGCGCCGGCCGACCTCGGCCGAGATCGCCACCTACAAATCCGGCGCCATCGTCATCGCCACCATGGATCCCTATGGCAATGAGGCGGCGATCGCCGAAATGGCCAATGCCGGGCTTTCCGCCTTTGCCATGGAACTGATGCCGCGCATCACGCGCGCCCAGTCGATGGACATTCTCTCATCGCAGGCAAACCTTGCCGGCTACCAGGCGGTGATCGACGCGGCCCACGAATTCGACCGCGCCATGCCGATGATGATGACCGCCGCCGGCACCGTTCCGGCCGCCAAGGTTTTTGTCATGGGTGCCGGCGTTGCCGGTCTTCAGGCAATCGCGACGGCACGCCGTCTCGGTGCAGCCGTGTCCGCGACGGACGTTCGTCCCGCCGCCAAGGAACAGGTCGCTTCGCTCGGCGCAAAATTCATCGCCGTCGAGGATGATGAGTTCAAGGCCGCCGAAACCGCGGGCGGCTACGCCAAGGAAATGTCCAAGGAATATCAGGCGAAGCAGGCGGCACTCGTGGCTGAGCATATCGCCAAGCAGGACATGGTCATCACCACCGCGCTCATTCCCGGCCGCCCGGCACCGCGTCTCGTGACGCGCCAGATGCTGGCCGCCATGCGCAACGGCTCCGTCGTCGTCGACCTCGCGGTTGAACGCGGCGGCAATATCGAGGGCTCCGAGGCCGGCAAGGTCGCCGAAGTCGAGGGCGTCAAGGTTATCGGCTATCTCAACGTGCCGGGCCGCATCGCCGCCTCCGCCTCCGCGCTCTATGCCAAGAACCTGCTGACCTTCCTCGAGACCATGGTCGACAAGGAAAACAAGTCGGTTTCGGTCAATGTCGAGGACGAACTCGTCAAGGCAACGATGCTGACCCATGGCGGTTCCGTGGTGCATCCGAACTTCGGCAGCGCTGCCGTACAGCTAGGGGAGGCCAAGTGATGGCGAACGAACTTCTGGACAAGGCCATCATCGAGCTTGAGCGCGCCGTGGAAGCCGTGCGCACGGCCTCCGAATATGTGCCTGATGCGGCTGCTGTTGCGGCGCACGGCGTTTCCGGCGGGGCAATCGACCCCTTCGTCTTCCGCCTGGCAATCTTCGTGCTGTCGATCTTCGTCGGCTATTATGTCGTCTGGTCGGTGACGCCGGCGCTGCACACGCCGCTGATGGCCGTCACCAACGCGATCTCCTCGGTCATCGTCGTCGGCGCACTGCTCGCCGTCGGCATCTCGCTCTCGGGTATCGCGACCGGCTTCGGCTTCGTCGCGCTGATCCTCGCCTCCGTCAACATCTTTGGCGGCTTCCTCGTCACCCAGCGCATGCTGGCGATGTACAAGAAAAAAGAGAAGTGAGGCTGGCCGATGTCTGAGAATTTCGCAGCCTTCCTCTATCTCGTCTCCGGCGTGCTGTTCATCATGGCACTGCGCGGCCTGTCGCATCCGACGACCAGCCGCCGTGGCAACACGCTCGGCATGATCGGCATGGGCATCGCCATCGGCACGACGCTGCTGCTCGCGACGCCATCCTTCGGCGGCCTCGTGCTCATCGTGCTCGGCCTTGCCATCGGCGGCGGTGCAGGCGCCTATATCGCCCGCTCCATCCCGATGACCTCGATGCCGCAACTCGTCGCCGGCTTCCACTCGCTGGTCGGCCTTGCCGCCGTGCTGGTGGCGGCCGCAGCGCTCTATTCTCCGGTCTCCTTCGGCCTCGGCCAGGTCGGCGAAATCCATGGCCAGGCGCTCGTCGAAATGGCGCTCGGTGCCGCGATCGGCGCGATCACCTTCACCGGCTCGATCATCGCCTTCCTGAAGCTCGACGGCCGCATGTCCGGCAAGTCGATCATGCTGCCCTATCGGCACGTCATCAACATTGTGCTGCTCGCCGCGGTCATCTTCTTCATCGTCGGCCTGACGCTGTCGGAAAGCCACTTCGATTTCTGGCTGATCGTCATCCTCGCGCTGGCACTCGGCGTGCTGCTGATCGTACCGATCGGCGGCGCGGACATGCCCGTCGTCGTGTCGATGCTCAACTCCTATTCGGGCTGGGCCGCGGCCGGCATCGGCTTCACGCTCGGCAACCTTGCGCTGATCATCACCGGTGCCCTCGTGGGCTCGTCGGGTGCGATCCTGTCCTACATCATGTGCAAGGGCATGAATCGCTCGTTCATCTCGGTCATCCTCGGCGGCTTCGGCGGCGATAGCGGGGCGGCAGCGAGTGACGACGGCGTGCAGCGCACGGTCAAGCAGGGTTCGGCCGACGATGCGGCCTTCCTGATGGCGAATGCCTCCAAGGTCATCATCGTGCCCGGCTACGGCATGGCAGTCGCACAGGCGCAGCATGCGGTACGCGAACTCGCCGACGCGCTGAAGAAGGCCGGCGTCGAGGTGAAATACGCGATCCATCCGGTCGCGGGCCGTATGCCCGGTCATATGAACGTGCTGCTCGCCGAAGCGAACGTGCCCTATGACGAGGTCTTCGAACTGGAAGACATCAACTCGGAGTTCGCCCAGGCGGACGTCGCCTATGTCATCGGCGCCAACGACGTGACGAACCCGGCCGCGCGCGACGACAAGTCCTCGCCGATCTACGGCATGCCGATCCTCGATGTCGACAAGGCCAAGACCTGCCTCTTCGTCAAGCGCTCGCTCGGCTCCGGCTATGCCGGCATCGACAACACGCTGTTCTACAAGGACGGCACGATGATGCTGCTCGGCGACGCCAAAAAGATGACCGACGACATCGTCAAGGCGATGAACCACTGATCGGCAAACGCATGAAATGAAGAAGCCCGCGAGATAATCGCGGGCTTTTTTGCTTTAGAGCGCAGAACGGCTTTCGTGCCCTGACAGTGGAAATCCAAAATGCCGAAAGCCCGGGAGAGCGAAGCTCTCCCGGGCTCCCGACAGACCGCATGGGCGGGGATGGTGCGGTCAGTGTTTGCGCTTCTTGCAGCCGCAGTCGCTGCCGCCGAGGATGCCGAGCGTATTGCCGTTCAGGATGCCGGACAGCGTGCCATTGAGGGTGTTGTTCAGAACGCCGTTCAGGATGTTGTTGCCGTCATTGTCGCTGAGGATGTTACCGACGCCGACACCGACGCTCGGGGCGATGACGATGCCGCCGGTCTTGTTGCCGCCGAGAATGCCGAGGCCGAGAAGGCCACCAGCGGATGCCTGGCTGGTACCGGCGAATGCGAGGATGGTTGCGACGGCGATGATGCGAGCCTTGTTCATGTCTCTCTCCTTCGGTTGTGTACCTCCTCGGTACGCAACTGAAGGTAATATAAGTACCGATTAACTCAACCGGATTTGGCAGTCATAGCAAAGAGTTAACCATAACATAGACAAGTTTAACGATCGCCAACCGCATACAACCTATAGTGAATTATTCTGCGAATGCTGCGCGAACATCAACCATTGAGGGAATTTTTAACCCTGCAACCCTAAGATTCTGTTCCAAGAACGGACAGGAACGGAATCCGATGCACTCTCCTCGCGGCCCCATCTTCGTGGCTCTGATGCTTGCCGGATGCAACCCGTCTTTTGCAGATTCAACCGTTGATTACAGCACCGGCGGTGGTTGGACGTCGAACATTTTTCAGGACCCGACCGCCCTTCCCGCTGCTTTCGGCGAGGCGAAGCTCGGCTTGCGGGGCAGTCTCGACCTCGAAGACTCCCATTTCGCCTACGGACTGACCACAAGCGTCCGGCGTGTGCCGAAATACGACTTTGCCGACCAGCGAACGCTCGGCGGAGAAATCGGCTATACCCACGATCTTAGCAAGACCATGAAGCTGACACTCAAAGGCGGTCTCGAATACCGGCGATCCGGCGATATCTTTCTGTCCCTGCCCGGACTGCTGATCGGCTACCGCAAGGCCGACATCGCGGCCGCCACCAGCGTAGGCCTGACGGATGAACGCTGGGGTGGCAAGAACCATGTCACCGCCGCGGTCTCCAATCTCAACCGGGGCAAGGCCCATTTCACGCTCCGTGGATTGCGGCCCACGCAGCTCGAAGCCGGCAATACGCTCTACGAGGTGAGCGGCGGTCACATTCGCCCGCTGCTGGGCGGCGAGGTCGGTGTCACCGTGCAATACCGGACGAACCACATCGACCGGTGGGAACAGAAGACCTTCGGGCAATTCCCGGCCGAAACGCTGCGCGGCTCGCTCGCCTATGGCCGCGCCTTCAAGAACGGTATCACCGTGATGGCGGAGGCCGGTATCGTCGGCGTGTTCAGTCCCTATCTCGGCAAGACGGTCGAGCGCGCCCGCCCCTTCCTGAAAGGCGAAGCGGCATGGCAGGTTTCGAAGAAGACGGTCCTGAAGGCAAAGCTCACGCGCGACATCCAGCTCGCCGATGTGGACGATTCACTCGGCGAAGATGTGCGCACGGTTGGCCTTTCGCTGGAAAAGGCGCTGACGGAAAAGCTGAAATTCGGCCTCGCCTTCGAGCAGGCCTATAGCGACTGGCTCTACTTCGACTATCGCACACGCACGAAATCGCTCTCGGCGAGCCTCACCTACACCTTCGCCAAGGGCGCGACGGCGGCGCTGGAATACAGCCGCCTCATCCGCCGCGAGACCGACAAGGCCGCCGACTTCGAGGTCGACGGCCTTGCGGCGCGGCTGTCCGGCTCGTTCTGATACCTACCATTCCAGTTCGAGATGTGGCCGCCCGTTCGAGGTTTTCGCGGCCGTCCGCCCCGTCTCGTCGACGGTGCAGTTCACCCGCTGGCGAAAAGCCGAAAAACTGTCGAAGGTCACCACATCCACCGGCTCGTCGAAATGCAGCGTCATGCGGTAGCGGCCGGGCTGGCTCGTCAGCGCATGCACACCGAGCACTTCGGCATCGAAGGGCTGGCCGAGATAGTGGCCGCGCACGCGCGAGCCGAGCATCCACGGATTGAACGGCGGCCGGTTGCCGACGATCGCGTGCAAGGTGTTCCAGTCGCGATAACCGTATTGCGCGGCGATGAGTTCGAGCGCGCGGGAATGGGCAATGGCCTGGCCGTCCTCGGCAAAACGGGCACGCAGCCGCTTCGCCTGGTCTTTCAGGGCGTCAAGGGATGGCAGGGGCGTCGGGGATGGACGCATGTCGGATCTCCAGTGTCTGCATGCGTCATTTCGGAGGGAGCCCGCATTGCCACCGGTTCGCATGCATGATGCTGGAAGACCGATTGTTCTGAGAGAGACTTCACCAAAGCTTGCGCTCGCGGACGGCAGGGGCTCTCACCCTTGCCCCGCACATAGGGCTTTATCCGCTTTCTGTCAATTTCGGACGTCTTGCATCGGTGACGGAAGCATGGGAGCAATCGGAGCAGGAGGCCCCATCATGACATCCGTTACCCTTCTCGCCTTTGCCGCGGTCGCCTTCATCGGTATTGCCACGCCAGGCCCGACGGTCCTGCTCGCGCTCACCAACGGCTCGCGCTACGGCATGCGCCGCGCCCTGCCCGGCATGATCGGCGCCGTGCTGTCCGATTTCGTGCTGATCGGCGCGGTGGCGCTCGGATTGGGCGCGCTGCTCGCGGCATCCGAGTTCTGGTTCTCCGTCGTGAAATGGCTGGGTGCCGCTTATCTCGCCTTCCTCGGCATACAGATGCTGCGCTCCACCGGCTCGATCGGCCGGGCACTCGACGATGCGCAGTCAGCCGGTCGAACGACAGCGAAAGCCATCTTCACGAAAAGCTTCCTCGTCGCCGTCACCAATCCGAAAGGCTATCTGTTCTTCTCCGCCTTCCTGCCCCAGTTCATCGATCCCTCAGCGCCCCAGGCGCAGCAATACATGCTGCTCGCCCTCGTCTTCGCGGCTATCGATTTCATGGTGATGGTCGGCTATGCCGGCCTCGGCACTCAGGCCGTGCGCGTTCTCAAGACATCGGGAGCCGCCTGGCTCGACCGCATCTGCGGTGGCGCGCTCCTGGCACTTGCGGGATCGCTCGCCTTCTATCGTCGCGCAGCGAACTGAACCGGCCCGCCCCCCTAAGGGCAGGCCAACTCGTGCCGGTCTTCAGAACCGGTAGGTGACGCCGGCGCCGACCAGCCAGGGGTTCAGCTTCGCCTTGCCCGTCAGGGGCGTGCCGTTGAAATCGACCTTCCACTTGGGTTCGAGGAAGATCTTCTTCACGTCGAAGTTTACACCCCAGTGTTCGTCGAGCATGTAGTCGAAACCGACCTGGAGGGCGGCCCCCACCTTGTTCTTGACCTTGAGGTCGGAGAAGGCACCCGAGCCGGACTGGTTGTAGAAGTACGTATAGTTCACACCGGCACCGACATAGGGCTTGAACGCGCCGAAATCAGTGAAGTGATACTGCAGGGTCAGCGTCGGCGGCAGGAGCCATGTCTTGCCCACCTTGCCGAGGCCGGCAATCGACCCGTCCGCCTCGATATTCGCATAGGTCGTGCCGAGAATGAGTTCGGCCGCGATGTTGTCCGTGAAGAAGTAGGAAATATCGAGTTCAGGAACGACCGAGTCCGAATAGGAGAGGCTCGACCCTGCTATGCCATTTACGGAACCGGAATCATTGGTGATGACACCGAGGCCGCGCACGCGGATCTGCCAGGGGCTCTGCGCGGCAAGATCCACCGTCGCTTCCGGCGGGGCCATGCGTTCTTCGAGGTCCGCCGCCAAGGCCTGATTGCCGAACAGCATCAGACCGGCCGCCATTCCGGCAAGCACCAACCGGCTTTTCCCATTTCCATTCATGTCGTCTCTCCATCATCGCGACTCGTCTTTTTCGGAACGACTATGGAGCCGAGAGGCGAGCGCCTCCCTTGAGATGGATCAAACGAAAACCAAACGGAGAAAGGATTGGCGCGATATCCGCACCAATCTTGACAATTGCCCAATCAAAACAATGATAAACATCAAATTGGAAAGAGCCGGCTCATCGCCGGCTCCTTCTCAGGCAGCCTTGCGCACGTCCAGGATGACGCGGCGCCGGCCGCTGGCGACGAGCACGCCTGCCGCACCATCCAGCCAGCCGTCCTTCAGTTCCAGCGCCAGGAAACGGCGGCGCTCGAAGGGGCCGGGCATGACGAGGTGCTGCGCCTTGTCGGCAAAGAAGCCGAAGCGCTCGTAATATTCCGGATCGCCGACGAGCAGCACCGCACCATGGCCGCGGTCACGCGCCTCGGTGAGGGCCGCCCGCATCAGCGCGCCGCCAATGCCCTTGCCCTCGTGTTCGCAATCGACGGCGAGCGGGCCAAGCAGCAGCGCGGAGACGGCATTGCCGTCGGAATCGACGCCCGCCTCGACATTCCACAGGCGCACCGTGCCGATGACATGGCCATCCGGATCGCGGGCGACAAGGGCGAGGTCCTCCGCCGGCATGCGGCCACGGCGCAGCTTTTCGGACGACTTGCGGAAGCGGGCCTCGCCCATGACGCGGTCGAGCAGACGCTCGCGCGCCACGACGTCGCCGGCATTTTCCTGGTCGATGGTGAAGGCGGCATGCGCGAAGAACGCGCGGACAGAATCAAGAACAGTGGCCATCTCTGGGCCTCCCGTGCTCAAAACCGATTCAAACGGTATCCAAAACTGATTGTGAATTTGGTGCTCCCGTTCGTGACGGGAGCACCGATAGGCTTAGATGACGTAGGCCTTGAGCGGCTCGAAGCCGTTGAAGGCGACGGCCGAGTAGGTCGTCGTGTAGGCGCCGGTGCCCTCGATCAGAACCTCGTCGCCGATCGAAAGGGTAATCGGCAGCGGATACATGTTCTTCTCGTACATCACGTCGGCCGAATCGCAGGTCGGGCCGGCAAGCACGCAGGGCTCCATCTCGTCCTGATCGCGCGCGGTGCGGATCGGGTAGCGGATCGCCTCGTCCATGGTTTCGGCGAGACCGCCGAACTTGCCGATGTCGAGGAAGACCCAGCGGTGGTTGTCGTTGTCCGACTTCTTCGAGACGAGAACGACTTCCGCCTTGATCACACCCGCATTGCCGACCATGCCGCGGCCCGGCTCGATGATGGTTTCCGGGATCTGGTTGCCGAAGTGCTTCTTCAGCGCACCGAAGATCGCCTTGCCATAGGCTTCAGCCGACGGAACGTCGCGCAGGTACTTCGTCGGGAAGCCGCCGCCCATGTTGACCATCTTGAGCTCGATGCCCTGCTTGGCAAGCTGCACGAAGACACGCTTGGCATCGGCAAGGGCCGCATCCCAGGCGTCGAGCTTCGTCATCTGCGAGCCGACATGGAACGACACGCCGTAGGAGACGAGGCCGTTCTGGTGGGCGTAGACGAGCACGTCGACGGCCATCTGCGGCACGCAACCGAACTTGCGCGACAGCGGCCATTCGGCACCTTCGCCATCGGTCAGGACGCGGCAGAACACGCGGGCACCCGGAGCGGCACGGCCGATCTTCTCGACTTCCTCATGGCTGTCGACCGCGAAGAGCGAAACGCCGAGCGCATGCGCCTTGGCAACGTCGCGCTCCTTCTTGATCGTGTTGCCGAAGGAGATACGGCTCGGGGTGGCACCGGCATCGAGCGCCATTTCGATTTCGGCGACGGACGCGCAATCGAAGTTGGAGCCCATGGAAGCGAGCAGGCGCAGGACTTCCGGCGCCGGGTTTGCCTTCACGGCATAGTAGATCGAGCTGTCGGGCAGCGCGTGGCGGAACGCCTTGAAATTGTCACGCACGACATCGAGGTCGACCACGAGGCACGGGCCGTCGGGACGTCGGGTGTTCAGGAAGTCGATAATACGTGCAGTCGCCATTTCGGTATTCCCCATATCCAGGTTGCTCCGGGAAACCCGGAGGACAAAGGGCAGGATGCGAGCACGCTCTGGAACCAGCCGGTGGAGACCCCGGAACCAAGCATGCGCATCATGCGCGATCGGTGAACCGAAGCCCGCCTAGGCTTCAATTCGGCTTTGTCTGCCTTTGATTGGTGGGAGAACCCGACCGCACGTCCGGCAATGAAGGTGTGCCTCTTCAGTAACCCCGGCTGTTGGAAAGCCGGCAGACACCAGAAAGGCCCGCACCGTCGTTGCTTCAAGATGTCCTCGCTCTTCCGGTTGGCCGGAGAAACGACTGGAGGGGTTAGTTCCAGGTACCTTACCGAGTTCCTCACCAAATCGAGGGTCGGCGGACACCCACAGGCACGTGCGACTTTGGGCAAGGGGGAGATAAGAAGAATCGCTGTCGCAATCAAGAGGTTTTTTGCATTTCGCTATTGAAAATATCCTCCCAGCCACGACATTCGCGAAACGTAGTTTCAAAGCATGGTTATAACGCACCGGCCATCACGTTTCGGCCGGCCCTGCGCCACCTTTGCATTTCCGGCAATGCGGCGCGACAGTCGAGTGGGGATACATGGACACATTGACCCGAATCCGGGCCTTCATCGACGTCGTCGACGCCGAGGGTTTTTCCGCGGCCTCGCGCAAGACCGGGAGGTCCAAGGCGCTGCTTTCCAAATATGTGCGCGAGCTGGAGGACGAACTCGGCACCCTGCTGCTCAACCGCACCACCCGCCAGTTCTCGATGACCGAGGCCGGCCATACCTATTACCGCACTGCCTCCGACATCCTGAAGGAGATCGACAACCTCGCCGATCTCGTGCGCGAAAAGAACACGGACCTGCGCGGCAAGCTGAAAGTTTCCGCCCCGCGCACCTTTGTGGATGCCGATATCGGCCAGTCACTCATCGACTTCGGCAAGGAGCATCCAGAACTTTCGTTGGAAATCGTCTCGGACGACCGCTTCGTCGATCTGGTGGAGGAGGGCTTCGATGTCGCAGTCCGCATCACCAAGCTTGAAGATTCGGCGCTCATCGCCCGCAAGCTCGGGGACTTCTACCTGAAGATCTGCGTGAGCGAGGAGTTTCTCGCACAGGCCGGCCCGATCAACCATCCAAGCGACCTTGCCCGCCTGCCCTGCATCATCGACACCAATGGCAAGTCGCACAGCAACTGGCGCTTCGTTGACGACAAGGGCGCGGGCTTCAGCGTTCCTGTCAGCGGCCATATCGAGGTGAACAGCCCGACGGCGGCGGTGCGTGCTGCCGCAAGCGGCCTCGGCGTCGCGCAGGTACCGGCCTTCATCGCCCGCCATTGCCTCGATTCCGGCCGCATCGTCTCGATCCTTGAAGACTATCTGCCGACCGACCGCGGCATCTACGCGATCTACCCCCACCGCCGCTACCTGCCCGCGAAGGTCCGCACCTTCGTCGATTTCCTGCACGCCTGGTTCCGCCGCAATCCTGGCATCGAGGCGTAATGCAGCGCTGGTAAGGTCCCAATTCCGACCCATTTGCGTTACATTCAACCGGACGATTCTGAAGACCGCCCCGCCGCTTCGAGAGGACACAAACCGATGCGATTGCTCCCCCTTCTCGTTGCCGGAGCAGCCTTCATCGCCCCGGCTGTGGCGTTTGCCCATCCGCACATCTTTGCCGAGGCGCGACTGGAAGTCGTGGCCGGCGAAGACGGCACGGTCAGCGAGCTGCGCAATGTCTGGCGCTTCGACGACATGTTTTCCGCAAGCGTCGTGATGGACTTCGACAAGAACAGCAATGCCGTGCTCGACCCGGACGAACTGGCCGAGGTCGGCAAGACCGTTCTCGAATCGCTTGAAGAGTTCAGCTACTACACGACGATCACCGAGGACGGAAAAACCATCAAGGTCGGAAAGCCCGACGCGATCAATGTCGACTTCAAGGACGGCCAGCTCCTGATGTTCTTCTCCGTCAAGCCGGGCGAAGTGATGCCGCTCAAGGGCAAGCTCACCTTCGGCGTCTACGATCCGACCATGTATGCGGCGATGGATTTTGCCTCCGATGACGACCTCGTCGCCGTCGGCGACAAGTTTTCCGCCTGCACGCGCGCGGTGGTGCGGCCCGATGCGGACGAAGTGCTCGCCCAGAACCAGGACAGCCTGACGGAAGCCTTCTTCAACGATCCGGCCGGCACCGACATGTCGAAACTCTTCGCCACCCGTCTGGAGATGTCATGCTGACCCGCGGACGCGCCCTTGCCCTCGCCACCGTAACGCTCGCCGTCGTGGCCACGGCCACCCTGGCCCATGCCCAGTCACCGCTCGGCATCGGCTCGGCGGAACCCGGCTTCAATACGACCGGCACCTTCGGCAGCCTGTTCGGCTGGATCAACGCGCAGCAGCAGGGATTTTACCGGCTGATGACCGGCGCACTGAAGGAGATGCGCACGAACCCCTGGGCAGCCTCGACGCTGGTGGCGCTGTCCTTCGGTTACGGCGTCTTCCACGCCGCCGGCCCCGGCCATGGCAAGGCCGTCATCTCGTCCTACATGCTAGCAAACGAGGTGGAGCTGAAGCGCGGCGTGTTGCTCTCCTTCCTCTCCTCGATCCTCCAGGGCATCGTCGCCATCCTGCTGGTCGGCGCGGCCTTTCTCTTCCTGCGCGGCACCACGGTGTCGATGACCGACGCCACCCGCGCGCTCGAAATCGGCAGCTACGCCCTCATCACGCTCTTCGGCGCCTGGCTGCTCTTCAGGAAACTGTGGCCGGCCAGCCGGCGCGCCTCTGCGCTCGGCGCCCAGGCGGTCGAGGTCCATGACCATCATCATCACGAGCACGGTCACCACCATCATGCAGGCGAAGTCTGCTCGACCTGCGGCCATGCCCACGCGCCCGATCCTTCCCTGCTGAAAGGCGAGCGTTTCGCGCTGCGCGAAGCCTGGTCCGCCATCGTCGCGGTGGGGCTGCGCCCCTGCTCCGGCGCACTGATCGTGCTGAGCTTCGCGCTCCTCAACGGCCTGTATCTGGGCGGCCTGCTCGCCGTCTTCGCCATGTCGATCGGCACGGCCATCACGGTGTCGACGCTCGCCACCCTCGCCGTCACCGCCAAGGGTGCGGCCGTACGCTTCGCCGGCAACGGTTCGGCCGGCCAGCGCATCGGCACCGCCATCGAAATCGGCGGCGCAGCTTTGGTGATGGTTCTGGGGATGCTCCTGCTTGGAGCCTCACTACAGGCCTAGTTCCCGCGATTACGCTGGTAGCGCGCCCTGAGCCAGAACAGCAGGAAGAAAGCGAGCACCATCAGCGTGCCGAACACGCCCGCCAGCCACGGCGAGACGTCGCCAAGGGCGATCATGACGCGCGGCAGGAAGTAGAACACCACGCCTGTGCCGAGCAGGATGAAAAACGCCGCGAGCGCTGCCGATTTTCCCTTGTTTTCCTCGCTCATGCCGCGTCCGCCTTGGCGATCTCGGCGCGGATGTCTTCCAGCTTGCGCTTCTGCTGGCCATCGGCATCGAAATTATCCGGAGAAAGCCAGGCATCGAACGCCTTGGCGACGGCTGGCCACTCGCCATCGATGATCGAGAACCAGGCGGTGTCGCGGTTCTCGCCCTTCGACAGCATGTGCTGGCGGAAGACGCCCTCGAAGGTGAAGCCGAGGCGGGTAGCGGTGCGTTTGCTTGCCGCATTGCCGTTGTGGCACTTCCACTCGTAGCGGCGGTAGCCGAGATCTTCGAAGACATGTTTGGCCAGAAGATACTGCGCCTCGGTGGAGAGGGGCGAGCGGGCCATGCTGGGGCCATGCGCAATGCCGCCGATCTCGACGACGCCGTTTGCCGGGTCGGGCCGCATGTAATGCGCCATGCCCACCACCGTGTTGCTTGCCTTGTCGACCATGACCTCGCGCACCCAGCCGGATTTGATCACCGCCTCGGACCACGCATCGAACCCTTCAATGCCGGTGAAATCGGCCTGTGCGAAATAGCGCAGCAACGGGTTGATCGCCATGCCGCCGAAAGTATCCCAGAGGGCCTGAAGGTGTTTGGCGCGGTCGTAGGGCTCCAGGCGCACGGTGCGGCCTTCAAGCGTAACGGGTGCCGGTGGCGGGCAACCCTTCCAGTCTGTGAGATCGCGCATGCAAATTCTCCTTCGATCGTTGCCGAAGGGATAGAACAGGCGGCCTGTCCGCGCAATGTGGAAAGCAGGGAGCGGCGTTCGGCCGCTCCCCGGCAAGTCTTAGACGGTGGCGGCGGAAACCGTCGCCTCGATATGGTCGACCAGCGCATCCGGCAGGTTGAGGCGGCCGGCGAGCAAGTCGAGATAGCCGCGTTCGGCGCGCGACTTCGGCTCGATGGCAAGGCGCGAGGCCGTATAGAGTTCGACACGCTGCTCTTCGGTCGTCGCGGCCGAAATGATCGCGTCGAGATCGACCGGGTTGGCAAGCTCGTCTTCCAGGAACTGCGCGGCATCGGCACCGAGACCGGAGACCTTCAGTTTGTCCATGATGCGGGCGCGCTCGGCTTCGTCGATATGGCCATCGGCGCGCGAGGCGGCGATCATGGCGCGAACGAGGATGAGCGCGAAATCGGTGCTGACGGCTTCGGGGTGGAAGCCGGAATCGGTCGGCGGCGGCAGGAGTTCCGGGGTCGTGCCCTGTGTGGTCTCGACGGGATTCTGGCCGGCCTTGTAGTTCTTGTAGGCCTGGTAGCCGAGGCCGGCGATGGCGGCGAGGCTGCCGAGCTTCAGCGCGGAGCCCGCCACCTGGCGGCCGGTGCCCGTGCCGAGCAGCACGCCGGCAATGGCGATCGAGGCAAGCGGATTGTCCTTGGCGAGCTGGGTGACCTGGCCGGCGCGGTCGCGCACCGATCCGCCGGCACCGGGCACCTGCGAACCGAGGAACTGGTCAAGCAACTTCTTGGCGTCAAACATAGGGCGTCTCCGTTTCTCTTGTCACCGCAGGGGCCGACTGCAAGGCAAGATAGGAATGCACGTCCTGAATTACAAACGCATAACGGGCGACCAAGGGCCGCCCGTCTGCAATTCCGTTGAACCTGTCTCAGCCCTTGAGTGCTGCGGCTTCCGCCGCGAGCTTGGTAATGCCGGCCCAGTCGCCCTTGGCGACAAGCTCCTTCGGCGCCACCCACGAGCCGCCGACGCAGACGACGTTCGGCAGCGAAAGATAGTCGCGGGCATTCGACAGCGAAATGCCGCCGGTCGGGCAGAACAGCGTGCCGGCAAGCGGCGAGGACAGCGATTTCAGGTAGGCCGCACCACCCGCCTGTTCGGCCGGGAAGAATTTCAGCACCTGATAGCCCTCTTCGCGCAGGCCCATGACCTCGCTGGCGGTGGCGGCACCCGGCAGAAGCGGAATGTCGGAATCGTTCGCCGCATCGATCAGCTCCTGCGTCGTGCCGGGGCTGACGATAAACTGCGAGCCGGCCTCGACGGCGGCCTCGAACTGCGCGGCATTGAGGATCGTGCCGGCACCGGCGACGGCGCCCTCGACCTCGTTGGCAACCGCACGAATCGCCTCGAGCGCGGCCGGCGTGCGCAGCGTTATTTCGATCGCCTTCAGGCCGCCGGCGACGAGCGCTCGCGCCAGCGGAACGGCCGTCTTGAGATCATCGATGACCAGCACCGGCACCACTGGCTGCAGCTTCAGGACGGAAAGGAGCTTGGCGTTTTTCTCGCTCATGGCACGACCTTTTAAAACGATTGAATTTGGATCCGAATACCGCGTCTGCGACGTCGTGTCGAGCCTAAAGCATGATTCATGGCCTTGTCATGACACACTTATCGTGTAGTGTTCCGCTCGCCTAAGCCTATCTCCAACAGCGAAAGCGTGCCTGTGGCAAAAGAGATCGAGCGTAAGTTCCTGGTATCGGGCCAGCGATGGCGTACCTTCGCAGACGAAGGCATCGCCATACGGCAGGCCTATATCGTCGCCCAGGAGGACCGATCGCTTCGTGTCCGCATCTACGGCGACGGCAAGGCACGCATCACCCTGAAAATCGGCCATGCAGTGCTCGTTCGCGACGAGTACGAATATGATGTGGACCGCGACGAGGCGGAGGACATGCTGCGCCACGCCATCGGCAACGTCATCGAAAAGGTACGCTACAAGGTGCCGCACGAAGGCCATGTCTGGGAAATCGACGTCTATGGCGGCGCCCACAAAGGCCTCGTTATCGCCGAGGTCGAGCTTGCCTCGATCCAAGAGGAGCCGCATCTGCCGAACTGGGTGGGCCGCGAAGTGACCGGCGAGAGCCAGTATTCCAACCAGTCGATGGCGCTCGGCGCCAGCAATGGCGCAAGCCTGCACCAGCTCGCCTGAGGCGCTACAGAGCGCCGCATTGCCTGAAATGCGCCAAAGCTGTATGTGGCGGCCATGACAAACGAAACCTCCCTGCCCGCGGAAGACGGCACGTTCCTTGTCGCCGCGCTTTACCATTTCGTCTCGGTGCCGCGTTTCGCGGACCTGCGCGAGCCCTTGCAGGCGCTCTGCGAGGAAAACGGCGTGCGCGGCACGCTGCTGCTCGCCCATGAGGGTATCAACGGCACGATCGCCGGGCCGCATGCCGGCATCCGCACGGTGCTCGCCTTCCTGCGCAGCCAGCCGGAATTTGCCGGGCTGGAGCACAAGGAAAGCTTTGCGAGCGACATGCCCTTCCTGCGCATGAAGGTGCGGCTGAAGAAGGAGATCGTCACCATGGGCGTCGAGGATATCGACCCCACCCGGTCCGTCGGCACCTATGTGGCGCCGGAGGACTGGAACGCGCTGATTTCCGATCCGGACACGATCGTCATCGATACGCGCAACGACTACGAGACGGCGATCGGCATGTTCAAGGGCGCCGTCGATCCGAACACCAAGACCTTCCGCGAATTTCCGGACTGGGTGCGCAACAATGCCGGCCTGCACAACAAGCCGAAGATTGCCATGTACTGCACCGGCGGCATCCGTTGCGAGAAGGCGACCGCCTTCATGAAGGAAGAGGGTTTCGACGAGGTCTACCACCTCAAGGGCGGCATCCTGAAATATCTCGAAGAGGTGCCGGCGGACGAAAGCCTGTGGGAAGGCGCCTGCTTCGTGTTCGACGAGCGCGTCTCCGTGTTGCACGGGCTGGAGGAAGGCGAGCACAAGCTTTGCCGCGCCTGCCGCCATCCGCTGACCGCCGAAGACGTCACCTCGCCGCTCTACGAGGCCGGTGTTTCCTGTCCGCATTGCCACACGACCCGGAGTGAAGACGACCGGCTGCGCTTTCGCCAGCGCCAGAAACAGATGGATCTCGCCCGCAAGCGCGGCGAACGCCATCTCGGCAAGTGATCAACTGGCCGCCGCCTGCACGGCGGCCGGCGGGGCGAGCAGTTCGCTGATCGCCTTCTCGCTCATCGGCCTGCCGAAGAAGTACCCCTGAAGCTGATCGCAGCCGCAGAGATGCAGGAAAGCGGCCTGCTCGCCGGTCTCCACGCCTTCGGCCGTCACCGGCATGTCGAACGAAGCGGCCAACGCCACCGTTGCCTGCAGCATCGCGCCGCCCTTCACCGATTGCTCGCCCGCTATGGTGAGCGACCGGTCGATCTTCATCCGGTCGAAACCGAAGCGGATGAGATAACCGACGCTGGAGAAACCAGCACCGAAATCGTCGAGCGCAATGCGCACGCCACCGACCTTCAGCCGGTCCATGACAAGCTTCGCGCGGCCGGGATTCTGAATGAAGTAACCCTCGGTGATCTCCAGCGTGACGCGTGACGGCTCGATGCCCGCAGCCTCGATGATCGCCAGCGCCTGATCCGGGAAATAGGGATTGCGGAACTGCGCCGGCGAGACATTGATCGAAATGCCGATATCAGGCCAGTTGCGCGCCGCCTCGCAGGCGCGGCGCAGCACGAGCGGCCCGAGCGCATCGATGACGCCGGTCGCCTCTGCGAGTGGAATGAACACGTCCGGCGGCACCGACACGGTCCCGCCGCGATACCAGCGTGCGAGCGCCTCCACGCCACAGATCTCACGGCCACGCGCCTTGACGATCGGCTGGAAGACGACGTCGATCTCGCCGCGCGCCACGGCCGTCCGCAACGCATCCTCCATCTCGCGTCGCTCGTCGCGGTCGTCGTCCATCAGCGTTTCATAGTGCATGACGCGGCCACGCCCGGCATGTTTTGCCCGGTACATGGCGACATCCGCCCGCCGCAGAAGCTCCTCGCCACCCACGGTCCCCTTGCGCGACACGGCAAGGCCGATGCTGGCGCCGACGATGGCGACACGCTCGCCAATGGCAAAGGGTTCGGCAAAGAAATCGAGGATGGACCGCGTCAACCGCTCGGCTTCCGGACCATCCGCCGAACCGAGGAAGGCGATGGCGAATTCATCGCCGCCGATGCGCGCGAGCAGGGTGCCGGGCAGAACAAGGCGGGCCAGCCCGGCCGAGACGCCGCGGATCAACCGGTCGCCGACCGCATGGCCGTAGAAATCGTTGACGTCCTTGAAGCCGTCGAGGTCGAGATAGAGCAGTACGACGTCGCGCTCGTCCTGGACGGCGCAGGCATTCAGTTCATCGAGACCGAGATAGAGGCCGGTGCGGTTGCGAAGGCCGCTCAGGCGATCGGTCAGGGCCTGCCTGCGCGCCGCGTTCTCATCTGCCTTGAGGCGGATGACGAAGGCGGCGCCGGTCAGCACCAGCAGCACGAAGAAGATGATGACCCCGGCCAGCGCCAGCAGAACCAGCGGGCGCACCTGCGCGTAGCTCTTGTCGCCCGGCGCGTCCGGCGTCCAGGACAGGTAGCCGAGCACCGTTCCGCCGGGATTGGTGAGGGGCACGGCCGAACCTTTCGCGGGCTCATCTTCCGTCATCATAAGCCCGGAAATCAGAAAGTTGTCGGCGATCCGCGCGATCCGTGCGGGCGACAGGTGGCGGATGATGAAGAGTGTGCGAAGGGCACCCGCCGGCGCCTTTACCGCATCGGAAATCGGGCGGATGGCCGACACGGCGGCAACGGCAGGGCCATGCGGCGTGCGCAGGAAGGCCCCGAGCTCCTCGCCGGGCTCCAGCCCTGCCTTGATGACCTTGTCGTAAAGATCCGCAAACACCGCGCCACCATAGGAATGCGCATCCGCCTCCAGCGGCGCGCCGTTTCGATAGGCAAGCATGGTACGGCCGTTTTCATCGACGAGGAAAACCGTATCGAAAAGCGGACCGCCCTCGGTGGCAAGGCCGAAATTGGCGACAAGCCAGGGCATGTCGGCCTGACCATAGATGGCCTGCACGGCATCGTCCCAGACCGCATAGTCGCGCACCGTCGTGACCATGGAACTGCGCAGTGACGAGAGGGAGCCGAACACCGCCTGGCGCGTACGTTCCTCATCCAGCTCGTTTGCCCGGTTGGCGAGAAAGCCGAGCGCCATCATGACGAGAATGGTGGCAAGGCTGACGACGACGGCAAAGGACGCAAGCACGCCCAGCACGACCGCTAGTCGTCTGGCGCCGATCATGCTCGAAAGGTGGCGCGCAAGTCGCAGCATCGTCTTCTCCGGCCGAAGAACGATGATGCGGCAGAACCGTTATGAATCCTTTACGGTGCGAACGACAATGCGAACGGTATCAGGCCGTCCGGTGGTTGCCCTTCGGAAACTGGCCGGCGAGTTCACCGTACCATTGGCCGCTCTTCTTTATCGTGCGCACCTGCGTGTCGTAGTCGACATGCACGATGCCGAAGCGCATGCGGTAGCCTTCCGCCCATTCGAAATTGTCCATCAGGCTCCAGGCGAAGTAACCGCGCATCGGATAACCCTCGCCGATCAGGTCGGCGGTGACACCGAGATGTTCAGCGATGTAGTCGAGGCGCGGCTGGTCGTCGACCATGCCGTTTTCGACGCCCATATTGTAGCAGGCGCCGTTTTCCGTGATGTAGCAATCCGGCAGCGCATAGGCCGCATTGAGCTTGCGGATGAGATCGCCAAGCGCCGGCGCATAGACTTCCCAGCCGATATCCGTCTGGACGTCGGCAACGGGCGGCGCGGGCAGCGTGGCGGGGAAGACGGCGCCTTCCGACGGATCATGCGAAACCCGCATGGGCGTGTAGTAGTTCAGCCCCCACCAGTCGAGCGGCTGGCTGATCGTTTCCATGTCGCCCGGCTCGATCTGCGGCATGCGATGACCAAGCGCGGAGAGGAAGCTTTCCGGATATTCGCCCTTGAAGACCGGGCCGAAGAAGATGCCGTTGTGGAAATCGAAGGCGCGGGCGGCAGCGGCCTGGTCCGCCGCGCTGTCGCTGCCGGCATAGGTCTGGTGGGCATTCAGCACGAGGCCGACCGGCAGATCCGGCCGCTCGGAACGGATGGCCGCGACGCCAAGGCCGTGCGCCAGGTTGGTGACATGCAGAGCGTATAGCGCCGCATCCATGTTGCGTTCGCCGGGCGCGTGAATGCCGTAGAGATGGCTGAGCCAGACGGAGCACCAGGGCTCGTTGAAGGTCGCCACCGCATCCAGCCGGTCGCCGAGGCGGGCGATGGCGGTTTTTGCATAGCGCTGGAAGGCATAGGCCGTCGACCGCGCCGTCCAGCCGCCATTGCCGGCCAGCATCAGCGGCAGGTCCCAATGGTAGAGCGTGGCGAAGGCCTTGATGCCGCGCGCCTTCAGACCATCGACGAGGCGGTCGTAGAAATCCAGCCCCTTCTCGTTCACCGGCCCGGTGCCCTCCGGAATGATGCGCGGCCAGGCGATGGAGAAGCGATAGGCCTCGACGCCGAGCGACTGGATGAGGTCCAGATCCTGCTCCAGGCGATTGTAATGATCGCAGGCGACATCGCCATTGTGCCGGCCGAAGACCCGGCCGGGCATGTTGGAAAAGGCATCCCAGATCGACGGCTTGCGGCCATCCAAATTCGTCGCGCCCTCGATCTGGAAGGCGGCTGTCGCCACGCCGAACACGAAATCACCGGGAAAACGCTCGGCAAGGGTCTTGGGATCGATCATCGGCTTTCTCTTGAAACTGGGGAGACAAACGCGGCGTTGCGGGAACCTGCAACGTTGCAGTAAAGCCATTGAACGAAAAGTCAACCGTGCAATGATGATCGCATGCAGGAACATCCACGCGGCGGAATCTTCGCCCGTGGGTTTTTGAAGCATCGGACGGGGCGCTGGAAGCTGCCTCGTAAAAGTGAGTGTATGTGGCACCTTTCAGCGCCCCGTTCAGCGGTTTTTGCCTGCGACTCCGGTCTCTCTGCAAAGGCCGGTGCCGGTGGATGTCTGCCGCCGGTTTCCGGGATGGGCCGTTCCGATTTTTCGCCGCGCAAGACCTCACCTTGAGGACATTGTGGACGGAAAGGGGTTTGCCCCTTCCGGACTGCTGCCATCCCGGCGGACGATGCCGACGCATCCGCCAGACCCAACCTCCTTGCGTGCCGCACAGGCACATCCGGCGCGCCGTTCGGGCGTGAAACGACAGGGTCTGTCCGATGCCCTGCCGTTTCCCCCGTGTCGCCGGAGGGAGACCATTTTCCGCAGGCCCTTCCGGTGAAGGTTCACGTCCTTCCCGCACCGAAAGCGCCGATCCCGCCTGACTGCCACGCCTGGCAGCGTATCCTCTAGCGGGATGACAGGATTGTAGGCACGGATTTGCAGGGTGGGGAAAAGTTCGGGATTTTTCCCCGGAAAGCGGCTGACAAAATCGGAGCGGCATACCCGTGTTTGCCAAGACTGCTGCTCGGAAGCCGCCCTTCGCGCTCATCAGTCTTTGACGGAGAAAGACCATCCGGGGCGCTTGCAAGCTTTCCCTTCACCCAGCAGCAATTTGACAAAAGCCAAGCTCTAAAACAGGTATTCCTTAAACGACGGTTAGGAAGTCTTCCTCTAAAGTGCCCATGCAGAGATGGAGATCTGGCGCGTGGTACGGCGAATACCCAAGAATCTCGTTCGAAAAGGCATGTTCATCGAATCCGTCGAATGCCCGAATGCGGAATTCGCCGGCCGGCGGTTCCTGGTGCAATCCGATGAGACCGTGCGCGCGATCCTCGCGACGTCGGCGGCCTATGCGCTGGTCAATCCGCAGAGAAGCACGATCGATATCGACGAAGCCGCCGATCTGAAGGCTGAAGAGCGCCGCCGCACGCAGGAAACCGTCGCACAGGCGGCAAGCGCCCTGCGCAACAGTTTCGATGCCGTTCGCTCCGGCAACCTGCAGATCGATACGCTGGGTCCAGTCGCCGGGGAGATTTCCGAACGCATCGACGCGTCGCCGGAGGTTTTCCTCAAGGTCACCCGCCTCAAGACCAAGGACGAGGGGACCTATGTGCACTCGCTGGCGGTGAGCGCCCTGATGATGAAGCTCGCCGGCCTGCTCGACTACGACGAAGACCTGGTGCGGGAACTGGGCGTTGCCGGCCTGCTGCACGATGTCGGCAAGCTCATGATACCGAACGCCATTCTCAACAAGACGGGTAGCCTGGAAGCAGAGGAACGGCGCGTGGTTCGCAACCATCCGGAGGTCGGCTACCGGCTGCTGAAAGAACAGGGCAATGTCTCGGAGCTGACCCTCGACATCTGCCGGTTCCATCACGAGGTGCTCGACGGCAGCGGCTATCCACTCGGCCTGAAGGCGGAGCAGCTCAGCCCGGAAATCCGCCTTGCCACCGTCTGCGACGTCTTCGAAGCGTTGACGAGTGCGCGCCCCTACAAGCGGGCCTGGACGACGCGCGACGCGCTGAACTGGATGTTCGACCGCGGACAACTGTTCGACAAGAAACTGGTCATTCGCCTCGGCAGCATCTTTTCCTGACACAGCCGTGACCGCCGCGATGACGCGGCGGCCGCTGGCGAAGACTGATCAGACCTTGACCCAGGCCCCGTTCTTCTTCGACGACTGCACGCAGGCATCGACGAAGAGCATGCCCTTCAGGCCGTCATCCACCGTCGGATAGACGATGGCGGGATCGGCCGCGGCGCCGCTACGCTTGGCATAGATTGCGCGGGCAGCTTCGGAATAGATGTTGGCAAAGCCTTCGAGATAGCCTTCCGGGTGGCCGGAGGGCACGCGGCTCATGCGCGCGGCAGCAGGGCCCGAACCGGCACCATTGCGGGTGATGAGGCGCTTCGGCTCGCCGAAGGGCGTGTACCAGAGGTAGTTCGGATCGGCCTGCACCCATTCGAGGGCGCCCTTGGTGCCGTAGACGCGCACCTTGAGGCCATTCTCGTGACCGGGCGCCACCTGGCTGCACCACAGCATGCCCTTGGCGCGCGCGCCGTCCTTCTCCTTGAAGCGCAGCATGACATGGGCGTTGTCGTCGAGGCGACGGCCGGCCACGAAGCTGTCGAGATCGGCGGACAGTTCCTCCAGTTCGAGACCGGAGACGAAGCAGCCGAGATTATAGGCATGGGTGCCGATGTCGCCGGTGGAGCCGCCGGCACCCGACTTGGTCGGGTCGGTGCGCCAGGCGGCCTGCTTCTGGCCGCTGCTCTCGATGTCCTCGGTCAGCCAGTCCTGCGGGTATTCCATTTGCACGAGACGGATCGGGCCGAGTTCGCCGTTCGCCACCATCTCGCGCGCCTGGCGGACCATGGGGTAGCCCGTGTAGTTGTGGGTGAGCACGAAGAGCGCATCGCTCTCCTCCGCCAGCTTTTTCAGCTTGCGCGCATCGCCAAGCGTCGAGGTGAGCGGCTTGTCGCAAATGACGTGGATGCCACGCTTCAGGAATTCCTTCGCGGCCTCGTAATGCACGTGGTTGGGCGTAACGATCGCCACCGCCTCGATGCCGTTCTTCAGCTTGGCCTCGCGGATCGCCATTTCCTTGAAGCTGCCATAGCTGCGCGAGGGATCGAGCCCGAGTTCGCGCGCCGACTGCTCGGCCTTTTCCGACGAGGACGAGAGCGCGCCGGCGACAAGCTCATAGTGATCGTCGAGCCGGGCGGCGATGCGGTGCACCGCGCCGATGAAGGCGCCGGAGCCGCCGCCGACCATGCCGAGCCGGATGCGGCGTTCCCGCGTTTCGCTTGCGCTTCCTTCGATTGCCATCCTGTATTCCTCCTTAAAGCCCGAGCATGCGCCGGTTGGCGGCGTCATCCGTGCCGGCATCGGCAAAATCGTCGAACGCCTTTTCCGTGACGCGGATGATATGTGCCTTGACGAATTCCGCGCCTTCGCGGGCGCCGTCCTCCGGATGTTTCAGCGCGCATTCCCATTCGACCACGGCCCAGCCGGCGAAATCGTTGGCAGCCATCTTGGAGAAGACGGCGCCGAAATCGACCTGGCCGTCACCGAGCGAACGGAAGCGGCCGGCGCGGTTGACCCACCCCTGATAGCCGCCATAGACGCCCTGCCGGCCGGTCGGATTGAACTCCGCATCCTTCACATGGAACATGCGGATGCGGTCCTTGTAGATGTCGATATTGTCGAGATAGTCGAGGCACTGAAGGACATAGTGCGAGGGGTCGTAGAGCATGCAGGCACGGGCATGGTTGCCGGTGCGCTCCAGAAACATCTCGTAGGTGATGCCGTCGTGCAGGTCTTCGCCCGGATGGATTTCGTAGCAGATATCGACGCCGTTCTCCTCGGCATGGTCGAGGATCGGCTTCCAGCGTTTTGCTAGTTCGTCGAAGGCGGTCTCGACGAGGCCGGCGGGGCGCTGCGGCCAAGGATAGACGAAAGGCCAGGCGAGCGCACCGGAGAAGCTGGCCATGGCATCGAGGCCGAGGTGTTTCGAGGCGGTGAGCGCCATCTTCACCTGCTCGACGGCCCATTCCTGGCGCGCCTTTGGATTGCCGCGCACTTCGGGCGCGGCAAAACCATCGAAGGCCTCGTCATAGGCCGGGTGCACGGCGACAAGCTGGCCCTGCAGATGGGTGGAAAGTTCGGTGACCTCGACGCCGTTTTCACGCGCCTTGCCGGCGAACTCGTCGCAATAGGTCTTGGAGGCGGCGGCCTTCTTCAGGTCGATGAAGCGCGCATCCCAGCTCGGAACCTGCACGCCCTTGTAGCCAATGTCGGCGGCCCATTTGGTGATCGAGTCCCAGGAATTGAACGGCGCGGCATCGCCCGCGAACTGCGCAAGAAACAGGGCCGGGCCCTTGATCGTCTTCATCGGTGACTTCCTCCCATGGACGCGGCCGTCCGCGCGGCCAGTCTTGAATATTTTTGCGGTACGTACCGCAGCGCGTGAAAAGCTAACGGCCTTTGGCGGGGCGGGCAATGTGAAATTGTGGGCAAGGGGCAAGAAAAACCGCCCGGGGCATCATGCCCCGGGCGGCCTGGTTTTCGTCAGATCAGAACGGCGAATCCGGGAAGTAGAATTCCTTCGCATTGTCCTTGGTCACCAGCGTCGCGTCGATCGTGTAGACGCCGCGCACCGGAACCTGGCCGTAGAAGTTGGCGACGGTCATCTCGAGCGCCGTGCCAACCATTGCCGGCGGATAGAGCACGTCGACCGGGATCATCTTGTCGCCATCCATGACCTTCTTGATCATTTCCTTCGAGCCGGCACCGGCGATGACATACTGGATGTCCTTGCGGCCGGCCTGCTCGATGGCCTGGAGAACGCCGACAGCCATGTCGTCGTCCTGGCACCATACGACGTCGATCTTCTGGTACTTGGTCAGGTAGTCCTGCATGACCTTGAAGGCGTCGTCGCGGTTCCAGTTGCCGTACTGGCGGTCGAGGATCTTGACGCCGGAGCCTTCGACGCCCTTGTCGAAGCCGTCCTGGCGCTCCTGGTCGATCGGGATCGGCATGCCGCGGATGACGACGACTTCGGCTTCCGGCGTGGTGGTCTTGATGTATTCGCCGGCCGTCTGGCCAAGTGCGAAGTTGTTGCCGGCAACGTAGAGGTCACGCACCGTGTTGTCGTTGGTGCTCGGCGCACGGTCGACGAGAGCGACGAACGTGCCCTTACCCTTCACTTCCTTGATGGCGTTGACCAGCGGATCCGGATCGGTCGGCAGGATGACGAGCGCGTCGATGCCCTGCGTCTCGAGGTCCTGCACAGCATTCGCCTGGCTTGCCGGATCCGGCGAGGTCTTGACGATGACGTTGAGGCCCGGATTGCGCGCCATAAGAAGCTTGGCGACGCGTTCGGCGTGGAAGACGACGCCCGAGGTCCAGCCATGGTCGGCGGCCGGGATCGAGACGCCGATCGTGACCTTCTTTTCTTCCTGTGCGTGCACGACGCCGGCGACGAGCGCCATTGCCGCGACCGTCAGGCCCAATAGTTTCTTGCGCATGAATTTCCTCCCAAAATCAGGTCTTTCCTTCGTGGCCGGGCGACCTGTGGACCCGGCTAGTCCCCCCGCAAAAGCGTTTGAGGCTCTTGCGGTAATGGCTTGGCTTACGACTTGCGCACCAGCGAGCGCTGGACGAGCATCGCGATGATGATGATCGCGCCCTGGATGGCCCCGATCAGATATTCGCTGATGAAGTTGGAGAGCAGCATGATGTTGCCGACCAGTTCGAGAATGAAGGCGCCGCAGATCGTGCCCCAGACACGGCCCGCCCCGCCCTTCAGCGCTGTGCCGCCCACGACGACCGCGGTGATCGCCTGCAACTCCCAGAGAATGCCTGTCGTGGCCGAGGTGGAGCCGAGGCGCGGCACATAGAGCAGCACGGCGATGGCCACGCAGAGACCCTGGATGACGAAGGCGATGGTGCGCACGCGGTTGACCGGAATGCCGGAATAGCGCGCGACATCGCTGTTCGAGCCGACGGCGACGACATGACGGCCATAGCGCGTGCGGTAGAGGATGAAGGCGGCGATGGCCGTCACCGTGAAGATGACGACGATCGGCACCGGCACGCCCAGGATGTAGCCGAAATAGGCCGGGCGGTAGAGCGCCTGCAATTCCGGTTCGCGCAGCGTGATCGCGCCGCCCTGGGAGAGCCAGGTGGTAAGGCCGCGATAGATGCCCATCGTGCCGAGCGTTGCGATGAAGGGCTCGATCTTGCCCACGGTGGTGATGAGGCCGTTGAGAAAGCCGCAACTTGCGCCGATGACGAGCGTCAGCACGATCGCGACCGTCAGCATGAGCGAGGGATCGGCGATCACCCCGGAATTCATGAAGAGGATCATGAGGCTGGCGACGAAGGCGACCATGGCGCCGACGGAGAGATCGAGATCGCCCGACGAGATGACGAAGGTGGCGCCGACCGCGATGATCGCGATGAAGGCGCTGCGCGTCGCAACGTTCGCCAGGTTGTTGATGCCGATGAAGTTGGGGTTCACCAGCGCGCCGACGATGAGCAGCAGCGCGAGCGCGGCAAAGGGCGCGACCGCCCTCAGATCGACATCCCGCCAGCTGCGGCCCCTCGCCTTCGTTTCGACCGTGTCGTCACCTGCCGTCATATTCGTCCCCGACCTGAAATTGTTGTTGTTCCGCCGCCGGCCTTTGGCTCAGGCAGCCGCCTTCTTCTTCAACCCTGCCGAATAGCGCATGATCTCCTGTTCGGAGATTTCCTCGCCTTCGAGAATGCCGACGATCCGCCCTTCGCGCATGACGGCGACGCGGGTGCACAGCCCGATGATCTCCGGCATCTCGGAGGAGACGACGACGATCGACTTGCCATCGCGGGCGAGCGCGGAAATGAAGTGGTAGATCTGCTGCTTGGTGCCCACATCGATGCCGCGCGTCGGCTCGTCGATGATGATGATGTCCGGCTCGGTCTCCATGACCTTGGCGAGCAGCAGCTTCTGCTGGTTGCCGCCCGACATGCGGCCGGCGACGACGCGCCCGTCGCGCACGCGAATATCGAAACGCCGGCGCGCCCGCTCCAGCGCCTCGGCCTCGCTCTTCGGGCTGAGGTAGCCGTACTGGCCGTGTTTCTCCAGCGATTGCAGCGTGAGATTGGCCGTCATGCGGGAGTTCAGAAGCAGGCCCTTGTGCTTGCGGTCCTTGGTCATGTAGGCGATGCCGAGGCGGTTGGCGGCATGCACATCGTCGCCCGGCACGCTTTCGCCGCGCACCGAGACCTCCCCCGAAAGGCGCGAGCGCAGGCCCGCAACAGCCTCCATCAGTTCCGTGCGACCGGAGCCGATGAGCCCGGAGAAACCGAGGATCTCGCCCTTGCGGACCTCGAAGCTGGCATCCTTGACGTAGTTCGTCGTCAGTCCCTCGACCGCGAGCGTCACCTCTTCGTCGACGCTCGGCTCCTGCTTGGCCGGGTAGAGGCTCGAAAGCTCGCGCCCGACCATGAGCTGGGCGATCGATTCGCCATCGAGAATGCTGGTCGGGGCCGTCTTGATCCATTGCCCGTCGCGCAGCACCGTGACCCGGTCGGTGAGTTCCATCACCTCGTCCAGCTTGTGCGAGACGAAGACGAAGGACGTGCCCTTTTCGCGCAGCTTGCGCACCTGCCGGAACAGGTAGTTGGTTTCCTCGCGCGACAATACGGCGGTCGGCTCGTCCATGAAGATGATGCGCGCATCGCGGCTGATCGCCTTGGCGATCTCCACCATCTGCTTGTCGGCGATGGAGAGCGAACTGATCAGGGCATTCTCGTCGACATGCGAGCCGAGTTGGTCGAGCACGCGTCGGGTTTCCGCACGCATAAACTTGCGGTCGAGCACGCCGAAACGCGTGATCTCGCGACCGAGGAACAGGCTCTCGGTGACGGTCAGGTGTTCGGCGAGGTTGAATTCCTGGTGGATGATGACGATGCCGAGCTGCTCGGCCTGGCCGTTTGCCGGCAATTTCACCGACTGGCCGTCGAGCAGGATCTCGCCCGAAGTCGGCTGCTCGAAGCCCGAAAGGATCTTGACGAGCGTCGACTTGCCGGCGCCGTTCTCACCCATGAGCGCATGAATCTCGCCGGCACGCAGCTCGAAATTGACGCTGAAAAGCACCTGCACACCGCTGAAAGACTTGCTGATGCGGCGTGCAGAAAGAACGACGGGAGCCCCGTCGGCAGCGTCCGGATTCATGATTTCCTCCCTGCGGCTCCTCGACCGCTTGGGCAATGATGTAAACCTTTACACTCCGTATGTAAAGGTTTACATCATTGGATATCAGGAATTTCCAGCAAGCGCCGTTTGACCCTCAGTCCAGTCTGTGTAGTGTCCCCCGCAAATCGTTCGTTTTCGCAGTTCCATCGCAAGCCGCCCTACCCTTTGCCGGAATTGCCGCTGCTAAGTGAGAGCCAGTTTGTCGACCTCCAGCCCCGCCACGATCGAAGATGTTGCGCGGATTGCGCAGGTCTCCATCGCGACCGTGTCCCGGGCGATCCACATGCCGGAAAAGGTGGCGAATTCGACGCGGCTGAAGGTCAACCAGGCGATCGCCATCACCGGCTATACGACCAATGCCATGGCACGCAGCCTGCGGCTTGGCCGGTCGAACATGATCCTCGTCGTGGCCCCCGATATCGGCGACCCGAACTTCTCCAACATCCTGGTCGGCCTGGAAAACGAGGCGCGCTCACACGGCTACGGCATCCTGATCGGCCATACCCACAACGACCCGCAGCGCGGGCTGGAATATCTGAAATTCCTGAATTCCAACCAGGCGGCCGGGCTGATCCTGTTCACCGGCATCCTGCCCTTCGGGCACCAGTCCATGACGGCGCGCCTGCCGCCCTGCGTCGGGGTGTTCGAGCCGGTCTACAATGGCGGCATTCCCTATGTCGGCGTCGATGACATCGAGGGTGCGCGCAAGGCTGTCGACCTGCTGATCGCGGAAGGCCATCGCAAGATCGCCTTCATCGGTGATTCGCGCACGCGGCTCGCCTATAGCCGCCGCCGGCAGGGTTATGACGAGGGACTGGATGCGGCCGGCGTGCCGGTCGGCGAGCGCATCATCCTCGAAGGGGACGGCACGATCGAGAGCGGGCGCCTGGCGCTCGAACAGCTCTTCATGCGCGACACGCTGCCGAGCGCCTTCATGTGCGTCAACGACCAGACGGCGATCGGCGTGATGATCGGGCTGAGCGCACGCGGCTATGACATTCCCGCCGATTTTTCCGTGACCGGCTTCGACGACGTGCCGCAGGCGACCTTCATGACGCCCTCGCTCACCACCATCCGCCAGCCGCGCACGGCGATCGGCAAGAGCGCCATGGCGCTTCTCCTGGAACTGCTGTCCGGCAGCGAACCACCGGACACCGAAATCCTGCTCCGGCCGGACCTCATCGTGCGCAACTCCGTCTCCGCACCGGCGCGGCGTTTTCAGTCCCGCTAGCCCCGGTCAACCGTAGCGCCGCCGGGCCGGGCTGACCGCCCGCTCGCTGCGTTGCGCCGAAACCGTGAAACGATCGACAAGCCCCTTCAGCGTCGTGCTGATCTGCATCAGGTTGTGGGTAGCGGCATTGGTCTGTTCGACCATTGCGGCGTTCTGCTGCGTCATCTGGTCCATGCTGCCGACGGCCGTGTTGATCTCGGCGATACCGGCCGATTGTTCGCGGGCGGAATTGGCGATCGCGTCGATATGGCCGTTGATGTGCACGACCTGCTCGCCGATGTGATGCAGCGCCTCGCCCGTCTTGTTGACCAGCGACACGCCGAGCAGCACGTCGGCGAAGGACTTGTCGATCAGCGACTTGATCTCCTTAGCCGCTTCCGCCGATTTCTGCGCCAGCTCCCGCACCTCCTGCGCGACGACGGCAAAGCCCTTGCCCGCCTCGCCCGCCCGCGCCGCCTCGACGCCCGCGTTCAATGCCAGAAGGTTGGTCTGGAAGGAGATCTGGTCGATGACGCCGATGATCTGAGTGATCTTGCCGGAGGAATCCTGGATCGCGCCCATCGCCGAAACCGCCTGCTCGACGACCGCGCCGGAGCGCGTCGCCTCCTCCGTCGCGCCGCCGACGACGCGGCGCGCCTCCTGCGCGCGTTGCGCAGCCTCGCGGGAAATGGTGGTGATCTCTTCTACGGCGGCCGCGGTTTCCTCCAGCGAGGCCGCCTGCTGCTCGGTGCGCTTGGCCATGTCGTCCGTCGCATTCACCAGCTCGCCGGAGTTGCCCGCCGCATCCTCCGCGGCGGTAACGATTGCGCCGAGCGTATCGTCCAGTCTTGCGATCGCCGCGTTGAAATTGGTGCGCAGGCCCTCGAACTGCGGGGCAAGCGGGTTGGTGATGGCGGCTGTGAGGTCGCCGCCGGCGAGGCGGTTGAGCGAGGTATCAAGGGCGCTCAGCGCCTCTTCCTGTTCGGCATTGCGGACCTGCCGCTCGGCCTCCGCCTTTTCGCGCTCTTCCTGAAGCGCATCGAGATAGACCGAGATCGCATAGTCCATGTCGACCAGCGCCGCCTTGACGATGGCGGTGATCTCCGCACCGAGCGCCGCTGCCTTCGTGCGATACAGGAAACCTTCGAGGTGTTTTGCGACGACGCTCTCGACGATCGCTTCGAGGATCAGCGCGTAGCCGCCGATGTACCAGCGCGGCTCCAGCCCCAGGCGGGCATGTGTCTTGCCGATCATCGTGACGGCATCGACATAGTGCGTGTCGAACGTGGCCGAGCCGATCAATTCCCAGTGCCTGACCTGCCGGCCCTTGGCGCTCTGGATATGCGCCTCGCTCGCGAAGAACCGCGCCGTCTCGGGCGTCGCGCGCGCCTTGCGGTAGAAGGTGTCGAGCGCGCCATCCAAGGAGGCGGAAATGGTCGGCAGCGCCCGCTTCAGCGCGGCGCGCTGGGCGGTGTCGAGATCGACGAACTGGAGGCGCTCGTTCAGTTGCTGGGTCTTGGCGTCCTGCGCTGACATGGGAAAATCCTCGTGGCCACCTGTCGGCGACCAGAAGTCGAGCCACGACAACTTCTGGTGTTGTCGATTCTTCACGGCGGATGGTAAATAAAATCTGTAGGCCTAAAATATAGATGTGTCGTGAAATTGCGATCCATCAAGAATACGGTCGTCAATAGCGAATTTTTCCGAAAAAATTCCGAGGCGGCACAACCGCCTACAGATTAAAGATGCGCATTACGTAACGTTATCTAGTAATACTATCGTAGCGTGAGCGGGCGAACACCAGAAACGCAGAAGGGCGCCCAAGGCGCCCTTCGCTTACTCTTTTATACACCGCTCAAACGTAGCGGTTGACCACGTTTTCCAGAAGTTCCTGCTTGCCGGAGCGCGGCTGCGGGTTGACGCCGGCCTTCAGCACATAGGCTTCCAGCGCCTCCAGCGACGAACCACCAGCCAGGATGTTTTTCGCGGGCGCGGTCTGCCAGCCGGCATAGCGCTCGGCGAGCGGGCCGGACAGCGCCTTGTCCTCGATCATCTTCGCCGCCGCCTTCAGGCCGCGGGCGCAGCAATCCATGCCGCCGATGTGACCGATCAGCAGGTCCGCCGGATCGATCGACTGGCGGCGCAGCTTGGCGTCGAAGTTCGTGCCGCCGGTGGTGAAGCCGCCGCCCGCGAGAACCTGATAGAAGGCGAGCGCCATTTCCGGCACGTTGTTGGGGAACTGGTCGGTGTCCCAGCCGGACTGGTAGTCGTTGCGGTTCATGTCGATGGAGCCGAAGATGCCAAGCGCATTGGCAAGCGCCAGCTCGTGCTCGAAGGAGTGGCCGGCCAGGATGGCGTGGCCCTGCTCGATATTGACCTTCACCTCGTTTTCCAGGCCGTATTTCTTGAGGAAACCGAACACCGTCGCGACGTCGTAGTCGTACTGGTGCTTGGTCGGCTCCTGCGGCTTCGGCTCGATGAGGATGGCGCCCTTGAAGCCGATCTTGTGCTTGTACTCGACGACCATGTTGACGAAGCGGCCGAGCTGGTCAAGCTCCTGGCCGATGTTGGTGTTGAGCAGGGTCTCGTAGCCTTCGCGACCGCCCCACAGCACGTAGTTGTCACCGCCCAGGCGATGCGTGGCGTCGATGCAGGTCTTGACCGTCGCGGCCCCGAACGCGAAGACGTCCGGATCCGGATTGGTCGCGGCACCGCCCATGTAGCGGCGGTTGGAGAAGAGGTTGGCGGTGCCCCAGAGCAGCTTGACGCCGGTCTCGGCCTGCTTCTTCTCGAAATAGTCGACGATCTCGTTGAGGTTCTTGGTGTTCTCGACGAAATCCTTACCTTCCGGGCGCACGTCCGCGTCGTGGAAGCAGTAGAACGGCACGCCGAGCAGCTGGAAGAATTCGAAAGCCACGTCGGCCTTCAGCTTCGCAGCCTTCATCGAATCCTCGAACCACGGGCGCTCGAAGGTCTGGCCGCCGAAGGGGTCTCCGCCCGGCCAGACGAAGGTATGCCAGTAGGCGACGGCAAAGCGCAGGTGATCTTCCATGCGCTTGCCCGCGACGATTTCGTCGGGGTTGTAGTGGCGGAAGGCGAGCGGATTGGTGCTGTCAGGACCTTCATACTTGATCTTGGCAATGTCGCCGAAAAAGCCGGTGGCCATGGATGTCTCCTCTTGAGTGTTCGTGGATCAGTAGGCGGCGCGGATTGCCGGATAGAGGCGGCGGTAGCGCTGATAGGCGTCCTCGTAGGCGGCGGTCAGCGCCGTCTCCGGTTCGATCGTCTCGGCCGTGGCCGGCGCGGTCAGGATATCGGTCGGGTTTGCGCCGGTCGCGGCGATGAGGCCAAGGCGGGCGGCACCGAAGGCGGCACCGAAGTCGCCGTCGGCCGGCAGGTCGACGGGCAGGTCCAGCGCGGTGGCGATCGACTTCAACCAGTAGCGCGAGCGCGAGCCGCCGCCGATGGCGGTGACGCGCGACAGGCGCGTGCCGGCGGATTTCAGAGCCTCGAGGCTGTCGCGGATGGCAAAGGACACGCCTTCGAGCACGGCCTGTGTCAGCACTGCGCGGCCACTCTCATGGCCAAGGCCCAGGAAGGCGCCGCGGATGGCGGCGTCGTTGTGCGGCGTGCGCTCGCCGGAAAGGTAGGGCAGGAAGGTGACGCTCGAGGGTTCCTTCAGCGTTTCGCCGAGTTCCTTCGTCAGGTCGGCCGCGGACGCGCCGGTGACGCGCGAATGCCAGTTCAGCGCATCGGTGGCCGAAAGAATGACGCCCATCTGGTGCCAGGTGTTGGGCAGCGCATGGCAGAAGGCATGCACCGCACTTTCCGGGTTCGGCAGGTAGGTGGCATTGGCGGCGAAGAGCACGCCGGAGGTGCCGAGCGAGACGAAGGCCGTGCCTTCACGCACCGTGCCCATGCCGCAGGCCGAGGCCGCATTGTCACCGGCGCCGCCGGCGACGACCACACCGTCGCCAAGCCCCCAACGGGCGGAGAGGTCCGGCCGCAGCGTGCCGGCCGCCTCCGTGCCTTCGACGAGGCCGGGCATCTGGCGTTCTTCCAGGCCGGTTGCCGCAAGCAGCTCCGTGGACCATCTGCGTGCGCCGGTATCCAGCCAGGACGTGCCGGCCGAATCGGACATTTCCGACAGATGTTCGCCGGTGAGCCAGAGGCGCAGGTAATCCTTCGGCAGCAGGACCCAGCGGACCTTTGCAAAAACCTCCGGCTCGTTGGTCTTCACCCAGGCGAGTTTTGGCGCGGTGAAACCGGGGAAGACGATGTTGCCGGTGATTGCGCGGAAGCGCGGATCGGCGTCGAGGCTGGCGGCCTCGCGATGGCTGCGCGTGTCGTTCCACATGATGCAGGGACGCAGGACCTTGTCGTCGGCATCGATGAGGGTGGCGCCATGCATATGGCCGGACAGGCCGATGCCGCGCACGGCGGCAAGGGCTGCGGGATGGGCGGCGCGCAGGCCGGCAATGGCTTCCTCCGTCGCGCGGATCCACTCCGCGGGGTCCTGCTCGGACCAGCCGGGATGCGGACGCGTGGTCGCGACCTCCTTGCTGGAGGCCGAGCCGATGACCGCCTGGTCCGCGTCGATCAGCATGGCCTTGACGCCCGAGGTGCCGAGGTCGATCCCGAGATACATGCGTCTCTCCCTAGTTGCCGGCCGCGCCGGGCTGTTCATCCTCGTCCGGCCCGGCCGGGAGGTTGTCCTTGATGAAAATGTCGAGGCGGATGCGCTCCTGCGCGGCAATGACCGGCAGGCCATCGGCCTTGGCGCGCAGGACGCGGATAGCGCTGCGCACCTCATGGCCGGCATCCTGGTTGAGCACGGCATCGACGAGGCCGCTTTCGAGCGCCGCGCGGGTCTCGACGGTCAGTTCATGTGCGATCACGCAGAGGTCGACCCTGCCCTTGGCGGAAAGGGCCTGGATGAGGCCGCGGTTACCGGCGCCGAGATTGTAGATGCCGGCAAGGGTCGGATTGGCGGCAAGGCAATCGGAAATGAGGGAGAACGACAGGTCCGGATCGTCCTGTCCCTCCAGCACGGGCAGCACGGTCCGGGCAACGGGCATGGCAGCAATCGCCGCGCGAAAACCGTCGAGACGTTCACGATGGTCGCGCACCCGCATCGAGCCTGCCAGAACCGCCACGGTGCCGGGGCGTTCCCCCAGGAAACGGCCCATCAGGCTGCCGGCTGTGCGGCCGGCGGCGATGTTGTCGACGCCGACGAAGTGGTCGCGGCCGGAATTGGCGAGGTCCGAGACGAGCGTGACGAAGGGAATGCCGGCGGCATGCGCCCGGGCGATCGCTGCGGAAACCTCCGGCGCATCGACCACGACGGCGGCGATGCCGGAGACGTTTTCCATGATGGCGACGTCGATGGCCTTGACCAGCGCGCCGGCATCGAAGGCGGGAACCGTCGCCACCGAAAGGCGCGTGCGCTCGGCGGCCGAATGCCGGCCGGCGCGGCGAACCTCCGCTTCCAGCCCGCGCATGAAGGGGTTGTCACCCTCCGGCAGGATGAACACCAGCGGGTAGACGCGGCTCTTGGCAAGGTTGGCCGCCGCGACATCGCGCACATAGCCGAGCGAGATAATTGCCGCCTCGACCTTGGCCTTCGTGACGCCGCGCACGCCCGGCCGGTCGTTCAGAACGCGGTCGACCGTGGCCAGGCTGACGCCCGCCGTGTCAGCGATATCATGAACTGTGGGTCTCATGTCTCCTCCGTGGCGAGACCCTTAGAGGAATTTTTGATGTACGTAAATCAAAAATTTTCACGGGCACCCCGGAACGGGTTTTTTCAACTCCGGAGAGGCTTGCTGAAGGCGTGCGTGAAGACGATTTCGGCCGAGTTTTCGCCGGCCTTCGCGAGGGTCACGTCGAGAAATGAATCAGTGATGCGGACCAGTGCGAAGCCGCCCAGAAAGGCGGCGATCGGCTTGAAGATGTCATAGCCCTCGCGGTTGTAGATCATGGGCGTCGGGTGTTCGTGGCCGTGGAAGATGCCGATGACATTGTAGCCCTCGAGGGCGGCGGCGAGGCTGATGCGCTCCGCATCGGTCCACCAGTGCGCCGGGCCGGCGCCATGCGGATCAAAGGTCTTTGCCGTCGGGTCCCAATGCTCCGTCGAGAACGCATCCCAGCCATAGTGCTGGAACAGGACGACGGGACGGCCGTCGGCGGCGTAGGTGGCAAGATCCTGTTGCAGCCACGCGAGACCGCTGACGGCGCCCTTCGTATCGTCGCCGCCGAAGCGCTGCAGCTGGATGAGATGCAGGCCGCCCCAATCCCAGGAATAATTGTCCGACTCGACGTCATAGTTCGTCACCGGCACCGGCGCCTTGTAGAACACGGTGGACCGATGGTTCAGCTCGACATAGTCGCGCAGTTCGCGGCGATACCAGTCGACATGCGGCGGCGCGCCATCCTGGTCGAGGTCGTGATTGCCGAGGCCGTTATAGACCGGATAGTGCACGCGATCCGGCCCGGTGCCCTGCTGGTAGCGACTGGAAAACTGCTGGAGTTGGCGCCCCTCGCCCGGCACCTTCACCTGTCCACCACCGTCATCCGTCATGTCGCCGCCGAGCACGAGGCCGAGTGGTGTGGCAATCGTGGTGCCGGCGCCTTGCAGGCCGGAAGGCTTGCCGTCGATCGTGGCGGGCCAGGCAAGGCCGCCGACGGCGTTCACCGCCGCGACATGCCTGAGCAGCGCCGCATCCGTCTTGCCCTCGTCCGCACAGCCCGGGCTGAGGCCATCGGCGGAGACCAGGCAGGCGTGCACGTCGCAGGAAAAGAGGAAGGTCGCATCCGTCGCCGGCCGCTGCGTCTGCGCAAAAAGCGGCAGGCGCGGCAGCGTGAGGGAAAGGCCGAGGCCGGCGGCGCCGGTCAGAACATGGCGGCGGGTGGGACGAACGGGCATGCGGCTCTCCAGGGTGAAAGGCGAACCGTATTCTGGAACAGGATCGTGTGGACGTATAGCGGTCTCGACGCCACCCCAGCGCAATCGCATATGGCGCAACGTTGCCGCTTTCCCCTTCTCCCCCGCGGGGAGAAGGTGGCCCGAAGGGTCGGATGAGGGGGCTTGCACGCCGCCGGTGGTCCGCGCCGCCCCCCTCATCCCGCTGCCGCGACCTTCTCCCCGCGGGGGAGAAGGGGCAGGAGGCATCCTCGAAATGCCATAGGCGATTGCCTTGCGTCACCTTGAGCCGTCGCCGCGAACTTGCTACCACCAGACGCTTTGGAGCCGCATGATGAAGCTGCCTTTTCACACGCTCGACGTCTTCACCCGCCTGCGCTTCGGCGGCAATCCGCTTGCTGTCGTGCTGGATGCCGATGACCTGACGGGTGAGGAGATGCAGATGATCGCCCGCGAGTTCAACTATTCCGAAACGACCTTCGTGCTGCGCCCGAAGGACACGCGGCATACCGCGCATGTGCGCATCTTCACGCCCACGGTGGAAGTGCCGTTCGCCGGCCACCCCAATGTCGGAACCGCCTACACGCTGGCGACGGCGGAGGGCAACGAAACGGTCGAGGAATTCCTCTTCGAGGAGGCCGCAGGCCTTGTGCGGGCGAAGATCCTGCGGATCGCAGGAGCGGTCGACCAGATCCAGCTGACGGCACCGCAGGCCCTGTCCGTCGGGAAGAGTTTTACGCCGGCGAGCGTCGCCGCGTGCCTTTCGCTGGACGAGGCGGATATCGCCGTTGGTGTCCACCAGCCTTGCATCGCCTCGGTCGGCCTGCCGTTCATCGTCGTCGAGATCGCCACGCGAGAGGCCCTGCAGCGCGCCAAGGCCGACATGGCGGCGTTTTCCGCCATCCTGCCGGCGGACGGTGCCGATGCGATCTATCTCTACTGCCGGGAGGTGGCGGACCGCGACGGTGCGGTGGATTTTTCCGCTCGCATGTTCGCGCCGTTCGATGGCCTGCCGGAAGACCCGGCAACGGGCAGCGCCACGGCGGCGGCCTGCGCCCTGCTGGCCGGGCTGGAAAACAGCACGCCGCGGCGTTTCCAGGTGGCGCAGGGCATCGACATGGGACGGCCGAGCCTGCTGTCAGTCGAAGTCGACGGCGATGGGACCGTGCGGATCGGCGGCGCCTGCGTGCCGGTCATGAGCGGCGTGCTGAGCGTCTGACGCCCGTCAGTGCCCGCCGCCGCCCCCGACGCCGGATTGGGGTTTCTTGATGACGAAGGCGCACAGCACGAGCGCTCCGAACAGCCACGTCAGAAGCACGAAGACGTCTGCGAAAGACAGGATCGTCGCCTGCTGCTGGACGAGGCCGGACATCTTCTGGATCGCGATGGCGGTGCCGTCGAGGCCGTGCTGCGAGTAGTTCGCCGCCATGTTGCGCAGCTGGTCCATCGCTTCCGGGTTGCCCCACTGCACGTGCTCGGAGAGCCGGGCATAGTGCTCGTGCTGGCGCTGGGTGAGGATGGTGTTGATGACGGCGAGCCCCACGGCGCCGCCGAGATTGCGCGTCAGGTTGAAGACGCCGGAGGCACCCCGGACCTTGTCCGGCGAGAGCGTGCCGAGCGCCACGTTGTTGATCGGCACCATGCAGATCATCAGGCCGAAGCCGCGAAGAATCTGCGGCAGGAGCAGCTCGTAGAAGTCCCAGTCCGTCGTCAGGCTGCTCATGATCCACGTGCCGTAGGAGAAGCTCGCGAAACCGATCATCATCATGAACCGCGGATCCATGCGGCTCGACAGGATGCCGGCAATCGGCGCCGTGAAGAACATGGTGAGGCCGCTGACGAACATGGTCTCGCCGATCATCAGCGAATCGTAGCCGCGAATGCGCCCGAGATAGAGCGGATAGAGATAGGTCAGGCCGTAGAGGCCGATGCCCATGACGAAGGAGAACAGCGAGCCGAAGGCGAAATTCCGGTTGCTGAAGGCGCGCAGATCCACCACCGGAAACTCGACGTTGAAGACCCGGTAGAAGAAGATCAGCGCGCCGACGGCCGAGGCGACGGCACCCATGACGATATATTCGTCGTTGAACCAGTCGTTGGCATTGCCCTCTTCCAGCACATATTCCAGCGCACCGAGGAAAACCGCCATGGCGGCGAGGCCGAGCCAGTCGAACTTCTTCATCAGACTGAGCTGCGGCTTGTCGAAATCGATAAAGTTCCAGGTCACGATCGTCACGATGATGCCGGGCACGATGTTGACGAGGAACAGCCAGTGCCAGGAGAAAGCGTGGCTCAGATAGCCGCCGACCGTCGGGCCGATCGTCGGCGCAAGCGTCGCGACGAGGCCGATCATCGGCGAGACGATGGAGCGCTTCGACGGCGGGAAGATGGTGAAGGCGGCCGCGAAGACCGAGGGGATCATGCCGCCGCCGATAAAGCCCTGGATGGCGCGGTAGACGATCATCTGGTCGATGTTCGTCGCCGTTGCGGCGAGCGCGCTCGCGGCGGTGAAGCCGGCCGCCGAGACGGAAAACAGCACGCGGGTCGAGACGATGCGGGCGAGCGTGCCCGACAGCGGGATCATGATGACCTCCGCGATCAGGTAGGAGGTCTGCACCCAGCCGATCTCGTCCGTGCCGGCACTCAGACCCGCCTGGATTTCGGCAAGCGAGGCCGAGACGATCTGGATGTCGAGAATCGACATGAACATGCCGAAGACCATCGCGAAGAACGCGATGACGCGACGGACGGGGATCTTGTCGGATTGCGCGGGCGCCGCCACGGCGACGGCGGTTGGTTGAGCGGTCGCGGCCATAGCCCGCGCTCCTTTGACTGAGGAACCCTACTCGGCTTTCGCGGCCAGTGCCGTGTCCGTCGGCGCCGTGCGGCTGTCGACATCGACGACCACGCTCAGGCCCGCCCGGAGCTTGCCGGTATCCAGCGCCTCCTGCGGGATGGCGATGCGGACCGGCACGCGCTGGGTAATCTTGGTGAAGTTGCCCGTGGCATTTTCCGCCGGCAGCAGCGAGAAGACCGAGCCGGAGGCCGGCGCGATCGACTGAACGGTGCCGACGATATCGTCTTCCTCGTAGGCATCGACATGCAGGTGCACCTTCGAGCCGGGTACGAGGTGAGCGATCTGCGTTTCCTTGAAATTCGCCTCGATATAGAGGTCCTTGACCGGGACGAGCGCGGCAAGGCGCTGGCCGGCCGAAACGAGATCGCCGACCTGCATGGAAATGTTGCCGACGACGCCATCATAGGGCGCCTTCAGCACGGTGAAGCCGAGGTCGCGCTCCGCCTTGTCGCGGGCAAGCTCCAGCGTGCGCACACCGCTTTCGGACTCGGCGCGTTGCGCCTGCAGGACCGCGATGTTCGCCCTGGCGGCGACGATGTTGGCATCCGCGCCGACGAGATTGGCCTTGGCCTGGTCGAGCGCCACGGTCGCGCTGTCGAGCGAGGCGGTGGTGCCGACGGCCTTGGCATTCAGCTCCTTGGCGCGCTTTTCGGCGACTTCCGCACCGCTGAGGGAGGCCTGGTAGGCGACCTTCTGGGCCTCTGTCTGGGCGAGGCTCGCCTTGGCACCCTCGATCTGCGCATCGATGCGGCCGAGCGCCAGCTTCTGCGTGACGATCTGGGCTTCGGCCTGTTCCTTGGCAAGCAGGTAGTCGCCGTTGTCCAGGGTGACGAGCGGATCGCCGGCCTTCACCACCTGGTTGGCGACGACGTTCACGGCCGCGATGTAGCCGGAGACCTTGGGAGAGATGGAGGCGATGTCGCCCTCGATATAGGCGTCGTCCGTCGAGATCATGAAGCGGCCGTTCGTCCACCACTGATGGCCGTACCAGCCCGCGACGGCAAGCAGCGCGAGGCCGACGACCGGCATCACGAAACGGCGACTGCCCTTCTTCTTTTCGGGCTGCGCCACGGCAGCGACAGGCGCCGCCTCCGCCGTCGTTACCGGCTGGGTCTCAGCGGTCTTGGCCTCGAAATCATCGTTGACCGGACGAACCTTCGCCGCGCCGGCGCCATGGGTAGTCGACATGGGCTTGCCACCATCTCTGGGATAAAATTCCGAACTGAACCGTTCGGTTCGATTTGACATAGGCCACTTTATGCCGCATATCAAGTGAAATCGAACTGATCGGTTCGAAATAGTTGACACCAGGTTTCGAACACGGGAACTGAGATGCAGACGACCGAAGAAAAGCTGGCCGTCCCACAGACGGGTCGCCGCGTGGCCGGCGAGGACCCCGCCAAGCGCGAGCAGATCCTCGACGGGGCGAAGCGCGTCTTCATGGAGCAGGGCTTCGAGGCCGCCAGCATGAACGACATCACCCGTGCGGCGGGCGTCTCGAAGGGCACGATCTACGTCTACTTTGAAAACAAGGAAGACCTGTTCGGCGACATGATCGAGCGCGAGCGCCGCAAGCTGACCGAAACGGTGCGCCATGCGCTCGACAGCGACCAGCCGCTCGACCGGGCGCTCAACGATTTCGGCATGCTCTTCGCCACCCATATGACGGCCGACCAGACGATCCGCGCCATGCGCATGGTGATCGCCGCCAACCATCGCCTGCCGACGCTCTGTAGTCGCTTCTTCTCCGCCTCGGCGATCAACCCGGTCTCAGTGCTGCAGGACTATCTCGACCGGCAGGTCGCCGCCGGCCGCGTCATCTGCGACGACACCGCGCATGCCGCCAAGCAGTTCATCGAACTCACCACGGTCGGGCTCTTCAAGCCGCGCATCTTCGGGTCGATGGAAGAGGTGCCGCCGCGCGCCGTGATCGAGAAGAATGTCGCTTCGGCAATCCGCGTCTTCCTCGCCGCCTACGGTTCAAACAGCTAAAGCTTTTACGCAATTCCGGACGCAAAACCGCTGCGCACTTTTGCTGGAGTTGCTCTAAACGCGCAACCACGATCAAGTGACGGGCCGCGAAGGACGCCATAGAATGGCTGTCCATGAGGAGCGACCGAGCCATGCATCCCGTTGCCAAGGCCATCTGGTACATCGAAAGCCATTTCGGCAAGGCCATCGCGCTTTCCGAAATCGCCGCGATGGCCGGCATGTCGCGCCATCACCTGTCGCGGCGCTTCAGCGCGATGACCGGCCAGAACCTCAATCGGTATCTGCGCGCCCGCCGTCTTTCCGAAGCGGCCCGGCAGCTGGCCGGCGGTGCGCAAAACATCCTGACCGTCGCGCTCGATGCCGGCTACGGCTCCCATGAGGCATTCACCCGCGCCTTCCGCGAGGAATTCGGCATCACGCCGGAAACCGTGCGGGCACGGCGCGATCTTTCCGGCCTCACGCTTCAGGAGCCCATTCGCATGACCACCATCGAAAAGCCCGACCTGCCCGCCCCGCGCATCGAAACGCTCGATGCCTTCGTCATTGCCGGCCTCGGCGCCGATTTCGAGCCCGGCAAGGCGGCCGGCATTCCGGCACTCTGGCAGAGGTTCAACGACTATTTCGGCCATATCCCCGGCCAGACCGACAAGACCGCCTTCGGCGTCTGCACGATGCTGCCGGGCAAGCCCGGCTTCCGCTATGTCGCCGGCGCCCGCGTCGCCAAGGGGCACGACGACCTGCCGGCGGAATTCGAAACCATCGCCGTGCCGGCGCAGACATGGGCGGTCTTCCACCACCACGGCCATGTCAACGGCATTCCGGCGACGGTGGATGCCGCCTTCCGCACCTGGTTGCCGACTTCGGGCCGCAAGATCGGGTCCTTCCCGGACGTGCTGGAATTCTACGGCGAGGATTTCGACCCGGAAACCGGGCTCGGACGTGTGGAAATCTGGCTTCCGCTCACGGATCCGATGACGAAATCGTGAAATGAGTCGGAACGGCCACCGGCCTGCTTGCCACCGGTTGAAATCTGCATAAATACGGAAGTCCATTCTCAAACCGTATTCATGGAGAGGAAGACCGGATGGATAGCATTCTTGCGCTCATGCAAGACCCGGCCGCCTGGGTTGCGCTCGTCACGCTGATCGTGATGGAAGTCGTTCTCGGCATCGACAACCTTATCTTCATCTCGATCCTGACGAACAAGCTGCCGCCGGAACACCGGGTGCAGGCCCGCCGCATCGGCATCGGGCTGGCGCTGGTCATGCGCCTCGGGCTCCTCGGGACCATCGCCTGGATCGTCCAGCTTACCACCCCGGTCTTCGAGGCCTTCGGCCACGGCTTCTCGTGGAAGGACATGATCCTGATCGCCGGCGGCCTCTTCCTCGTCTGGAAGGCGACGAAGGAAATCCACCACAATGTCGACCCCGTCGACCACAAGGAAGACATGGTCGGCGGCGCGGTCGCATCGTCGTTTTCGGCAGCAATCGGCCAGATCCTGCTGCTCGACCTCGTCTTCTCCGTCGACAGCATCATCACGGCCGTCGGCATGACGCCGCACCTGCCGATCATGGTGGTCGCCGTCGTCGTCGCCGTCGCCGTCATGCTGCTGGCTGCCAACCCGCTCGCCAACTTCATCGAGAGGAACCCGACGATCGTCATGCTGGCGCTCGCCTTCCTGATGATGATCGGCACGACGCTGATTGCCGAAGGCATGGGCTTCCACGTGCCCAAGGGCTACGTCTACGCAGCCATGGCCTTCTCGGCCCTCGTCGAGGTGTTGAACATGATCTCCCGGCGAGCACGGGAGAAGAAGAAGGGTGCGGCGCACCACTGACAAAAAGAACCGGCGGGACCTTCATCCCGCCGGTTTCAATTTGGGGAACTGCTGAAGACGAACCGGACGGGTGGGGAGCTCGCCTGCCGTTTCGTTGGCCACGGGAAGAAACCGGAAAAACCCCCGTGTTCTCCATCCCCGTCGCGTCCGGTTGACACGGCCCGCCTTCCCTTGGCAAACCTTTCGGCGGACAGATTGTTCCGCGAAAGTTCATGGCCGGTGCCCGTTGCTTGCAATGGAACCGGAAAGGCCCCGACGGAATTCATGCCAAGCATCTTCCTGCCGCACGGGCCATACGCATGACACTTGAGCAGACCTTCGCCTTCGTCGTCATCGGCCTGATGATGGCGGCGTTCATCTGGGGACGGTTTCGCTACGACCTCGTCGCCTGCGGTTCGCTGCTCCTGGCGCTTGCGCTCGGCATCGTGCCCTTCGACAAGGCTTTTTCCGGTTTCAGCGACGACATCGTGATCATTGTCGGCAGCGCGCTGATGGTGAGTGCCGCCGTCGCGCGCTCGGGCATCGTCAACCTGGCGGTCAAGCGGTTCTTTCCGAACCTCACCTCGAAGCAGAGCCAGCTTGCGCTGCTGCTCGTCTCCGTCGCCGTGCTCTCGGCCTTCATCAAGAATATCGGCGCGCTCGCCATCATGATGCCGCTCGCCTTCCAGTTCGCCAAGAAATCCGGCACCCCGCCCTCGAAATTCCTGATGCCGATGGCCTTCGCGGCCTTGCTCGGCGGCCTGATGACCCAGATCGGCACCTCGCCGAACATCGTCGTCTCGCGGCTGCGCGAAGAGATCACGGGCGAGAGCTTCACCATGTTCGACTTCACGCCCGTCGGCGCGGCCCTGACGGTGTGCGGCATCCTCTTCATGCTGTTCTTCAACCGCATCGTGCCCGAGCGTGCCAACAGCAATGCCAGCATCGAGGAATCGCTGGAGGCCTCAGCCTACTCCTCGGACGCGACGGTGGAGGAAGGTTCGCCGTCGGTCGGAAAATCACTCAACGAAATCCTGAGGAACGGCGATGGCGAGGTGATTGCGACAGCCATCATCCGCGGCCATGTCCACATCACGCCCCTGCCCGATGTGCGGCTATTGGTGAACGACACGATCCTGATGGAAGGCACGGCAAGCGCGCTCGACAAGGTCGTCTCCGCCACCGGCCTCACCCTCTCCGGCAAGCCGATCCGCGCCGGACGTGGCGAGGCCGGCGAAATCAGCGCCATCGAGGCCGTCGTCGGCAACGATTCCCGCCTCATCGACATTTCGGCGCGCAGCATCGCGCTGTTCCACTCTCACGGCATCAACCTGCTCGCCGTCAGCCGGCAGGGCCAGCGCCTTCGCGAAAAGCTTTCCGAAGTCCGCCTTCGCCCGGGCGACATGATCGTGATCCAGGGCAACAACCGCACGCTGCCGGCGTTGCTGCCGGAACTCGGCCTGCTGCCGCTGGCCCAGCGCGAAATCCTGCTCGGCGCGCCCAGGCGGGCGATCATTCCCGTGCTGATCCTGATCGCCGCCATGGCCTCCACCGCGCTCGGCTTCGTGCCGGTCGCAACCGGCTTCTTCGCCGCCGCCGTGGCCATGGTGCTGTTCAAGGCCGTGCCGCTGCGCGAGGCCTATACCGCACTCGACGGGCCGATCCTCGTCATGCTCGCCGCCCTCATTCCCGTTTCCGACAGCCTGCGTACGACCGGCGCCAGCGAATTGATCGCCGGCTGGCTCGGTGACGTCGCCGTGCACCTGCCGCCCTTCGGCGCGCTTGGCCTCATCCTGCTGACCGCGATGGCCGTGACGCCCTTCCTCAACAACGCCGCGACCGTGCTCGTCATGGCGCCGATCGCCGCGAGTTTCGCAAGCGCGCTCGGCTACAGGCCCGAGGCCTTCCTGATGGCGGTGGCGATCGGCGCCGGCTGCGACTTCCTCACCCCCGTCGGCCACCAGTGCAACACGCTGGTCATGGGGCCGGGCGGCTACAAATTCGCCGATTATCCGCGCGTCGGCCTGCCGCTCTCCCTGCTGATCGTTCTCGTCAGCGTGCCGGCACTGCTTTACGTCTGGCCGGTGCAGTAGCGCCGACCGACTTTTTCTTGACGTGCCGGGCTGAATATGGTCTCAACCAGCCCAACGGAGAGCCTTTTCCCCGCGAAAACCGGGCTCTTCCTCGCAAAGTGACGCCTTCGACGCCGGGTCCTCCGGCCGGGGGCGCAAAACCATGTCAAGACGGGCCAAACCATGAGCACTTCCGGAACCGCGTCCGGCGTTCGCGTACGCATCGCACCCTCCCCGACCGGCGAACCGCATGTCGGCACCGCCTATATCGCGCTGTTCAACTATCTCTTCGCGAAAAAGCACAACGGCACCTTCATCCTGCGCATCGAGGATACGGACGCCACGCGCTCGACGCCGGAATTCGAGCAGAAGGTGCTGGACGCGCTGAAATGGTGTGGCCTGGAATGGTCGGAAGGCCCAGACATCGGCGGTCCCTACGGTCCCTATCGCCAGTCCGACCGCAAGGACATGTACCGTCCCTATGTCGACAAGATCGTCGCCAACGGCCACGGCTTCAAGTGCTTCTGTACGCCCGAGCGGCTGACCGAAATGCGGGAAGCCCAGCGCGCCGCCGGCAAGCCGCCGAAATATGACGGTCTCTGCCTGCACATTTCCGCGGAAGAAGTAACCCGCCGCGTCGACGCCGGCGAGCCGCATGTCGTGCGCATGAAGATCCCGACCGAGGGCTCGTGCAAGTTCGTCGACGGCGTCTACGGCCCGGTCGAAATCCCGTGGGATGCCGTCGACATGCAGGTGCTGCTCAAGGCCGACGGCATGCCGACCTATCACATGGCGAACGTGGTCGATGACCACCTGATGAAGATCACCCATGTGGCGCGCGGCGAGGAATGGCTCGCCTCCGTGCCGAAGCACATCCTCATCTACCACTATCTCGGCCTCGAGCCGCCGGTCTTCATGCACCTGTCGCTGATGCGCAATCACGACAAGTCGAAGCTGTCCAAGCGCAAGAACCCGACGTCGATCTCCTACTATTCGGCGCTCGGCTACCTGCCGGAAGCGCTGATGAACTTTCTGGGCCTGTTCTTCATCCAGATCGCCGAGGGTGAAGAGCTGCTCACCATGGATCAGCTTGCCGAAAAGTTCGATCCGGACAACCTCTCCAAGGCCGGCGCGATCTTCGACATCCAGAAGCTCGACTGGCTGAACGGCCGCTGGCTGCGCGAGCAGCTGACGGAAGAGGAATTCACAGGCCGCGTGCTGGCCTGGGCGATGGAAAACGACCGCATCCGCCAGGGCCTGAAACTCTCGCAGTCGCGCATCTCCAAGCTCGGCGAACTGCCTGACCTCACCGGCTTCCTGCTGAAGTCGGATCTCGGCCTGACGCCGGAGGCCTTTGCCAAGGTGAAGTCCACGCCGGAAGAAATTCTCGACGTCTTGAACCAGGTCCAGCCGGACCTCGAAAAGATGCCGGAATGGACCGTCGAGAGCATCGAAGCGGAACTGCGCGCCAGCGCCGACCGGCTCGGCAAGAAGCTCAAGGTCGTCGTGGCCCCGCTCTTCGTCGCCGTCTCCGGCTCGTCGCGCTCGCTGCCGCTGTTCGACAGCATGGCCATCCTCGGCCGCTCGGTGGTGCGCCAGCGCCTGAAAGTAGCGGCACAGGTGGTGGCCTCGATGGTGGGCGGCGGAAAGTAAGGAACAAGAAAAATGACCGACACGAAGACAGAAACCGGCCTTTCCTCCGATCCGACGGAAGTCCGCCGCCAGAAGCTCAACCAGCTGCGCAAGACGATTGGCGACGTCTATCCGGCGCATTTCCACCGCACGATGACCAATGCGGAGCTCGCTGAGAAATACGAGACGCTGGAACTCGACACCGAGAGCGGCGACGTCGTGACCGTTGCCGGCCGCGTCTATTCCTCGCGCAACTCCGGCATGTTCATGGACATCCATGACGCCTCGGGAAAAATCCAGATCTTTTCGCACAAGGACACGACGCCGGAAGAGGCGCGCGCACTGCTGCCGATGATCGACCTCGGCGACATCATCGGCGTCACCGGTGTCGTGCGCCGCACGAAGCGTGGCGAGCTGACGATCAACGCGCAGGAGATCGTCATGCTGACGAAGACCCTGCTGCCGATGCCGGAAAAGTGGCATGGCGTGGCGGATATCGAAATCCGCTACCGCAAGCGCCACCTCGACATCATGACCAACGAGGAATCGAAGCTGCGTTTCCAGCAGCGCTCGAAGATCGTCTCGGGCATCCGCCGCTTCATGGAAAACGACGGTTTCATGGAAGTCGAGACGCCGATGCTGCACTCCGTCTATGGCGGCGCGACGGCCGAGCCCTTCAAGACGCACCACAACACGCTGAAGCTCGATATGTTCCTGCGCATCGCGCCGGAGCTCTATCTGAAGCGCACGCTGGTCTCCGGCCTCACCGACAAGGTGTTCGAGATCAACCGCAACTTCCGCAATGAGGGCGTGTCGACGCGGCACAACCCCGAATTCACCATGATGGAGTGCTACTGGGCCTATGCCGACTACGAGGACATCATGGACCTCGTGGAGCGCCTGTTCGCCGAGCTCGCGGTCAAGATCCACGGCTCGACGGAATTTGCCTATGGCGACAAGGAAATCTCCTTCAAGGGTCCGTTCAAGCGTGTGCCGATGCCTGATGCCGTCAAGGACGTAACCGGCATCGACTTCCTCGCCCTCAAGACGGACGAGGAAGCCCGCGCTGCCGCCAAGGCCGCCGGCTTCGAAGTCGAGAAGGACTGGACCTGGGGCGAATGCCTTGCCTTCCTCTTCGAGGAAAAGGTCGAGCCGACACTGATCCAGCCGAGCCACGTCACCCACTTCCCGAAGGACATCTCGCCCTTCGCCAAGGAAGTGCCGGGAGAACCGCGCCTCGTCGAGCGTTTCGAGACCTATTGCAACACCTGGGAACTCGGCAATGCGTTTTCCGAATTGAACGATCCGGAAGAGCAACGCGCCCGCATGGTCGAGCAACTCGAACAGGCCCATGCCCGCGGCGAGAAGTCCAAGCAGCTCGACGACGAGTTTTTGGACGCCATCGACCAGGGCATGCCGCCCGCCGGTGGCCTCGGCATCGGTGTCGACCGCCTGATCATGTTGCTCACCAACGCCCCGTCGATCCGCGACGTCATCCTCTTCCCGGCCCGCCGGGCAAAGGCTGACTGACAGCCTTTACAGCCGGCACGACCCCTCATCCGCCTGCCGGCTCCTTCTCCCCGCAAGCGGGGCGAAGGGGACAAGGCGCTATGGTTTCCTGACATCGGGTGGCCGGTTCGGCATATCCCTTCTCCCCGCCTGCGGGGAGAAGGTCGCGGCAGCGGGATGAGGGGCAAGTCTCCCCCACCAGCGCTTAGTGTTCGCTCTTGGCGACCTCTTGCGTGCCTTCTTCGGCAGCGGCGGCATGGTCGCCACCGCCCTCGCCTTCGGCCGGCGCTTCATGGCCACCTTCAGCTTTCGCTTCGCCGTGTCCACCGCCCTCCTCCGCCACGGCATTCGGATCGACACAATCCGCCCGCTCTTCCATGCCCGTGACGATGGTCTTGATCTCGTCGAGCGACAATTCCTTACGCTCGCCGTAAAACTCGCCGTTTTCGGCCGGCGTGCCATCGGTATAGCGCGCGACGAAGGGCGCGTTCATGCCGGGGATGGCGGAAGGATCGCGGGCGAAGAGCACTTCGGCGCCGATGGCGCGGCCGCGCATGTCGGCGCGGTTTATCGGGCCTGCCGCATCGAGCAGGATGACCTGGTAGAGATCGGCCGCCTCATGGTTGGAGACGGCACCGGCGACGCGCAGCGCCGTCTTGATGCGCACTTCACCGTCCTTGGCATCCGAACGCACATATTTGCGCAGCCAGTGCTGGCCGTTGCGGTCGAGGCGAACGGTGGTGACCGTGGTGCAGGCGACGCCCGACACCTGTTCCGAGGGCGGCCCGAGCAACGCCTCGCGCCCGACGAAAATCGCCGCGGCACCGGACGCGCCGGTCAGCACGACGACACCGGCGACGATGATGAGAAGCTTCCGGGACAAGCGGAACGAGGTCGGAAGGAACTTCACGGGCGACAGACTTCTCTTTGAACGCAGGAACATGGAACGCGCCGAGACCACGCGAACTTTGCGCACATTACACGGCGGGCGTTTCGGAAGTTTTAAACGCCGGCGTCCGATTTCGGGACATTTTTGCGAATGATTTGCAATTGCGTTTGACAGGCGCCGAAAGCGCCCTATAGTTTAATGCAACTCATTCGCAAAAGCAGCTCAGGAGAGCCGATGCTCCGCCGTTCGTTCAATGCCCTTCTTGTCAGCCTGACGCTGGTTTCCGCCGCCCCCGCAATCGCACAGGAAAAGCCGAAGGTCGTCACGACCTTCACCATCATCGCCGACATCGCCTCGAACGTCGCGGGCGATGCGGCAGTCGTGGAATCGATCACCAAGCCGGGTGCCGAAATCCACAACTACCAGCCGACGCCGCGCGACATCCTGAAGGCCCAGGGCGGCAATCTGGTGCTGTGGAACGGCCTCAACCTGGAACTCTGGTTCCAGAAGTTTCTCGCCAATCTCGGCGACGTGCCGAACGTCACGGTCAGCGAGGGCATCGAGCCGATGAGCATCGTGGACGGTCCCTACCAGGGCAAGCCGAACCCGCATGCCTGGATGTCGCCCAACAATGCGCTGATCTATGTCGAGAATATCCGCAAGGCGCTCGTCGCGCTCGATCCCGCCAATGCCGCCACCTATGACGCCAACGCCAAGGCCTATAGCGCGAAGATCACCGCGCTCGGCGAGGAGATGAAGGCAAAGATCGGCGCATTGCCGGCGGAAAAACGCTGGCTCGTGACCAGCGAAGGCGCCTTCAGCTACCTCACCCGCGATTTCGGCCTCAAGGAACTCTTCCTCTGGCCGATCAATGCCGACCAGCAGGGCACGCCCAAGCAGGTGAAGGCGGTGATCGACGCCGTTCGCGAGCACAATATCCACGTCGTCTTCTCCGAAAGCACCGTCTCTGCCGACCCGGCCAAGCAGGTCGCTGCCGAAACGGGCGCTACCTATGGCGGTATCCTCTATGTCGACTCGCTGAGCGAGGCGGACGGCCCGGTGCCGACCTATCTCGACCTGTTGCGCGTGACCTCCGAGACCATCGTGAAGGGCCTGTCGCAATGATGATGGGCGGCAAGCCGAAAAAGGTGGACGGCATCGTCGCGGAAGACGTGACCGTCACCTATCGCAACGGCATGACGGCGCTGCGGCATGCCAGCTTCTCCGTGCCGAAGGGCACGATCACGGCGCTCGTCGGCGTCAACGGGGCCGGTAAATCCACCCTGTTCAAGGCGATCATGGGCTTCGTGCCGGTCGCCGCCGGCAAGGTGACGATCCTCGGCCTTTCCGTGAAGGAGGCGCTGAAGCAGAACCTCGTCGCCTATGTGCCGCAGGCCGAAGAGGTCGACTGGACGTTTCCCGTGCTCGTCGAGGACGTGGTGATGATGGGCCGCTACGGCCACATGAACTGGCTGCGTATTCCGAGCAAGCGCGACCACGAATTGGTCGACGAGGCGCTGTCGCGCGTCAACATGGCGGCCTTCCGCAAGCGCCAGATCGGCGAGCTTTCCGGCGGGCAGCGCAAGCGCGTCTTTCTTGCCCGGGCGCTGGCGCAGGAAGGCCAGGTGATCCTGCTCGACGAACCCTTCACCGGCGTCGACGTCAACACGGAAGAGCAGATCGTCGAACTGCTTGGCAAGCTGCGCGACGAAGGCCGCGTCATGCTGGTCTCGACGCACAATCTCGGCAGCGTGCCGGATTTCTGCGACCGCACCGTCTTCGTGAAAGGCACGGTCATCGCCTCCGGGCCGACGGCGGAAACCTTTACCGAGGCCAATCTGGAGCGCGCCTTCGGCGGCGTGCTGCGTCACTTCATTCTCGGCGGCCACGACCTGCACGACGACGAGGACAAGCGCTCGATCACGGTCATCACCGACGACGAACGCCCCTTCGTCATCTATGGCGAGCCCGAGAAGGAGAAGACGCCGTGATCGACACGCTCCTCGAGCCCTTCGGTTACGGCTACATGGTCAACGCCATGTGGGTCAGCGCGCTGGTCGGCTGCATCTGCGGCTTCCTCTCCGCCTATCTCATGCTGAAGGGCTGGTCGCTGATCGGCGATGCGCTCTCGCACTCGATCGTGCCGGGCGTCGCCGGCGCCTATATGCTCGGCCTGCCCTTTGCGGCCGGCGCCTTCCTCTCCGGCGGGCTTGCCGCCGCCGCCATGCTCTTCCTCAACCGCCAGACCAAACTGAAGGAAGACGCGATCATCGGCATGATCTTCTCCTCCTTCTTCGGCCTTGGCCTGTTCATGGTGTCGCTGTCGCCGACGCCGGTGAACATCCAGACCATCGTGCTCGGCAACATCCTTGCCGTCAGCCCCGAGGATACGATCCAGCTCGCCATCATCGGCGCGGTCACGCTCATCATCCTGCTGTTCAAGTGGAAGGACCTGATGGTCACCTTCTTCGACGAGAGCCATGCCCGCTCGATCGGCCTCAACCCGACGGGCCTGAAAATCCTGTTCTTCACGCTGCTCAGCGCCTCGACGGTCGCCGCCATGCAGACGGTCGGCGCCTTCCTGGTCATCGCCATGGTGGTGACGCCGGGGGCCACCGCCTATCTTTTGACCGACCGCTTCCAGCGGCTGATCATCATCGCCGCATCGCTTGGCGCCGGCACGAGCTTCGTCGGCGCCTATATTTCCTACTTCCTCGACGGTGCGACCGGCGGCATCATCGTCGTGCTGCAAACGGCGATCTTCCTGCTGGCCTTCGTCTTCGCCCCGAAACACGGCCTGCTTGCCGCACGCCGCAAGGGCCAACTGGCGCTCGAACCCGTGGAAGGCGCCAAGCCATGAACGAGACGCTCGAACTCGCCATCATGCCCTTTCAACTCGCCTTCATGCAGAACGCCTTCCTGGTGACGCTGATGATCGCCGTGCCGATGGCGCTGCTGTCCTGTTATCTGGTGCTGAAGGGCTGGTCGCTGATGGGCGATGCGGTCTCCCATGCCGTGCTGCCGGGCGTCGTCATCGCCTATGTCGTCGGCCTGCCCTTTGCGGTCGGCGCCTTCGTCGCCGGCCTGTTCTGCGCGCTTGCCGCCGGCTACCTCAAGGACAACAGCCGGGTGAAGGAAGACACCATCCTCGGCATCGTCTTCTCCGGTATGTTCGCGATCGGGCTGGTGCTCTACGTCAAGATCCAGCCGGACATCCATCTCGACCACATCCTGTTCGGCGACATGCTCGGCATCGCCGTCTCGGATCTCGTCGAAACGGCTGTCATCGCGCTTGCCTCGACCGGCTTCATCCTGCTTTTCCGCAAGGACCTGCTGGTGCATGCCTTCGACAGGCAGCACGCATCCGCCATCGGCCTGCCGGTCAAGCTGCTGCATTACGGCCTGCTTGCGGTGCTGTCGCTGGTGGTGGTCGGCGCGCTGAAGGCGGTCGGCATCATCATCGCGATCGCCATGCTGGTGGCGCCGGGTGCCATTGCCGCCCTCGTCACCCGGCGCTTCCCGAGCATGCTGATGGTCGCCGTCGCGGTTGCCGTCGGAGCGACGTTCTTCGGCATCTGGCTGAGCTTCCTGATCGACAGTGCGCCGGCCCCGACCATCGTGCTTTTGATGACCATCCTCTTCATCCTGGCCTTCTTCCGCAACGTGCTGCAAAGCCGCAGGCCGGCACAGGAGGCGTGACCCGGCACGGCTGCGGCCGTGTCGACAGAGGTGCGGTTTCCGTCTATCGTCCGCCGCGACCGGTCGGCCGCGTGCTTCGCGGCAGGCCCAATGAAGACGAGAACAAGCAGCGGGACGGCATGGCGCATATCGGTATCGTCGGCGGTGGCCTCATGGGCTGTGCCACAGCGCTCAATCTGTTGGAGCAGGGCCACAGCGTCACCATCCTCGAGCGGGACGCCGGTGGCCTGCCCGCATCCGTCGGCAATGCGGGCATTCTGGCCGTACCGGAAATCGATCCGCTCGCCCGGCCGGACATGCTGCTCTCCGTGCCGAAATGGCTGCTTGATCCACTCGGACCGCTGACCGTTCGCTGGCAGGACCTGCCGGCGCTCACACCCTGGCTTTTTAAGTTCCTGCTCTCCGCGCGCTCGGCAAACGTCACCGCAAGCCGCGCAGCCATGCTCTACCTCATGAAGACGGCCGAGGCCGATCATGTGCGCCTCGGAAATTTCGCCGGCATATCCGGCCATATGCGCGATACCGGCGCCATGACCGTTTTCGACACTGTTGCGGCCCGCGACAAGGCTTTCGCGCACGAGACAGAGAATGCCAGGCTGATCGGCTGCAATGTCGAAAAACTGGACGCCGAGGAAACCCGCCGCCGTGTGCCGGCGCTGCAGGGCGCCTTTGCCGGCGCCACCTTCAGCGACGGCTACAAGACCTTCGAATATCCGCTGACCTTCCTGCGCCGGCTGCAGGCGGTGCTGCGCGAGCGCGCGACGCTGCTCGATGCCACCGTCTCGTCGGTGGCGCGCGCCGAGAACGGCATCGTCGTTAGGACGGAAGGCGGCGGCGAATTCACCTTCGATCGGCTGGCGATCACCTCGGGCGTGTGGTCGCGCCGTTTCGTCGCCGATCTCGGCCTGACGGTGCTGCTCGAAACCGAGCGCGGCTACAACACGACCTTCATGAACCCCTCGACCACGCTGGAAATGCCGGTGTTCTTCTCCGAGCACGGCTTTGTCGCGACCCCCTTCGAGAATGCGCTGCGCGTTGGTGGCGCCGTGGAACTCGCCTCGCCGGACGCGCCCGCCAACTACAAGCGTGCCGCCGTGATGCGCAAGAAGATGCGGCGCTACGTGCCTGACCTTCCGGAAGAGGGCGGCACGGAGTGGATGGGGCGACGCCCCTCGACGCCGGATACCCTGCCCGTCATCAGCCTGCATCCCGGCGATCCGCGCATCGCCTTCGCCTTCGGCCATGGCCATCTTGGCCTCACGCTTTCGGCAACGACCGGGCGCCATGTCGCGCGGTTGCTGGCCGGCGAAGGAGAGACAGCGCTCGCCCCCTTCTCCATCGCCCGCTTCCAGTAAACGCGCGATCTCCAGGACAACAAAAAGAAAGAAACGACCATGCACAAGGTTATTTTCGATACGGATCCCGGCGTCGACGACGCGATGGCGCTGCTGTTCCTGCACAATCACCCCGAGATCGACCTGATCGGCATCACCACCGTCTTCGGCAATGCCTCGATCGAGACGACGACGCGCAACGCGCTGTTTTTGAAGCGCGAATGGGGCATCGGGGCGCCGGTGGCGAAGGGTGACGGCAAGACCTACAATCCGATGCGCAACCCGATCGACTGGCCGGTGATGATCCACGGCCATGACGGGCTCGGCAATATCGACGTCCCTGACACGATCGACCTGCCGCTCGATCCGCGCCCGGCGCACCGCTTCATCATCGAGACGGTCCGCGCCAATCCCGGCGAGGTGACGCTGATCGCCGTCGGCCGCATGTCGAACCTCGCCTATGCGCTGAAGGAAGACCCGGAGATCGCCGGTCTCGTCAAGCAGGTCATCATCATGGGTGGCGCCTTCGACGTGCCCGGCAACATCACGCCCGCCGCCGAAGCCAATATCCACGGCGACCCGGAGGCGGCCGACGTCGTGATGGGGGCGGCGTGGAAGGTGGTCGTCGTCGGTCTCGACGTGACGATGAAGACCGTGATGCTGCGCAAGCGGCTGGCCGACCTCACGGCGCAGAACGGCAAGCACCTGAAATTGCTCTCCGACATCTCGCAGTTCTACATCGATTTCTACGGCCAGCATGTGAAGGACGAGGGCATGGTGGTGCACGACAGCTGCGCCTGCGTCTATCTCGTCGCCCCCGAACTCTTCGAGACGCGCAGTGGCGCGATCCGCGTCGTCGCCGGCGGCATTGCCGATGGCCAGACGATCCAGAAGCCGGACGGCCGCGGCTTCCCGCCCGGCAACTGGGACGACCTGCCGAGCCAGCATGCCTGCATCGGCATCGATGCGGAAAAGGTGATGGCGCTGCTCGACGAGACGCTGGTCCGCTAAGCTCAGGACGGCCGGTGCCCGTCACCGGCCGCATCCCACCAGCGCAGCACGCGCAAGGCCCGAAGCGTGATCCAGCGCGAGGGCTGTCCCGGCACCTCCATCTCGAACCAGACCGGCCCCTTCAAGGTCCAGTCGAGCGGCCAGGTGCCATCGTCCGACTGCCGGGAGCGTAGATGGTCGATCGCCTCGCGCAGGCGAGGATCGGGTACAGCGCCTGTCGCCAGCGACGCCGCGCGGAAATAGTCGAGACCGCGCAGAACATCGTAGCGCCAGCGGTTCGGGTTGAGGAATTTCAGATAGCGTTCGTCCACCGGCGCGCCGGTGCCGAGACGGCGGAAAAGACCGCGTTCCAGCAGATAGGCTTCACCCGCTGCCCGCGCCGCGTGCGTTTTCGCCGTGGCGCCCTTGGCTTTTTCGTATTCGAGCAGTCCTTCCAGCACATTGATCGTCGTGTGGAAGGACGAGCGGTGCGAGCCGTTGCAGCGCTCGCAGTTCCAGCCGCCATCCGACTGCCGTTCGCCCAGCAACCGCTCGACGATCGGCGAAACCTCGACACCGAAATAGACGCCCACCATCACCGTGCGGGCATTGATGCATTCTTCGACTTCGCCATCCCAGAAAGGCTGGCCGTCATGGTCCCAGCGCGAATTCTTCGCAATGAGATCAACCGTACGCCGCGCCCGTGCCGATGAAGGATCGAGGCCGAAGTCGTAAAGCTGCTGCAGGGAAATGCAGGTGGCGGTCCAAGCCTGGCCGAGGTCGCGCCAGTTCTCCTGCGTGTAGCCGGCCGGCATGAAGGCGCCACCGGCCCATTGGCCATCCTGATCCTGATGGGAGAGGAGCCGCGCGCCCCAGCCTTCGGTTTCCACCCTGGCGCGCTCGGCCTGCCATTCCGCTTCCGGCGCATCGAGGAGGTCGCGCATCACCTGCCAGCGGATCGCGGGATCCGAAGCGAGCAGCCAGTCGATGACGGAACCGGTGGGAGCCATGCGGCAGAGCCTACCAGCCCCGCCTGTCGATTTCTATTCCGGCGTTGCCGGCAATTGCCAGTCGATCGGCTTGCGGCCGTTTTTTTCCAGGAAGGCATTCGCCCTAGAAAACGGTTTCGTGCCGAAAAACCCGTTATGTGCGGAAAGTGGCGAGGGATGAACCGAGCGCAGCACAAGATGGCGCTTGCTGTCAACGAAGGCGGCCTTCTTCTGCGCGTACGAGCCCCAGAGGATGAAGACGACGGGTTTTTCCTGCTCGTTGACGGCGCGGATCACCGCATCGGTAAAGCGTTCCCAGCCCTTGCCCTGATGCGAGGCGGCGCGGCCCATTTCCACCGTCAGGACGCTGTTGAGCAGCAGCACGCCCTGCTTGGCCCAATGTTCTAGGAAGCCATGATTCGCCCGCGCAATGCCGAGGTCTTCCTGCAATTCCTTGTAGATATTGACGAGCGACGGCGGAATGCGCACGCCGGGTTGCACGGAAAAGCACAGTCCGTGCGCCTGTCCTTCGCCGTGGTAGGGATCCTGACCGAGAATGACGACCCGCACCTCATCGAGCGGCGTCAGGTCCAGCGCACGAAAATATTCAGGCCCCTTGGGGAAGATGCGCCGCCCGTCCTGCTTCTGCTCCAGCAGAAAGGTCTTCAGGTCGGCCATGTAGGGACTGGAGAATTCCGCCGCGAGCGGCGCCTTCCAGCTTTCGCCGATCTTCACATCCGTCATCATCCGCTCCCGTCACGCTTTCGAGGAGGCGGAGTTTAGCGCCGGATAGACGGAACGACCGGCCAAAGGGCCGGTCATCCACAGCTATCTCAACGCACCCCGAGCACGGTCATCAGGCTTTTCATGCGCTCTGCGGCCAGATCCGGCTTGTCGAGCACATTTGCCTGGTCGGCGAGGCGGAAGACATCGGCATAATGCAGCACGCCGCGCGCGGACTGCATGCCGGCCGGCATGGTGAAGTGGTCCTGATGGCCGTTCAGCCAAGCAAGGAAGACGACGCCCGCCTTGTAATACTGCGTCGGCGCTTCGAAGATCTTGCGCGACAGCGGCACGGTCGGCTCGATGACCGAGCGGAACGTCGCAACGTCGCCGGTGGCCAGCGAAGCCAGCGCCTTAGAGGCCTGGGGCGCCACCGCATCGAAGATGCCGAGCAGCGCATGGCTGTATTTGCGCCCATCGCCCTCGATCAGTTCGGCATAGTTGAAATCGTCACCGGTAAAACACAGCACGCCTTCCGGCAGGCGATCGCGCAGCGCCACTTCCTTGGCGTTTTCGAGAAGCGAAATCTTGATGCCTTCGACCTTGTTGCGATTTTCGTCGATGATCGACAGCACCGCATCGAGCGCCGGCTCGAAACTGTCCGAGCCCCAATAACCCTTCAGCTGCGGATCGAACATGTCGCCGAGCCAGTGCAGCACGACCTTGTCCTTCGCCTGGCCGAGGATGCGGCCATAGACCTTGCGGTAATCGTCCGGCGATTTGGCGAGACGGGCAAGCGCGCGGCTGGCCATCATGATCGCGCGGCCGCCATGCTTTTCGACAAAGCCGACCTGTTCCTCATAGGCCGCGATCACATCGTCCAGCGAGCGGGCATCGGCCGGGTTCAGGTGATCCGTGCCGGCGCCGCAGGCGAGGTCAGCATCCGGCACCGTTCTAGCGTCCGCCAGCGACCGGCGGATCAACTCCTGCGCGCCGGCCCAATCGAGCCCCATGCCGCGCTGTGCCGTATCCATCGCCTCGGCGATGCGGAAGCCGAGCGACCAGAGATGATGGCGGAAGGCCATGGTGGCGTCCCAATCGACGGCCGGCGCCTCCCAGGGGCGCGTATCGCGACGCGGGTCCGATACCACATGGGCCGCGGCATAGGCGATACGGCTGAAGACGGGCACGCCGGCGGGACGCGCCGTGGGCGTTCCCACGAGAGCGTAGGCTTCGACGCCACCATCGGCACGCGGCAGGGAAAGGTTGATCGGCATGAAATCCTCCCAAGGGTTTCTCAGGGCAATAATTTAGATCGTTCCAAATTTCAAGTGCGATTTTTTGAAGTACTCTGATTGGTGGCAGGCCGTCCCTGATGCAATGACAGGGCAGGAAACTGCCACCACCCCTCCTCCGCCCTGCCCATCTCGGCGCACCAACCTCAAATCAGGCTATGCCTGGGTTTGGATTGGCCAAAAGAAGCTCACCAGGACAGGCGGAGAGAAAGCGGCCTGGCCAGAAGACCGGGCCGACATATGCCTTCAATCTTCATCAAACGCACTTGACAAATTTGGAACGATCCAATTAACTACATCCAACAAGCGAGCACATTGCAGCTCGCACAGGGAGGACTGATCGTGAACAAAGGCCGGGTGACCGTCATCGATATTGCGCGCGCTGCCGGCGTGTCGAAGTCGACGGTGTCGCTCGTCCTGCAGGCGAGCCCGCTGGTGAACGAGGTGACCCGCGCCAAGGTGAACGCCACCATTCGCGAACTCGGCTATGTCTATAATCGCGGTGCTGCGAACCTGCGTCAATCCGCCTCCTCGCGCATCATCGGCATCATCGTCAACGACCTCACCAACTCCTTCTTCGCGGAACTTGCCGTCGGCATGGACATGGTCATGCAGTCTGCCGGCTATGTCCAGTTCCTGTCGAACTCCGCCGAAAGCGTCGACCGCCAGCGCGAGGTCATCGCCTCCATGCGCGAGCACGGCATTGCCGGCCTTATCTTCTCGCCTGCCCGCGGCACGGAAGCCGCCGACCTGAAGCCGCTGGTGGCAAGCGGCATTCCGGTCGTCGCCGTGGTGCGCAACGTGGTCGGCGCCAAGGTCTCGACGCTGTTTTCCGACAATTATGCCGGCGCGAAGGATGCCGTGCGCCACCTCATCGCGCTCGGCCATCGCCGCATCGCCTTCCTCGGCGGCATCTCGAACACCACGGTGTTTACCGAGCGTGTCCAGGGCTGGCGCGAGGCGCTGGCGGAGGGTGGGCTTGAGGCTCAGAATTCCCTCGTCATCGCCACGACGGCATCGCGCGCCGGCGGTGTCGCGGCCATAGAGCGCGCCTTGCTGCTGCCCGAACCGCCGACCGCGGCCCTCTGCTTCAACGACGCGGCCGCCTTCGGCGTCTGTGATGGCCTGCGGGCCGCCGGCAAGGAACCCGGCCGCGATTTCGGCGTGGTCGGCTTCGACGACGTGATCGAGGCCGAAACCGCAGTACCCGCGCTGACGACGGTTTCCGTCGATCCGCAGGGCATGGGCCGGCGTGCGGCGCACCTGCTTTTGAAACAGATCAATGCAGGCCGGGTAGAGCCCGAGGCGATCGTCAGTTCCGTGCGCCTCGTCGTGCGCCAGAGCTGCGGCGCCGGATTGAACGACAAGACGAGGAGGATTTCGGCATGACACGATGGGGTTTGATCGGGGCGAGCACAATCGCCAAGGAATGGGTGATCGGCGCGATCCGCGCGACGGGCGGCGAAATCGTCTCCGTGATGAGCACGAATGCCGAGCGCGGCAGGGCCTATGCGGATGCACAGGGCATTGCGAAATCGGTCACCACGCTCGCCGACCTGGTGAACGACCCCGACATCGACGCCGTCTATATTTCGACGACCAACGAGTTGCACCGCGACCAGGCGCTGGCGGCAGCCAAGGCGGGAAAGCATATTCTCTGCGAAAAGCCGCTTGCAATGTCGCTTGAGGACGCCCGCGGCATGGTCAAGGCGGCAAAGGATGCCGGCGTCGTCATGGCGACCAACCACCACCTGCGCAATGCGGCGACGCACGGCGCCATGCGCGCGGCGATCAAGGCCGGCCGCATCGGCAAGCCACTGTCGGCCCGTGTTTTCCATGCCGTCTACCTGCCGCCGCACCTGCAGGGCTGGCGCCTCGACAAGCCGGAAGCCGGCGGCGGCGTGATCCTCGACATCACCGTGCACGACGCCGACACGCTGCGCTTCGTGCTGGACGCCAATCCGGTGGAAGCGATCGCCTTTTCGCAGGCCGGTGGCATGGGCAAGGCCGGGCTGGAAGATGCTGTGATGGGCGTGCTGCGCTTCGAGAACGGCGTGATCGCGCAGTTCCACGATGGTTTCACCACCAAATACGCCGAAACCGGCCTGGAAGTGCACGGCACGGACGGTTCGCTGATCGGCCGCAACGTCATGAGCCAGCGCGCCGCCGGCACCGTGACGCTGCGCGATGCGAATGGCGAGCAGGAGCTGCCGCTCGATCACCGCAACCTCTACGAAACGGCACTTGCCGCCTTTCATGCGGCCATTGCCGGCAAGGGACAGCCCTCCGCCACGGGCGAGGACGGCGTCTGGTCGCTGGCCACCGGGCTGGCGGTCGTCGAGGCGGCCCGCACGGGCCGCACGGTCAGCATCGAACCTGGACTCTAAAAGACCATGAGCAAGCATATCACGCCACGCCAGGCCGCAGACCTGATCCCGGACGGCGCCGTCGTTTCGGTCTCCTCCTCCTCCGGCCTCGGTTGCCCGGACCTGACATTGAAGGCGATCGGCGAGCGCTTCGACGAGACCGGTCATCCGCAGAACCTCACCACGCTGCATCCGATCGCCGCCGGCGACATGAGCGGCATCAAGGGCGTGGATTACATCGCGAAAAAAGGCCTGCTGAAGACGATCATCGGCGGCTCCTATCCATCCGGCCCCTCCTCGTCCGAACCGCCGCTGATCTGGCAGATGATCGGCAGCGACGAGGTCGCCGCCTACAACGTCCCGTCCGGCATTCTCTTCGACATGCACCGCGAGGCCGCCGCCAAGCGCCCGGGCGTGATCACCAAGGTCGGCCTCGAAACCTTCGTCGATCCGAGCCGCGAAGGCTGCGCTATGAATGCTTCGGCGGCAAAGACCCCGGTCGTCGAAAAAATCACCTTCGCCGGTGAGGAATGGCTGTATTTCAAGGCGATCGCACCGCAGGTGGCGATCATTCGCGCCACGACGGCAGACGAACGCGGCAACCTGACCTACGAACACGAAGGCGCCTATCTCGGCGGCCTCGACCAGGCGCTCGCCGCCCGCAACAATGGCGGTATCGTCATTGCGCAGGTCAAGCGCATCGTGAAGGAAGGCTCGCTGAAGCCGCACGACGTGCGCGTGCCCGGCATGCTGGTCGACTACGTCGTGGTCGATCCCGACCAGAAGCAGACGACGCAGACGCTGTACGATCCCGCGATATCAGGCGAGATCTTCCGGCCGCTCGACACATTCCGCGTGCCGGAATTCAACATCCAGAAGGTCATCGCCCGCCGCGTGGCGCAGGAACTGCAGGCCGGCAGCGCCGTCAATCTCGGCTTCGGCATTTCCGCCAACGTGCCGCGCATCCTTCTCGAAGAGGGCCTGCACGGCACCGTCACCTGGGTGATCGAACAGGGTGCGGTCGGCGGCGTGCCGCTGCTCGACTTCGCCTTCGGCTGCGCGTCGAATGCCGATGCCTTCATGCCCTCGCCCTACCAGTTCACCTATTTCCAGGGCGCGGGCTTCGATGCCTCGCTGCTTTCCTTCCTGGAAATCGGCAAGGACGGCTCGGTCAATGTGTCGAAGCTCTCGTTCCGGCCGCATGTGACGGCAGGCGCCGGCGGCTTCGTCGACATCACGGCACGGGCGAAGAAGATCGTCTTCTCCGGCATGTTCAATGCCGGCGCCAAGCTTGCCGTCGAGGGCGGCAAGCTGGTGATCGAGAAGGAAGGCAAGCTCAAGAAGCTGGTCAACGCTGTCGAGCACGTCACCTTCTCCGGCCCGCGCGGCGTGGCGCAGGGGCAGGACATCACCTATGTCACCGAGCGCTGCGTGCTCAAGCTGACGCCGGAGGGTATCGTGCTCACCGAGATCGCACCGGGCGTCGATCTTCAGGCGCACATCCTCGACCAGTCGGAATTCGACCTCATCGTTTCGCCGGACCTGAAGGTCATGGATGCCGCGCTGTTCACCGATGCGCCGATCGGCCTGACGCTGCCGCAGAAGGCTCCGCGCCAGCTAGCAGGAGCACACCATGGCTGAACCGCGCATCCGCATCTCCATTGAAGGCTACGTCGCGACGATCACCGTCGCGCGGCCGGAAAAGGCGAACGCCTTCGACATCGACATGCTGAAGGAGCTTTCCGCTGCCTGCGACGCGGTCGAGGCGAATGCCGCCGTGCGCGTCGCGATCCTGACCGGCGAAGGCAAGGCCTTTTCGGCGGGCGGCGATATCCGCGCCTGGGCCGGCATGGAAGCCAATGAATTCGGCCATGCCTGGGTGCGCTTCGGCCACCGGGTGTTCGAACGGCTGGCGACGTTGCGCATGCCGCTGATCGCCGCCGTCAACGGCCACGCGCTCGGTGGCGGGCTGGAACTGGCGGCTGCCGCCGACATTCGCATCGCCGAAACGCAGGTGAAGATCGGCCTGCCGGAAGCCGGCCTCGGCATGGTTCCGGGCTGGTCCGGCACCCAGCGGCTGGTGAAACGCTTTGGCGCGCAGACCGTGCGGCGCATGCTGCTCGGCGGCGAGGTGCTGACCGCCGTGGAGGCGCAGACGCTCGGCATCGTCGACCAGGTTGTGGAAACGGGAACGGCCGTCGAGGCTGCAAAGGCCTATGTCGCGCGCATCGCGGCCCGTGGGCCTGCGGCGACGGAAGTCTCGAAACTGATGATCGCCGTAGCAAACGGCGAAGACAATGGTGCGGCGGTGGAGGCCCTGGGCTCGATCCTCGTCGCCAAGACCGGGGACCTGAAGGAAGGCGTCGCCGCCTTCACGGGTAAGCGCCCCGCAGAGTTCAAGGGAGAATGGTAATGACCGCGCATGTGAAGCCGAAAGCGCTGGAAAACTTCAAGGCACGCGATTTCCGCATGCTGATCGACGGCGTCTGGACGGAAGGCGCAGGCCCCGTGCTCGAACGCGTGGCACCGGGCCACGGCATCGTGGTCAGCCGCTATCCGGCCGGCACCAAGGCCGATGCCGAACGCGCCATCGCAGCCGCCCGCAAGGCCTTCGACGACGGTCCATGGCCGACCATGACGGGCGCAGAGCGCTCGAACATCCTGCTGAAGGCCGCCGACCTCATCGCCGCCCGCGCCGATGAACTGGCCTTCCTCGACTGCATCGAGAGCGGCAAGCCGATCAGCCAGGCCAAGGGCGAACTCGGCGGTGCTGCCGATATCTGGCGCTATGCCGCAGCCCTTGCCCGTGACCTGCACGGCGAAAGCTACAACACGCTCGGCGAAGGCACGCTCGGCGTCGTGCTGCGCGAGGCAATCGGCGTCGTCTCCATCATCACGCCGTGGAACTTCCCCTTCCTGATCGTCAGCCAGAAGCTGCCCTTCGCGCTCGCCGCCGGCTGCACGACGGTCGTCAAGCCTTCGGAGCTCACCTCCGGCTCGACGCTGGTGCTCGGCGAAATCCTCATCGAAGCGGGCGTGCCCGCCGGTGTCGTCAACATCCTCACCGGCACCGGCCCTGAAGTCGGCGCACCGATGACCACACATCCCGACGTGGACATGATCTCGTTTACCGGATCCACCGGCGTCGGCCGCCTGACGATGGCCAATGCCGCGCAGACGCTGAAGAAGGTCTCGCTGGAACTCGGCGGCAAGAACCCGCAGATCATCTTCCCCGATGCCAACCTCGACGAATTCATCGACGCCGCCGTCTTCGGCGCCTATTTCAACGCGGGCGAATGCTGCAATGCCGGCTCGCGACTGATCCTGCACACGTCGATTGCGGCGGACGTGACCGCCCGCATCGCCGAACTTGCGAGACAAGTGAAGGTCGGCGATCCGCTCGATCCGACGACCCAGGTCGGCGCGATCATCACGCCGCAGCACCTCGAAAAGATCGGCTCCTATGTTGAGGGCGCCACCAGGGCCGGCGCTTCGGTCGCACTCGGCGGCGGCGCACTCGATCTCGGCCTCGGCCAGTTCATGGCACCGACCATCCTCTCCGGCGTGTTGCCCGAGATGACGGTCGCCCGCGAGGAAGTCTTCGGTCCGGTGCTGTCGGTGCTGACCTTCGAGACGACGGAAGAGGCGATCCGCATCGCCAACGCCATCGACTACGGCCTGTCGGCCGGTGTGTGGAGCCGCGACTTCGACACCTGCCTGACGGTCGGCCGCAAGGTGCGCGCCGGCACGGTCTGGATGAACACTTTCATGGACGGCGCGTCCGAACTGCCCTTCGGTGGCTACCGACAGTCCGGACTCGGCCGCGAACTCGGTCGCCATGCGGTGGAGGACTACACCGAGACCAAGACGCTCAACATGCATATGGGCGCGCGTACCGGCTGGTGGATGCCGCGATGACAAAACCCTTCCCGACAATCATGGATGGGATCGGCTTTGCCGCCCGCTCAGGGCGTCGGGAAGCCGAACTGCGGGCTTTGCAGGATCGTGAGGTCCTCGACGGGCTCGCCGGCGATGCGCTGCAAGAGCAGCTGCCCCATGGCCTCTCCGGCCGCCTTGAGGTCCTCGTAGATCGTCTCGACCTTGGGCTGGATCTGGCTGAGCAGCAGCGAGGTCTGCTTGGCGACGATGTCGTATTCCGTGCCGAGGGTAAAACCCTGGTCGCTCATGCCGGTGATGGTGGCAAGTGCCGAGACTTCCCCGGGACAGGCGAAACCGTCCGGCGGATCAGGCTCACCGCTGCGGCGGCGCACATAGTCGCGGATCATGTCGGCCGGACTGTCGAGATCGAGCGTGTCGGGAATTTCGTAGGCGATACCGGCCTCGCGCACCGCGGTCATGAAACCGTGCAGCATGTGCTGGTGGAAGGTCAGGCGCTTCGGCGGCCGGATGATCGTGACCTTGCGCCGGCCCTTGACGATCAGGCGCCTGGTGGCCTCGTAGGCGAAGGCGTAATTGTCGTAGTCGACGAAGGCGTGCGGGGTGGAAAATTCCGTGCGGCCGTGCGTGACGAAGGGAAAGCCGTTTTCGAGCAGCAGCCGCACGCGCGGATCGAAGGGTTCGGTGCGCGAAAAGATCAGGCCGTCGGCCATGCCGTTGCGGATGATGTAGTTGACGGCATCGACATTGCTGCCGTCGAGAAAATTCGGCGTGACGATGAGATGGTAGGGCGTCGTCTGGAGCGCGCGCGCCAGGCCATGCATGATGGACGTGCCGAAGCCCAGAATTTCCTCGTGCGGATCGAGCAGCACGGAAATGACATTGGTGCGGCCGGTCTTGAGGCGCTGGGCGGCGCGGTCGGGCAGGTAGCCGATCTCGGCGGCGACCTCATGCACGCGCCGGCGGGTGTTTTCGGAAATCTGCGGCGCATTGCCGAGCGCACGGGAGACCGTGGTGATCGCCAGGCCCGTCATTTCGGCAATCGTCTTCAGCGTCGGCTTGCCGGCTCGGGACGGGCTGCGGGCGGGTTCACTGTCGGCGGGCTTTTCGATGCGGGACACGGGTGCGTTTCTTTGGATGGCGGGCGTCGATCGGCGGCACCATACCGACGCGCTACGCCTCTAGCAATCTTGCACCGCACAGAATTTAAAACGTTTTCCGTGCAGCGCAGCAAGCGCCCGAATTTGCGCCAATCGCCTGAACTGCCCGAATTTACCGCATTTGCGAAAGCAGTCGCGGCCGACGCCTCGGGTGGCTTGACTCCGCAAATTTACAACGTTTTAAATTGGCGCGGCACTTTGAGCCGCAAACGAAATTCCGACGCCTTCAAGGGCCTCGGGGAAATCGGCGGGAGGAGGCTCTCGCCCTCGAACTTGCAAACGGGAGGAATACGATGCGCAAGTTTCTAACAACCACCGCAATCGCCGCGGTGATGATGACGATGGGCGGCATGTCCGCCAAGGCAGCCGAAGGCGTCGAGGTTCTGCACTGGTGGACCTCGGGTGGCGAAGCCGCCGCTCTCGACGTTCTGAAGAAGGATCTGGAAGCCAAGGGCATTTCCTGGACCGACATGCCGGTTGCCGGCGGCGGCGGCACGGAAGCCATGACGGTGCTGCGCGCCCGCGTCACGGCCGGCAATGCGCCGACCGCGGTGCAGATGCTCGGCTTCGATATTCTCGACTGGGCCAAGGAAGGCGCACTCGGCAATCTCGACGACATCGCCGCCAAGGAAGGCTGGGACAAGGTCATCCCGACCGCGCTCCAGCAGTTCTCGAAGTATGACGGCCACTGGATCGCAGCCCCGGTCAACGTGCACTCCACGAACTGGGTCTGGGTCAACAAGGCAGCCCTCGACAAGGCAGGCGGCAAGGAGCCGGCGAACTGGGACGAGCTTGTTGCTCTCCTCGACAAGTTCAAGGAACAGGGCATCACGCCGGTCGCCCATGGTGGCCAGCCGTGGCAGGACGCGACGATCTTCGACGCGGTCGTGCTGTCCTTCGGCAACGACTTCTACAAGAAGGCGTTCATCGACCTCGATCCGGACACGCTGGGCGGCGCCCAGATGAAGGAAGCCTTCGACCGCATGACGAAGCTGCGCTCCTACGTGGACGACAACTTCTCGGGCCGTGACTGGAACCTCGCTTCCGCCATGGTCATCGAAGGCAAGGCCGGCGTGCAGTTCATGGGCGACTGGGCGAAGGGCGAATTCATCAAGGCCGGCAAGAAGCCGGGCACGGACTTCGTCTGCATGCGCTTCCCGGGCACGCAGGGTTCGGTCACCTTCAACTCCGACCAGTTCGCGATGTTCAAGGTTGCCGACGCCAAGATCCCGTCGCAGCTCGAAATGGCGACCGCTATCGAAAGCCCGGCCTTCCAGTCGGCCTTCAACGTGGTCAAGGGCTCTGCCCCTGCCCGCACCGACGTCTCGGACGAAGCCTTCGACGATTGCGGCAAGAAGGCCATCAAGGACCTCGCAGAAGCCAACACCAACGGCTCGCTGTTCGGCTCCATGGCACACGGCCACGCCAATCCGGCCTCGGTCAAGAACGCGATCTATGACGTCGTGACCCGCCAGTTCAACGGCGAGCTTTCCTCCGAGGAAGCCGTGACGGAACTCAAGGCCGCCGTCGAGGCCGCGAAGTAAGGGGCTAGCCCCCTCACCCTACCCTCTCCCCGCTGGGGAGAGGGAACTTGAACGTCGCGGCAAAGCCCTTCTCCCCGACGGGGAGAAGGTGGCGGCAGCCGGATGAGGGGGCCACGAGCCGCCCTGTAACCCGATTTCAACGGTGGTACCGACCATGGATAGCCGAAGCCGGCTGCAGGAGCTTCTGCCGAAGCTCGTGCTGGCACCCAGTTTCCTCATCGTGCTCGTCTTCGTCTACGGCTTCATCGCCTATACGGGCTTCCTGTCGCTGACGGACAGCAAGATGCTGCCCTCCTACAATTTCGTGGGCCTCAGCAACTATTCCAAGCTCTGGGCGCTGCCGCACTGGTGGCGGGCGATCTCGAATCTCGCGATCTTCGCCTCGCTCTACATCGTCATCTGCTCGGTGCTGGGGCTCGGGCTCGCCATCCTGCTCGACCAGAAGATCCGCGCCGAAGGCATTCTCCGGCCGATCTACCTCTACCCGATGGCGCTCTCCTTCATCGTGACGGGCACCGCCTGGAAGTGGTTCCTTGACCCCGGCATCGGGCTTGAAAACACCATGCACCTGTGGGGTTGGGAGAGCTTCTCCTTCAACTGGATCAAGGACCGAAACTACGCGATCTACTGCGTGGTGATCGCCGCCGTCTGGCAATCCTCCGGCTTCGTCATGGCGATGTTCCTCGCAGGGCTCCGCGGCGTCGACAACGAGATCATCAAGGCGGCCCAGATCGACGGCGCCTCGACCTCGACGATCTACCGCCGCATCATCATTCCGCTGATGCGCCCGGTCTTCCTGTCCGCCTTCGTCGTGCTCGCCCACCTCGCCATCAAGGCCTACGACCTTGTCGTGGCGCTGACAGGCGGCGGCCCCGGCCAGGCGACCGAACTGCCGGCGACCTTCATGTATTCCTACACGTTTACCCGCAACCAGATGGGCATCGGCGCCTCGTCGGCCATCATCATGCTGGTCATGATCTTCTCGATCATCATCCCCTACCTCTATTCCGAAATCCGCGGAGGCAAAGGCCGATGAGCGCTCAAAACCCCGACAACGTGATCTCGCACAACAAGCTGACGCGTGCGCTGATCTACACCGCCCTCATCCTGTTTGCGGTCTACTACCTGCTGCCGCTCTACGTGATGCTGGTGAATTCGCTGAAGCCGCTGGAGGAAATCCGCCAGGGCGGCATGCTGAACCTGCCGAAGGTCTGGACGATCGAGCCCTGGCTGCAAGCCTGGTCGACGGCGCAGATCGGCGTGCAGCCGACCGGCCTTCGCCCCTTCTTCATCAACTCGATCCTGATGGTCGTGCCGGCCGTGGCGATCTCCACCATCATCGGCGCGCTGAACGGCTACGTGCTGACCAAGTGGCAGTTCAGGGGCTCGAACGTCTTCTTCGGCCTGCTGCTGCTCTCCTGCTTCATCCCGTTCCAGATCGTGCTGATCCCGATGGCGCGCATCCTCGGCATGCTGGGGCTGGCCGGTTCGCTCTGGGGCCTGATCCTGGTGCACATTGTCTACGGCCTCGGCTTCACGACGCTCTATTTCCGCAACTACTACGAAAACTTCCCAACCGAGCTGGTGCGTGCCGCTCAGATCGACGGCGCGAGCTTCTTCCAGATCTTCTACCGCATCCTGCTGCCGTCCTCCGGGCCGATCATCGTCGTCTCCGTCATCTGGCAGTTCACCAACATCTGGAACGACTTCCTGTTCGGCGCCTCCTTCTCCGGCGCGGGTACGACGCCGATGACGGTGGCGCTCAACAACCTCGTCCAGTCCTCGACGGGCGTGAAGGAATACAACGTGCATTTCGCGGGCGCGATCCTCGCCGCACTCCCCACCCTCATCGTCTACATCGTCTCCGGACGGTATTTCGTGCGCGGCCTGATGTCCGGCGCCGTGAAAGGATAATGTCCATGTCTTTCCTGAAGATCAGCAACCTGCGCAAATCCTACGGATCGCTCGAAATCCTGAAGGACATCAATCTCGAGATCGAACAGGGCGGCTTCCTCGTGCTCGTCGGCCCCTCCGGCTGCGGCAAGTCCACGCTGCTCAACACGATCGCCGGCCTGGAGCCGATCACCTCGGGCGACATCGCCATCGACGGCCGCTCGGTTGCGGGCCTGCACCCCTCCAAGCGCGATATCGCCATGGTGTTCCAGTCCTACGCGCTCTACCCGAACATGACGGTCGGCGGAAACATCGCCTTCGGCATGGAAATCCGCGGCGTGCCGAAGGAAGAGCGGGAAAAGGCGATCAAGCAGGTCGCCGACATGCTGCAGATCGGCCATCTACTCGATCGCAAGCCGGGCCAGCTCTCCGGCGGCCAGCGCCAGCGCGTCGCCATGGGCCGGGCGCTGGTGCGCGACCCGAAACTCTTCCTGTTCGACGAACCACTGTCGAACCTCGACGCCAAGCTGCGCGTCGACATGCGCACCGAAATCAAGCGCTTGCACCAGCGCATGAAGACCACCATCGTCTACGTCACGCACGACCAGATCGAGGCGATGACGCTCGCCACCAAGATCGCCGTCTTGAAGGACGGCGTGCTGCAGCAGTTCGGCTCGCCGGCGGAAATCTACAACAACCCCGCCAACATCTTCGTCGCCGACTTCATGGGCTCACCGGCCATGAACCTGCTTTCGGCGAAGATTGAGCAGAACGGCACCGGCATGGCCGTCTCGCTCGCCCGCCACCAGGCCGAACCGCTGGTGCTGTCGGTACCGAACGCGCCCGGCGGACTTGCCGCCTATAAGGGCAAGGATGTGATCTTCGGCATCCGCCCGGAGGCGCTGACGGACCCTGATGGCGCGGACCGCAATGCCCGCACGATCGGCGAGGGCGACTGCCTGATCGAAGTGGTGGAGCCCGCCGGCGCCGACACGTTCGCCGTCACCCATCTCGGCGGCAAGGAGGTCGTCGCGCGCCTGCGGGCCGATGTACGCATCGCCCCCGGCCAGACGGCGCGCCTCGCCTTCAACCTCGACAAGGCGGTGTTCTTCGACCCCGCAAACCAGCTTCGCATCGCCTGAGTAGATCATGACCACGCAGCCGGACATCGTCATCATCGGATCGGGCATCGGCGGCTCCACCATGGCCGCCGCTCTCGCCCCGACGGGCGCAAGGATCGTCATCCTGGAGGCGGGCGACCACCTGCCCGACCGCCCGGAAAACCGCGACCAGCGCGCGATCTTCCAGCGTGGCCATTTCCGCCCGAAGGAGATGTGGTACGAGGCCGACGGCACGGCCTTCAACCCTGGCAACTACTACAATGTCGGCGGCAATTCGAAGTTCTACGGCGCGGTGCTGGTGCGCTACCGTAGGGAAGACTTCGAGGAGATGAAGCATCGCGAAGGCGTCTCCCCCGCCTGGCCCTTCCCCTATGAAGAGCTGGAGCCGTGGTATTCCGCCGCCGAAAAACTCTTCAATGTGCGCGGTACGCTCGGCGAAGACCCGACCGAGCCGCACCATTCCGCGCCCTACCCTTTCCCGCCCGTGCCGGACGAACAGGCCATCGCGAAGGTCCGCGCCAGGATGAAGGCGAACGGCCTGCATCCCTATTCGCTGCCGCTCGGCATCGACATCGACCGCTGGCTGGCCAAGGCGAAGACGCCCTGGGATGCCCATCCGAACAGCAATGACGGCAAGATGGATGCAGAAAGTGCGGCGCTCGCCGAGGCTCTCAAGCATCCGAATGTCGAACTGCGCACCCATTGCCGGGTGACACGGCTTGCCACCACGCCGCATGGCCGCAGCATTTCGACCGTGCATTATATGCAGGGCGATGAAGCCCGGAGCATCTCGCCGAAGCTGGTGATCCTTTCGGCCGGCGCCGTGCAATCGGCCGTGCTCCTGCTCCGCTCGGCCTCGGAGGCCTTCCCGAAAGGCCTCGCCAACAGCTCCGACCAGGTCGGCCGCAACTTCATGAACCACAATTCGAGCGCCGTGATCGGCGTCTCGCCCTTCTACAAGAACACCTCCGTCTACCAGAAGAGCTTTGGCTTCAACGACTACTATCTCTCCGACGGAAACGGCGGCGCGCCGCTCGGCAATGTCCAGCTGCTCGGCCGCGTCTCCGGCAAAATCCTGAAGGCCAACATGCCCTCCGTACCGGAATGGCTGCTGGAACAGGTTGCCGCCCACACCATCGATTTCTACGCGATGAGCGAGGACCTGCCGCATCCCGAGAGCCGAATCACGGTCGACCGCGACCGGATCGTCATGAAGTGGACGCGCACCAACTGGCAGGCCCATCTCGACCTCGTCACCAAGCTGAAGGGCGCCCTGAAGAAGGCCGGCTTCCCGATCGTGCTCGCCCGCGCCTTCGACAAGCGCACGCCGTCGCACCAGTGCGGCACGGTGCGCATCGGCAACGATCCGGCAACGGCACCACTCGATATCTGGTGCCGCGCCTACGACCATCCGAACCTCTTCGTGGTCGACGCCTCCTATCTGCCGACCTCGGCCGCGGTGAACCCGGCGCTCAGTGTTGCCGCCCAGGCGCTGCGCGTCGCGACCCACATCAAATCGAGGGATCTTGCCGCATGACGACACCAGCACGCCCCGTCGCCATCGTCACCGGCGGTCGCCGCGGCATCGGCCTCGGCATTGCCAAGGCGCTTGCGACAGAAGGTTTCGACATCGCCATCACCGGTATCGGCGACAGCGATGCGGCAACCGACACCATGCTCGCAGAATTCGCGACCGCAGGCAGCCGCGCGATCTACCTGAAGGCCGACCTTGCCGATCTTTCCGGCCACGCGGCGACCGTCGCGGCCATCGAAGACAAGCTCGGCGCCATCGGCTGCCTCGTCAACAATGCCGGCATCGCCTCCGTCATCCGCGGCGATTTCCTCGATCTGACGCCGGAGAATTTCGACACGATCGTCGCCACCAACCTACGCGGCACGGTGTTCTTCACCCAGGCCGTTTTGAAGGCGATGCTGCATTCGAAACAGGCGGCCGGTCCGCGCACGATCATCAACATCACCTCCGTCTCGGCAGGCCTCACCTCGCCGGAACGGCTCGACTATTGCATGACCAAGGCCGGGCTCGCCGCCTTCAGCCAGGGCCTCGCGCTGCGCCTGGCGGACACCGGCATCGCCGTCTTCGAGATCCGTCCCGGCATCATCCGCTCGGACATGACATCAGGCGTTTCGGCGAAATACGACGCGCTGATCGCGGGCGGCCTCGTGCCGATGAAGCGCTGGGGCGAACCGGACGATATCGGGTCCGCGGCCGCCGCGCTTGCCACCGGCAAGTTCGGCTTCGCCACCGGCTCGGTGATCAATCTCGACGGCGGGCTATCGATCGGCCGGCTTTGAACCGCCATGCGCCCCAAGCACAAATTCTGAGGACCAGGGCATGACCTACGACTACATCATCACCGGCGCAGGGCCGGCTGGCTGCGTTTTGGCGAGCCGCCTCTCGGAAGACCCCACCGTGCGCGTGCTGCTGCTGGAAGCCGGCGGCGGGGACTGGAACCCGCTGTTCCACATGCCGGCGGGGTTTGCCAAGATGACCAAGGGCGTGGCGAGCTGGGGCTGGGAGACCGTGCCGCAGAAGCATATGAAAGGCCGCGTGCTGCGCTACACGCAGGCCAAGGTGATCGGCGGCGGGTCCTCGATCAATGCCCAGCTCTACGCCCGTGGCAACGCGGCAGACTACGACCTCTGGGCCAGCGAAGACGGTTGCGAAGGGTGGAGCTACCGGGAAATCCTGCCCTACTTCAAGCGCGCCGAGGACAACCAGCGTTTTGCCGACGACTACCACGCCTATGGCGGGCCACTCGGCGTTTCCATGCCGGTTTCGGCGCTGCCGATCTGCGACGCCTATATCCGCGCCGGCCAGGAACTCGGCATTCCCTACAATCACGATTTCAACGGTCGCCAGCAGGCCGGCGTCGGCTTCTACCAGCTGACCCAGCGCAACCGCCGCCGCTCCTCCGCCTCGCTCGCCTATCTCTCACCGATCAAGGATCGTAAGAACCTGACGATCCGCACCGGCGCTCGTGTTTCCCGCATCGTGCTCGAAGGTTCTCGCGCCGTCGGCGTCGAGGTGGTGACGGGCAAGGGTGTCGAGACCATCCGGGCGGAGCGCGAGGTGCTGGTCTCGTCCGGCGCCATCGGCTCGCCGAAACTGCTCCAGCAATCCGGCATCGGCCCGGCCGACCACCTGAAGTCCGTCGGCGTAGAGGTCAAACACGACCTGCCCGGCGTCGGCTCCAACCTGCAGGACCATCTCGACCTGTTCGTGATTTCCGAATGCACCGGCGACCACACCTATGACGGCGTCGCCAAACTCCACCGTACGCTGTGGGCCGGCCTGCAATATGTGCTGTTCCGTTCCGGCCCCGTCGCCTCCTCGCTCTTCGAGACGGGCGGCTTCTGGTATGCCGATCCGGATGCCCGCTCGCCGGATATCCAGTTCCACCTCGGTCTCGGTTCCGGCATCGAGGCGGGCGTGGAGAAGCTGAAGAATGCCGGCGTGACGCTGAATTCCGCCTACCTGCATCCACGCTCGAAGGGCACGGTGCGGCTTTCCTCCGCCGATCCTTCCGCCGCACCGCTGATCGACCCGAATTATTGGGAAGACCCGCACGATCGCAAAATGTCGATCGAGGGCCTGAAGATTGCCCGCGAAATCCTGCAGCAGGCAGCGCTGAAACCCTTCGTCCTGGCCGAGCGCCTGCCGGGACCGAAGGCGATGACCGACGAGGAGCTGTTCGACTATGGTTGCGCCAATGCCAAGACGGACCACCATCCGGTCGGCACCTGCAAGATGGGCACGGGCGCGGATGCGGTCGTCGGGCTTGATTTGAAGGTGCATGGGCTTGAAGGTTTACGCGTCTGCGACAGTTCCGTCATGCCGCGCGTTCCTTCCGCCAACACCAATGCGCCGACCATCATGGTGGGCGAAAAGGGCGCCGACATCATTCGCGGCCTGCCGGCGCTGCCGGCCCAGGTCTTCCAACATGAACGCAACGACGCGCGTCCGCGCGCCCGCGCCAACATCCGATAGGGGCAACCATGATCCGCCATTGTGTCTTCATCCACTTCAAGCCGACCATTTCCGCCCACTACAAGGCCGAACTGTTCAACGAGATCGACGCGCTGAAGAGCCGTCTCCCGGGCATGCTCGCCGTGCATATCGGCACCAATGTCAGCCCGGAAGAGGGCATGGACAAGGGGTTTGGCGACGGCTTCATCGTCGATTTCGCGGACAGTTTTGCCCGCGACGCCTATCTGGAAGATCCCGAGCACAAGCAGACCGGTGGGCGTCTGGTCGCAGCCGCAGAAGGCGGCATCGCGGGCATTCTCGTCTACGACCTCGAAACCGACGACTGAGCCTCATGATCGAAGACGCCCGCGCCTTCCTCGCCTCGCTGTTCAACGCTGCCGTCGAGGCTGCCGACCCTGTTGCCGCGATCCGTACGCACCTGCCGGAAAGGCCGAAGGGGCGCACCGTGGTCATCGGCGCCGGCAAGGCGGCAAGCCAGATGGCGGCTGCGCTGGAAAGCCTGTGGGATGGCCCGCTGGAAGGCACCGTCGTCGCGCAGCACGGCCCGGTGGCGGCGTGCCAGCAAATCGAAGTCTTGCAGGCCGCCCACCCCGTTCCCGACGAGGCCGGCATCGCCGCCTCGGCCCGGCTGTTTGCCCTCCTGCGCGATCTGACGGAAGACGACCTCGTCATCGCGCTTGTCTCCGGTGGCGGCTCGGCGCTGCTGCCGGCCCCGGCAGGCATGCTGACGCTGGCCGACGAGATCGCCGTCAACAGGGCGCTGCTCGCCTCCGGCGCGCCGATCTCGGCCATGAACGTCGTGCGCAAGCACGTCTCGCGCATCAAGGGCGGGCGGTTGGCGCATGCGGCCCATCCAGCCCGGGTGGTGAGCCTCATCATTTCGGACATTCCCGGCGACAACCCCGCCCATGTCGCGTCCGGCCCGACGATCCCCGACACCTCGACGCCGCAGGACGCGCTGGCGATCGTCCAGCAATATCGCATGACGCTGCCCGCGGCGGTGATGGAGCATCTCGCATCGCCCGAGGCCGCTGCGGCAGGGCCGGACGACCCCATCTTCGCCCGGCACGAGCACCATGTCATCGCCTCCGCGCGTGTCTCGCTGGAGGCCGCGGCAGCGACGGCGAAAGCAGCGGGCATCACGCCGGTCATCCTGTCGGATTCGATCGAAGGCGAGGCGCGGGATATCGGGCTAATGCATGCCGCCCTCGCCCGCGAAGCGCGCCATCACGGAAGGCCCTTCGCCACCCCCGTCGTCATCCTCTCCGGTGGCGAGACGACGGTGACGATCCGCGACGAAGGGTATGGCAAGGGCGGGCGCAACACGGAGTTCCTGCTCTCCTTCGCCCATGCCATCGACGGTCTACCGAACGTGCAGGCGCTCGCCGCCGACACGGACGGTCGCGACGGCTCGGAGCACAATGCCGGGGCCTTTGCCGATGGTGAAAGTATCCTGCGCATGCGCGCCGCCGGCATCGAGCCCAGAACGCACCTGATGGGCCACGACGCCTACAGCGCCTTCGATTCTATAGGTGATATCTTCGATACCGGCCCGACGGGCACCAACGTCAACGACTTTCGGGCGATCCTGATCCGCTAAAGCAATTCCAGCAAAAGTGCGCAGCGGTTTTGCGCGAGAATAAAAAATCGGAGCGTTTTCACAATTCGAAGAAACGCGGAAATGCTCTAGACCCGGCCGGCGCGACGCGCCAGCACGCGTTCGACGGCAGAAAAAGCATCGTAGATCAGCACCGCCAGCACCGCGACGACCAGGCCGCCTTGCAGCACGAAGGCGAGATTGTTGGATTGCAGGCCGGCAATGATGACCTCGCCGAGTGTCTTCGCCGCAACCGTCGAGCCGATCGTTGCCGTGGCGAGGCTGATGGTCACCGACAGACGGATGCCGGCGAGAATGACGGGCAGCGCCAGCGGCACTTCCACCTTGGTGAGCCGCTGCCACGCCGTCATGCCCGTGCCGCGCGCCGCCTCGACGATGGCCGGCGGCAGGTTGGAGAGGCCCGTCATGGCATTCTCGAAGATCGGCAGCAGGCCGTAGAGGAAGAGCGCGATCAGCGTCGGCTTTTCGCCGAAGCCGACGGCGGGAACGGCGAGCGCCAGCACCGCGACGGGCGGAAAGGTCTGGCCGATATTCACCAGGCTGCGCGACAGCGGCAGAAACTCCGCGCCGATCGGCCTTGTGACGAGGATGGCGAGGCCAACGGCGACGATGGTCGCGGCGAGCGTCGCGGTGAAGACCGTGGCGAGATGGGAAAGCGTCAGCGAAAGCAGACTGCCCTGGTTGTAGATAGCCGGCGCATTGGCCTGCACGAGCGGCTTCAAAAGCGGCTCGAACAGCATGGGCTGGACGAGGAAGGCGATGAGGATGATCAGCGCCGCCAGTCTCAGCAGGTTTGGCAGGAGCCGCTTCATTGCGGCCTCGCGGCGCGACGGGCAAGGCCGGCGAGCGTGACGCGGCCAAGGGGTGCGCCATCCGAGCCGACGACCGGCAGGGCGTCACGGCCGGCCCAGAGCAGCGCGGAGAGTGCGTCGCGCTGGCTCGTGGCGGCGGCGATGGCTTCACCTTCCGCCTCCCCGGCCTCGGTGGCGTCTCCAACGGAACCGATCGAGAGCAGCCGGAACGGCCGCTCGCCGGCACCGATCAGCGTTTCGACAAAGTCGGTGGCCGGGTTTACCAGCATCTCTTCCGGCGCGGCGTATTGCACGATCTTGCCCTTGTCCATCACCGCGATCTTGTCGGCGAGGTGGAAGGCCTCTTCCATGTCGTGCGTGACGAGCACGATGGTCGTGCCGAAATGTTTCTGGATCGCCAGGAGATCCTCTTGCGCCTTGGCGCGGATGACCGGGTCGAGCGCGCCAAAAGGTTCGTCCATCAGCAGAATATTCGGCTCCGCGGCAAGCGCCCGGGCAACCCCGACGCGCTGCTGCTGGCCACCGGAAAGCTCATGCGGATAACGCGGGCCGAAGGCCGCCGGATCGAGCTGGAAGAGGGTCAGCAGTTCCTTGACCTTGGCATCGATGCGGCTCTTTTCCCAGCCGAGCAGCGTCGGCACGGTGGCGATGTTTTCGCCGACCGTGCGATGCGGAAAGAGGCCATGGCCCTGGATGGCGTAGCCGATGCGGCGGCGCAGCTCGTAGCCGGGGATCGCGCTGTTCGGCTCGCCGTCGATCAGGATCTTTCCCGAGGTCGGCTCGACGAGGCGGTTGATCATGCGCATCAGCGTCGTCTTGCCGGAGCCGGACGTGCCGACGATGACGGTGATCGTGCGCGGCGCGATGGTCATCGAGACATTGTCGACGACGGTCGTATCGCCGTAGCGCTTGGTGATGCTGTCGATCTCGATCATGCGGCCCTGCCGGGTTTGTTGCTGGAAAGTTCGGTCGCGGCATCGAGGACGATGGCGGCGGCGAAGGCGAGTGCGACGGTCGGCACCGCGCCGAGCAGCACGAGGTCCATGGCCGTCTGGCCGATGCCCTGGAAGACGAAGACGCCGAACCCGCCGCCGCCGATCAGCGCCGCGATCGTCGCAAGGCCGATATTCTGCACGAGCACGATGCGGATGCCGGTGAGAATGACCGGGAAGGCCAGCGGCAGCTCGACGCCGAACAGCCGCTGGCGATCCGTCATGCCGATGCCGCGCGCCGCGTCGTTGGCGTCGCGCGGCACGCCGGCGAGGCCGACGACGGTATTGGCGACGACGGGCAGCAGCGAATAAAGGAACAGCGCCACGAAGGCGGGCGCCGCACCAATGCCGCGAATGCCCAACGCCGCAGCGCCAGGCACATGGAGTGCGATCCAGCCGAGCGGCGCGATGAGCAGGCCGAAGAGCGCGATCGACGGGATCGTCTGGATGATGTTCAGCACATTGAGCACGCCGGCGCGGAGCGCCTCGACGCGATGGCACAGGATGCCGAGCGGCAGGCCGACGAGGGTTGCCGCCGCAAGCGAGCCGAGCGCCAGCATGACGTGGCGGCTTGCCTCCAGCCAGAAGGTTTCGGCGCGGCTGCCATATTCCTTGAGGATCGAGAGACCGTCCCAGGCGCCGGACATCAGCAGCGCCGCGACGGCAGCGGCCACAGCCGCGAGCAGCGCGACACGGGCGAGCGGCGGGAGCTTCAGCCGCGCCAGCGCATCCGCCGTCACCAGCGCGAAGGCGAAGCTGAGCAGCCAGAAGCCGGAGGCTGGCGACACGCGGGCATAGGTGTTTTCCGGCGGCGTCAGATGGCCGGCGGAAAGGCCGATAAGGACCGCCAGCACGAGAAGCGCCACCAGCCCCAGCACCAGCCGGAAGACCGTCGGCGTCTTCAGCACGATAAGGATGAGGGAAAGGACGATGAAGGCGAGAAGCGCCGTGCCAAGCCCGTCGGGAAGGGCCTCAAGGATAGACCGCGCCTCGCCCGGCACGATGCGGTTTGCCCTGAACTGCGCAAGCGGCGCCAGAAAGGCGCCATAAGCCAGCAATGCGGCGATCACCACGCCGAGCTTGTCGATTCTGAACCGCATAAACGCTTTCTGGAAGAGAGGTCCTCCGCCCGAATGGACGGAGGACAGACGAGCTTACTTGAGGAAGCCGTTCTTCTTGAGGAAGTCCTCAGCGACCGCCTTGGCCGGCTCGCCGCCGACCTGGACGCGGCCGTTCAGGTCCTGCAGCGTCACGAGATCGAGCTTCTCGAAGACCGGCTTGAGAATTTCCTCGATCTGCGGATTGGCCTTCAGCACCTCTTCGCGGATGATCGGCGACGGCTGGTAGACCGGCTGCACGCCCTTGTCGTCTTGCAAAACGACGAGGCCCGACGGCGCGATGCCGCCATCCGTGCCGTAGACCATGGCGGCGTTCGCGCCGTTCGTCTGGTTGGCAGCGGCGGCGATCGTCGCGGCCGTGTCGCCGCCCGACAGCGTGATCAACTGTTCCGGCTTCAGCGTGAAGGCATAGGTCGTCTGGAAGGCCGGAAGAGCTGCGGCCGAATTCACGAATTCGGAGGAAGCGGCCAGCACCACCTGGCCACCACCGGCAACATATTTGCCGAAATCGGTCAGCGTTACCAGCTTGTTCGGCTCGGCGACGTCCTTGCGCAGCGCGATCGCCCAGGTGTTGTTGGCCGGCGACGGCGTCAGCCAGACGATCTTGTTGGCATCGAAATCGAGCGTCTTGGCGAGCTCATAGGCCTTGGTGGCATCCTTCCAGGCCGGATCATCGGCCTTTTCGAAGAAGAACGCAGCATTGCCGGTATATTCCGGATAGATGTCGATCTCGCCCGCGATGATCGCCTGGCGCACGACCGGCGTCGCACCGAGCTGCACGCGGTCCGTCGTCTGGATACCGTTGGCGTTCAGAACCGACAGGATGATATTGCCGAGCACGCCGCCTTCGGTGTCGATCTTCGACGAGACGACGACCTGGGCCTGGGCGGCACCGGCTGCAAGGCCGAGCGCCAGAGCTGCTCCGATGAATTTTACGGTTGGGCGCATGTGAAAAACCTCTCGTTCTGTGCGGGAACCCATGGCGGCATTCAGACCACGTTTCGAAAAGCCCGTCCGGGCAAAGCATTCCATATATGGCGCCGAATCGCAAAAAACAGACCGCGCCAGCGGTGCAATGCACGTCGTTTGTTGCCGCGTTCAAAGCGCTTGCAGGATTGTACGAAGAGATGGCCTTTGGCAACAGAAACGCGTTGCAATTCATAGTCGCATCCGACACTCTCGGGGCGGCCCATTCCAGTTTTCCGATACCGCATTTCATCACCTGCCGGGACACCATCCCGGGCCGATGTCCGGCGTAGATTTTCGTTGGGGGACGCATGAGCATTTACATTCTCGCATTGCTGATCGGTGTCGTGGCAGGGCTTCGGGCGATGACGGCACCGGCCGCCGTCAGCATCGGCGCGGCACTGGGCTGGCTACCAGTCTCCGTCACCTGGGCCGCCTTCCTGGCCTATCGTTTCACGCCCTATATTTTCGGTGTCCTGGCGCTCATCGAATTCGTCACCGACCAGCTACCGAGCACGCCGAGCCGCAAGGTGCCGCAGCAGTTCGGCGCCCGCATCGTCAGCGGGGCGTTTTGCGGCGCGGTCATCGGCACCACGGGCGGTTCACTGGTCGGCGGCCTCGTGGCCGGGGTCGTCGGTGCGGTCATCGGCACGCTCGGTGGGGCGGAAGCCCGCCAGCGCCTCGTCGCGGCCACCGGCGGCAGGGATTTGCCCATTGCATTGCTCGAAGATGTGGTCGCCGTTCTGCTTGGCCTCTTCGTAGTCTCGTCGGTGATCTGATGCAGACCTTCGATGCCATTATTATCGGCGCGGGCCAGGCCGGCCCGTCGCTCGCCGGCCGGCTGACGGCCGCGGGAAAAAAGGTCGCGCTCATCGAACGAAAACTCGTCGGCGGCACCTGCGTCAACACCGGCTGCATGCCGACCAAGGCCATGGTCGCCAGCGCCTATGCCGCCCACCTCGCCCGCCGCGGCGCGGAATACGGCGTGGTGACGGGCGATGTTTCCATCGACTTCGCCAAGGTCATGGCGCGCAAGGACAAGGTGCGTTTCGATGCCCGCAAGGGCAACGAGGACTGGCTGAACGGCATGGAGGGCCTCACCTTCCTCCGCGGCCATGCGCGTTTCGAAAGCCCGACGCAGATCCGCGTCGGCGACGACCTGCTGTCGGCAAAGCAGGTCTTCCTCAATGTCGGCGGCCGCGCCGTCGTGCCGGATTTTCCGGGTGTCGGCGACGTGCCCTATCTCGACAACGTGTCGATGATGGACCTGACGGAGGTGCCAAAACACCTAGTCGTCATTGGCGGCAGCTATATCGGGCTGGAGTTCGCCCAGATGTTCCGCCGCTTCGGCTCCGAAGTGACGGTGATCGAAAAAGGGCCGCGGCTGATTGCACGCGAAGACGAGGACGTCAGCACTGCCGTGCGCGACATCCTCGAGCGTGAGGGCATCCAGATTCGCACCGGCGCGGAGTGCATCCGCTTCTTCCGGCAGGAGAGCGGCGTCGGGGTCGGCGTCGATTGCACGGCCGGCGCACCGGAGATCATAGGCTCGCACATCCTGCTCGCCACCGGACGGCGGCCGAACACCGACGATCTCGGCCTCGACACGGCGGGCGTCGCAACGGACAAGCGCGGCTACATCACCGTCGACGAGCGGCTGGAAACCACCGTACCCGGCATTTTCGCGATGGGCGATTGCAACGGGCGCGGCGCCTTCACCCATACCGCCTACAACGACTTCGAGATCGTCGCCGCTAACCTGCTCGACGCCGAGCCGCGCAAGGTGAGCGACCGTATCCAGACCTACGCGCTCTACATCGACCCGCCACTTGGCCGCGCCGGCATGACGGAAACCGAGGCCCGCAAGACTGGCCGCAAACTGCTGATCGGCACGCGGCCGATGACGCGGGTCGGCCGCGCCAAGGAGAAGGGCGAGACGCTCGGCTTCATGAAGGTGATCGCCGATGCAAACACCAGGGAAATCCTCGGCGCGTCGCTGCTCGGCACGGGTTGCGACGAGGCGGTGCAAAGCATCCTGGACGTGATGTATGCGGGCAAGCCCTACACGACGATCACGCATGCGGTGCATATCCACCCGACGGTGGCGGAGCTGATCCCGACGGTGTTCGGGGACATGCAGCCGGTGGAATAAGAAAAGCCCAACGAGCCCAACCCCTCATTTGGCGAACGACCCCGCGCTCCACCCACCAACGTCATCCTCGGGCTCGACCCGAGGATCCATCACCCTCCACAGCCTGTGGATGCTCGGGTCGAGCCCGAGCATGACGGAGGAGAGGTGGTGGATTGGTGCACGATAGGAGGCCTGGCAGATCACCCACCGGGCCTCGCGATCTTCACTATTTCCGGATCGTCAGCGCCGGGTTATGCGCGAAGAAGTTGTGCGGCATGATGTGTACGGTCTTCCACTCCGTCGACATGACCGGCCAGTCTTCCATGCGCGGAATATGGTGGAAGCCCGCAGAGAACCAGGTGACGATGTCCTTGCCCATCAGGCTCTGGTCCTTCTTCACCCATTCGGCGAGCGTATCCGACCCATCGCTCTGCATGGCGAACTTGCCGCCGGCATAACGCTGTTCCGGATCGTAGACCGTGTTCCACACCGAATATTCGATATAGGCGTTGCGCTTCATCGGCGGGTCGTTTTCGAAGTCGAACGGACCGTAGGACACGTCGCCATGATGGATCATGTAGCCCGGCTCATGTCCGAGATAGCCTTCACGCGACGGGTCGGAGATGTGGAAGTAGCGCGGCTGCGAGGACGACAGCTTGTAGCGCGCTTCCATCTCCGTCATCGGCATCTTGTGTTCGACCGTCCACATCGACTTGCGCGGGCTCGACGCGTCGAGTTTCGCCGGCACGATGTCCATGGTCGAGAAGTGGTTCACCGGCTGGTCGACGTCGAAGTCGATGCGGAAGTTGAAGTAATGGTCATGGTTGGCGGCGACGAGGTTCGGCGCGATCAGCGTGCCATAAGCCGTGTCCGCCTTGGCCGTCGGATCCTTCATCGAGGTGGAGGCAACGCCCTTCACCGCGTCGAGGCCGGTGGCGCCGACATAGATGTTGACCTGGCCGTTCTGCTGCAGGCGGTAGTCGATCAGGTAGTCATAGTTGCCGACTTCCGAGGCCGTGCGCACAACAAGTTCCGTGGCCGGGCGGCCTTCCGCCGGCACCGGTTTGTCCGGCGTCTGCGCGAAGACTTCGAAGTGGCGCCAGGCGGGATCACCGATGCTGCGCTCGAAGACGCAGATCGCATCCGGAATGACCAGCGGCGAGCCCTTGTCGTCGGCAATCGTCGCCGGCAGGAAAGTGGCGTGCGACGGGCAATCGATGCCGGCGCGCAAGGGGCTCAGGAACAGGCCGAAACCATATTCCCCGCTGTCCATATAAGTGCGCCAGTACCAGCCTTCCGTTGGGTCCATATAGGGCACGAAGACTTCGGAGAGATGCGCCTGGTAGATGACCGAACGCCACGTGCCGGCGTCGTTGACATCGAGATTGGAGACGACGAGACCGGGACGCTTGTCGACGCGGAAATTGAAGCGCCACATGTCCCATTCGATATGGCTGCCGTCGATCTTGTAGTTCGGGCCGCCTTCCTGAACCAGCTTGACGGGGTTCGTCTTGGTACGCAGCGGCACGCGCTTGGCGACCTCTTCCTCCGTGTAACCCCAAGCGTCCTTCGGTGCTTCGACGACGCCGGTATCGATGACGCGCTGCACTTCCTTCTTGCCGATGTCATAGATGGCAAAGAGGCCCTCGACCGGCTTGGCATAGAAGTTGGAGCCTTCCGGAACCTGGTAACACGGCACCTTCATCAGGCGGGAATTCTGGTACTCCTCCGTGAAGAAGTTGCCGCCGGTCAGCGGCAGGCAGAAGGCCTGTTCCGGCTTCAGGCCACGCTTGGCAAGCCCCGCCACCATATCCGGATGGCCGAGCGCGCCTTCCAGTGCATTCATGAACTCGGTGAAGAGCACCATCGGCTGGCCCGATGTCTTGGCATTGCTCTCGACCGTGCCCTTGGTGATGTTGACCACCGCCTCGCTAAAGCCCTCGGCGCTGGTGAAATAGACCGTCGCCTTGCGGTCGAGGCTGTCGCCCTCCTTCCAGGCCAGCACGTCGGCCTTGGCGGGCTCCTTCAGTTCGATCAGCGGATAGAGCGTGTTGTCGTCCGCGACCTTCTCGCCGCGCAGGATCTGGTTGATCTTCTGGTATTCCTCGGCCGTCAGCCCGTCGAGCGGATGCGCGGCCGCGGCACCAGCGGCAAGGCCGAGCGCCAGCGCCGTCGAGGCCAGGTGTTTGAAAAGTCTCATGATCGTTCCCTCTTCTTGCTTGGTTCTGTCAGGCGAAGACCACCTGGATATCGGTGTATTCGGCAAGCCCCTCTTCGGCGAACTCGACGCCGATGCCGGAGGCCTTCACGCCGCCGAAGGGCGCATTGGGCTGGATGGCGCCGTGTTTGTTGATCCAGACGGAGCCGCAGGCGAGCCGGCTCGCCACCGTCTTCGCCGCCGCAATATCGGACGACCAGACGGAGCCGCCGAGCCCGTTCGGGCTGTCATTGGCAAGCCGGATCGCCTCTTCCACGTCGGAATAGCGGATGATCGGCAGCGCCGGGCCGAACTGCTCCTCGTCGACCAGCGCATCGCCGTTGCGAAGCCCGGACACGATGGTCGGCGGGAAGAACAGGCCCTCGCCCGGCTCACCACCGAGCAGCACCTTGCCGCGCCCCTTGGCATCCGCGACAAGCCTCGAAACCTTGTCGAACTGCATGCGGTTCTGGATCGGCCCGAGAATGCTTGCCTCCTCCATGCCATTGCCGACCGGGATCGCCTTCGCATAGGCGACGAGCGCATCGCAGACGGCGTCATGGATCGTGTCGTGCACATAGAGCCGCTTCATCGCCGCGCAGGTCTGGCCGTTGTTGATGAAGGCGCCCCAGAACAGGCCCTCGGCAATCGCTTGCGGGTCCGCGTCCGGCAGCACGATGCCGGCATCATTGCCGCCGAGTTCCAATGTCAGCCGCTTCATGGTCTCGGCTGCCGATTGCATGACCTTCTGCCCGGTGGCGCAGGAGCCTGTGAAGACGATCTTGCGAATATCCGGATGCGCCGACATGGCGCCGCCGAGATTGAAGGCCTTGTCGTCGCCGGTCACCACATTGACGACACCCGGCGGCAGCACCTCGTTCATGATCTCGACGAGGCGCAGCGTCGAGAGCGGCGTATAAGGCGAGGGTTTGACGACGACCGTGTTGCCCGTGCGCAACGCGGGAAGAATGTGCCAGACGGCGATCATGACCGGGAAATTCCACGGCGTGATGGAGCCGACGACGCCGAGCGGCTTGCGGGTAAGCTCGATCCGGCCCTGCTCGTTGTCCTGCAACACCTTGACGGGGATCGAAAGCCCGGTGGTGTAACCGGCCCAGGCGACGGCGCCGCCAACTTCCCAGCGCGAGCCGAGGCCGTTCAGCGGCTTACCCTGCTCCAGCGTGATGATCTCGGCGAGTTCGCCCGCGTGCTCCTCGATCTTCGCCGTCACCGCCGCACAGGCAGCCTGCAAGGCCTCGTCACTCTGCGCCGACCACGTCGCAAACGCCGCCTTGGCGACGGCGACGGCGGCATCCAACTCCGCTCCGCCCATGTTCGGCGCGCGGCCGACTTCTTCGCCCGTCGCCGGGTTCAGCACAGCAAAGTCAGAGCCGACTGCTGCCGGCTTGCCACCGATCGTCGCCTTGAATTCCATCATTTCCGCCTCCTCCAAGGAACGGCCCACCTCCGGCGGGCACATCTGGTGGCAGAGAATAGGTCTTGGCGGGGCGTCAGACTTGGACGGTGCCGTCCCGCCTTTTGGACAAAAGCGTCAATGGCAGCGCGCGACCGCACCCGGCGTCGTGCCGTATTTCTTGCGAAACTCGCGGTAGAAATAGGAAAGGTCGTTGAAGCCGCAGTCGAAGGCGACGGCAGTCACCCCCTCTGCAAGGTGCTGCCCCTTGTGGGTGGAAAGCCGCGCATGTGCGAGCTCCAGCCGGCGGTTCAGCAGTCGATGGCCCGGCGTTTCGCCAAGCGGTCGGAAATGTCGCTGCAAGGTGCGCTCCGGCACGTTGAGACGCGACGCCAGTTCGCGCGGGCCGAAGGACGGGTCCGCGCGGTGACGGTCGATCATCGCGAGCGCGCGCGAGAGCAGCGTCTCGGCCGGGTTGGCGGCGCCCATCACGCGCGTCGAATGCAGGTAGGCGCCCATAAGGCACAGGAACGCTTCACCAAGCTGGGCCTGTGCGCCGTCTTCCATCAGCATCTTTGCGATGACGGCGCGCATGGCGAGCCAGAGCGGATCGTCACGCGAGATCGAAAGACCGCCGGCGCATAGCGTGCCGAAACGGTGGACGATCTCATCGCGCGGAATGTGCAGCGACACCTGATTGGAGCGCTCGCCGCGATAGAGAAAGGTCGAGGGTTTGACGGAATCGACGAGGAACATGTCGCCGGGCAGAAGCTCCGCCACCTGATCGCCCTGCTCGACGCGACATTGGCCGGCATCCTGCACCAGCAGGAAAAAATGCTCGCCGGGATCCTGCCGGATGGAGCGGGTGTTGCGCGCGACCTCCGATGCATCGAGCGCCACGATCGCCGTATCGAACGGGCCGACGCGCCGCGTGGTGACATCGCCATTGACGACGCCCGTGCGCCGCATCGGCTCGAGATCGAACGAACCGCAGACCCGCCGGATCTCCGCCTCGAGAATTTCCACCTGTACCGGCTTGTGCCCCGGCGTCATCAGCGACTGCATCGCGCCCTCCCCGGCTCCAGCAGAATGCCTGTTCTCCCAAACCTATCTCATCACAGACCGCAGCGCTTGCCTATCGTTCTTACCCTGCAATCGCTGCAAAACCACCGGCTTGCGCCGCCTGGCGCAGCCCCTCGCAGGGCGCATCGGCAAGCCCTTCCGCAGCAAGCTGGTCGAGCACCGCCACAACCTCGGCAAGTCCGCGCGCTTCGGCATAGTGCATCGGCCCGCCGCGCCAGCGCGGAAAGCCGTAGCCGTGGATTTTCACCAGGTCGATATCGGCGGAACGCAACGCCACGCGCTCCTCCAGAATACGCGTCGCCTCGTTGACCATCGGCAGGATGATCGCATCGGCGATCGACGCCTCGTCCCACGCCCGCTGAGGCCGTCCGGCAGCCACTTCGGCAATGATCGCCGCCACGGCTTCGGATGGTTTTGGCGCGCGGTCGCCCGGGGTGTAGTCGTACCAGCCACCGCCCGATTTCTGGCCGAAGCGCGCGATGGCGCAGAGCCGCTCGGCGACGGGGGCGAACGGTATTTCGCCGCGTTCGCGGGCGGCCTTGCGCTGGAAGGCGGCGATATCGAGTCCGCCAAGATCCTGTGCCTCGAACGGCCCCATCGGCAGGCCAAAGGCGCGTATGGCGGCATCGATGGCCGAGGGCGTTGCACCGGAGAGCAGCAACCGTTCGGCCTGCGCGCGCGTCACCTTCAGGATGCGGTTGCCGATGAAGCCGTCGCAGATGCCGGCACGAACCGGGATCTTGCCGAGCAGGCGGGCAAGCGCGAAGCCGGTCGCCAGAACCTCCGGCGCCGTCTCCTCCGTCGGCACGATCTCCAGCAGCTTCATGATGTGCGCCGGGCTGAAGAAATGCAGGCCGAGGAAGCGTTCGGGATGGTTTACGCCTTCACTGATCGCAGTGGGGTCGAGATAGGAGGTATTTGTCGCCAGCACCGCATCCGGCCGGCAGACCGCCGACAGCTTTTCGAAGACGGCGCGCTTGACGGCGATATCCTCGAAGACGGCTTCGATGACTAGATCCGTATCGGCAAGCAGGCCATAGTCGTCACTGCCGGTGACGCCGGACATGCGGTCATCCGCAACCGTCTGCGTGATGCGGCCACGCTTCACCGAGCCGTCGAAGATGGTGCGGATATTGGCAAGCCCCCGCTCGACCGCCGTCGCATCGCGCTCGATGAGGATTACCGGCAGGCCGGCATCGCGCAGCGCCGCGGCAATGCCCGCACCCATCGTGCCACCGCCAATCACAGCCGCCGAGCGGATATCGCGTGGCGTGATACCGGCAAGCTCGGGTGGGCGCGGCGCCGCGCGCTCGGCGAAGAAGACATGGCGCAGCGCCGATGCCTGGGCAGAACCACGCAGCTCCAGAAAGGTTTCCCGCTCGAAGGCCATGGCGCTTGCGAAATCCGTTTCGCTGGCGTTGCGGACCGAGGCGAGTGCCCTGAGCGGCGCGACTTCGCGTTTCGCCTTGTCAGCGACGGCCTTTTCCGCGCCCTCCCAGAACCCGGCTTCGACCGCCGGCACGGCGCGGCCGGAAATCGGCTGTGGCACTGGTTTGCCGGCAATGCCGTTCGCAAAGGCAATCGCGCCGGCACGCAGGTCGCCATCGAGAATGGCATCGACGAGGCCAAGCGCTTGCGCCTTTTTCGCCCCGACCGGGCTGCCGCCCGTCACCAGGTCGACGGCGGCGGCAGGGCCGATTAGGCGCGGCAGACGCACCGTGCCGCCGGCACCGGGGATGATGCCGAGCTTGACTTCCGGCAGGCCGAGGCTGGCGGAGGCAACCGCCACGCGATAGGCACAGCCGAGTGCCACTTCGAGCCCGCCGCCAAGTGCGCTGCCATGAATGGCCGCGACCCAGGGCTTTTTCGCACCCTCGATGGTCGCCACCACATCCGGCAGATGCGGCGGCTGCGGCGGCTTGCCGAACTCGTTGACATCCGCCCCGGCGATGAAGGTACGCCCGGCACAGATCAGCACGACGGCCTTCACCGCCGCGTCCGCATCGAGCTCCGCCACGGCTTCGATCAGACCCTGACGCAGCGCCTGCGACAGCGCATTGACGGGCGGGTTGTCGACGGTGACGACGGCGACGGCGTTTTCGCGGGTGATGGTGACGGTCATGGTGTCATATTCCCAGGTAGGCGGCGCGGATGCGTTCGTCCGCGATCAATTCGGCGGCGGGGCCGGACATGGTGATGTGTCCCGTCTCCATGACATAGCCGCGATCGGCGACGGAGAGCGCGCCAAAAGCGTTCTGCTCGACGAGGAGCACGGTCACGTCGAGCGCCTTCAGGCTCTTCACCACGTCGAAGATCTGGGCAACGAGGATGGGGGCGAGGCCCATACTCGGCTCATCAAGGAGCAGGCAGGAAGGACGGGCCATCAGCGCGCGGGCGATCGCCAGCATCTGCTGTTGGCCGCCGGACAGGCCGCCCGCCGCAAGGTTCCGTTTCTCCTTGAGGATCGGGAACATCGCGAAGGCGTCCTGCATATCGCGGTCCACCTTGTCGTCAGCGAAGAGATAGGCGCCGAGCCGGAGATTTTCCTCGACTGTGAGGTTGGTGAAGATCTGCCGGCCCTCGGGCGACTGGGCGAGGCCACGGCGTACGCGGGCATGCGCCGGCACGGATGTCAGCGTCTCGCCGCGGAAGACGATCGAGCCGGACGAAACCGGCTGGATGCCGGAGAGGCATTTGAGCAGCGTCGTCTTGCCGGCGCCGTTCGCACCGACCACCGTGACGATCTCGCCGGACGCCACGTCGAGATCGATGCCGTGCAGCACCTCGATGCGGCCGTAGCGCGAGCGCAGTCCCTCAACCGTCAGCATGCTGAGCCTCCGTTGCCTGGACGCCGAGATAGGCTTCGATGACGCGCGGGTTGCGTGAAATCGCCGTCGGCTCCCCCTCGGCGATCTTTTCGCCGTGATCGAGCACGACAATATGGTTGGAAATGCGCATGACCATCTTCATGTCGTGCTCCACCAGCAGGATCGAGACGCCTTCGGCCGCAACCTGTGCGATGAGGTGATCGATCTCTTCCGTCTCGACCGCGTTGCAGCCGGCCGCCGGTTCGTCGAGCAGCAGCGCGCGAGGCTTCAGCGCCAGCGCGCGGGCGATTTCCAGCCGCTTCAGCGCGCCGTAGGAGAGCGAGCTTGCCTCCTGCTCGGCAGCGCGGCCGAGGCCGACGCGGTCGAGCAAGGTGCGGGCGCTGTCCTCGGATGCCTTGCTGCGGCGGCGTGCGGCGGGCAGCGAGAAGAGATCGGCAAACACCGAGCCGCGCTCATGCAGGTGATGGCCGGCGACGGCGTTTTCCAGAACGCTCATCGATTGGAAAATCTGGAGGTTCTGGAAGGTGCGCGACAGGCCGCGGCGCGCCAGAAGATGCGGCGGCATGCGGGTGACGTCCTCGCCATCCAGAACGACGCGGCCGCGCGCCGGGGCATAGACACCGGAGATCATGTTGAACAGCGTCGTCTTGCCGGCGCCATTCGGGCCGATGACGGAGACAATCTCGCCGGGTTTCAAGGAGAAGCCGACATCGTTGACGGCGCGCAGGCCGCCGAAATCGATGCCCAAACCTTCGATCTGAAGCAGGCTCATTCTGCCCTCCCCCGGATGCGGCGCGCGATGGAGGGCAGCAGGCCCTCGCGCATGAAGATCATGACGAGCATCATGACGAGGCCGAGCATGAGCTGTTCGTATTCCTGGAAGATCGTCAGCACCTGCGGCAGCGTGGTGAGGATCGCCGCACCGAGGATTGCGCCAAGCACCGATCCCGCGCCGCCGAGAACCGTCATGGTGACCATCTCGATCGAATGCATGAAGCCTGCGACATCTGGCGTGATGAACTTGTTCTGCAACGCCAGCAAAGAGCCGGACACAGAGGCATAGACCGCCGAAATGACGAAGGCGACGAGCTTGTAGTGCGCGACATCGACGCCGACCGTGCGGGCCGCGACTTCCGAACCGTGCAGCGCCCTGAGCGCCCGGCCAGTCGGGCTGTGGTAAAGGTTGAGGGCCAGCCACGCGCCGAGCACCAGGACGAGGCCGGAGAAGGCATACCAGAACTCGGTGTTCGACAGGTCGATGCCAATTGCCTTCAGCACCGCACGAAGCCCGAGTTCCGGCACCGCCATGCCATCCGGCCCGCCGGTCAGCTGCGCCTCGTTGGAGAGCACCATGGAGACGAGGATGCCAAAGCCGAGGCTGGCGACGGCGAGATAATAGCCCTTGAGCCGCAGGATCGGCCGGCCGACGAGGTAGGCGATGGCCGCGGACAAAAGCGCGCCGAGCAGCGCGGCGAGTGCCGGATGCAGGCCGAGATGAACAGGCGCTAGCGCACAGGCGTAGGCGCCGATGCCGGCGAAACCCGCATGTCCCAGGCTGATCTGACCGGCATAGCCGATGAGGATGACAAGACCCGTCACCGCGAGGCCGTTGACGAAGATCAGCGAACCGACACGGAAATAGTAGGAGGACGGGAAGAAGACCGGCGCAATCGCGATGACCGCGGCGAGGATGAGGAGCGTGGTTACCTTGCTGGAGAGCCGCATGATCACACCCGATCCGTCGACTTGCGGCCGAACAGGCCCTGCGGCATGGCGAAGAGCACAGCGAGAATGACGATGAAGGCGGCCGCATCCTTGTATTGCGAGCTGACATAGCCGGCCGTCGTCGCCTCCAGCACACCGAGCAGCAGGCCGCCGACCAGCGCGCCCTTCGGGTTGCCCATGCCACCGAGCATGGCAGCGGCAAAGCCCTTCAGCGCCAATGCAAGGCCGACATCGTAACTCGTCAGCGTGATCGGCGTCACCAGCACGCCGGCGAGCGCGCCGATGGCGGCGGACATGGCGAAGGAGAGCGTCATCACATAGTTGGTGTTGATGCCGACGAGTTGCGCGGCAACGCGGTTGTTCGCCGTCGCCAGCACCGCGCGGCCGATCAGCGTGCGGGTGAAGAACAGCCAGAGACAGACGAAAACGGCGAGCGCACCGGCAATCACCCACAGGCTCTGCGGCAGGATGGTCGCGCCGCCGATAAGGATCGGCTGGTCGCCGGAAAAGGCCGGAAAGCGATGGATCTGCTTGTCGAACACGAGCTGCGTCGCACCACGGATGAAGATGGAGGCGCCGATGGTGATGATGATCAGCGAGACGACCGGGGCGCCGCGCGCGGGCTCGATCGCGAGCTTGTTGAGTGCCACACCGATCGCCGCCGTGACGATGATGGCGATGAGGGCTGCCAACGGCAGCGGCAGGCCGGCGGCATGCGCGAAGAAGGTAATCATGCCGCCGAGCATGACGAACTCGCCCTGCGCGAAGTTCACGACGTCGGAGGCGTTGTAGATGATCGTGAAGCCGAGGGCCACCAGCGCATAGACGGCGCCGACCGTGATCCCGGACAGAAGGAATTGCAGCAGTTCGGGCATGGAGGCCTCCGCTTCGCGCACGACGGTATCCGCCGACCCGTGCCGTAAGGGCGTGGGCCGGCGGGTTCAATTACTCGACGATCTTCCAGCCGCCTTTTTCGATCTGCAGCATGCGGAAGGCCGAGAGGTCGAGGCCGAGGTGATCCTCGGCCGTCATGGTGACGGTGCCTGTTGTGCCAACGAGACCCTTTGTGCCTTCGATCGCATCGCGGATCGCCGACGGCTCGGCGCTCCCCGCCCGCGTGATGGCATCGACGAGGATGCGAAGCGCATCATGGGCATAACCGCCGAAGGTCGAGACCGGCTTGCCGGTCGCCTTCTCGTAGGCGTCCTTGTAAGCCGTGACGACAGCGCGCTGCGGGTCGCTTTCCGGCAGCAGCTTTGCCACGAGCAGAGCCGTACCCGGCAGGCGAACGCCTTCCGCGGCTTCCGCGCCGGCAAGCTCGATGAAACCATCCGAGGCAACACCATGCGACTGGTAGAGCGGCAGGCCGACGGCGAGTTGGGCGTAGTTGCGGGTTACGATTGCCGGGCCCTGGCCGAAGCCGGGGTTCAGCACGGCCTGGATGCCGTCCTTGCCCTTGATGTTGGTAAGCTGCGGCGTCATGTCGGCATCGGTCGGGCCATAGGTCTCGTCGGCCAGCACCTCGATGCCGTAGTCGCCGACGATCGAAAGGCACTGCTTGTGCATGGACGCGCCGAAGCCGTCGGAACCGGAGATCATGCCGATCTTGGTGATGGCGTTCTTCTTCATGTCTTCAAAGATCTTCGCACAGGCCATGCGGTCGGTGTGCGGCGTCTTGAAGGTGTAGGGTTTGACCGGATCAATGATCTCGATGGCGCCGGCCAGCGAGATGAAGGGGACTTCCGCATCCTCGAAAACCGGGATGATCGCCATGGAGGTGCCGGTCGTCGTGCCGCCGATCACGGCGACGACTTCGTCGTCTTCCACAAGGCGGGTCGCGAAGGTGCGCGCCTTGTTCGGGTCGCCGCCGTCGTCGTAGATGACGAGTTCCAGCTTCTCGCCATTGACGCCGCCGGCCGCATTGATCTCTTCGACCAACAGCTTCAGCGTCTTGGCTTCCGGGTCGCCAAGGAAGGAGGCGGGGCCGGTTTCGGAAATGGTCGCGCCAATCTTGATATCGGCGAAGGCGGGCGCAGCAAGGCCCAGGATCAGGGCAAGTGCGGTGGTGGTGAGCGCAAATTTCATGTCGGTTTCTCCTCCCAACAAAGACAAAGGTTTAAAGCGAAAACTCCTCTTACGCCGCCACGGGGCGGCGCCACATCACCACGCGGAACCGGTTCGCGACGAAAGCCGCATCCGTCAGGCTGGCATTGCCTGCCGGGTTGGCACCGGTGACGTGGAAATCGCTGAAGGCGGCACTCTGGTTGACGTAGATGCCGCCGGTCAGGTTGACCGAAAGATTGACACCGGCCGTGGCGAACCGGTCGGCGGCGGCAAGGATCTGCGCCTCGTCGGTGGCGTAGAGGGCAGCGGTGATCGCGCCCTTGCGCTCGGCGAGCTCGGCGGCGCGGTCGACGCCATCGGTGGCGTCATCGACCGCGACGATGAAGGCGATGGGGCCGAAACGTTCTTCCGCATAGGCTTCGCTATCCGCAGCGTCGACGGCGAGGATCAACGGCGTTGCCGTGCGCGCGTCGTCGAGGCCTTCGACCGGTGCGGAGTCGCGCACGATGCGGCCGCGCGAACGGACCGTCGCGATGCGCGCGAGTGTCGCCGGATTGGCAATAGCGCCGCAGACACCGGCCGCACGGGCCGGGTCGGCGAGCAGGCCGTCGACGGCGGCAGTGATGCCCGCAGCGACCGCGTCAAAACTCTTGTGGCCCTCGTTTGTCTCGATGCCGTCGCGCGGAACAAAGATATCTTGCGGGGCGGTGCACATCTGGCCGGAATAGAGCGACAGCGAGAAGGCGATGTTGCTGCACATGCCGGCAAAATCGTCGGTGGCGCCGATGACGATGGAGTTGACGCCCGCCTCTTCCGTATAGACGTCGGCGTCGCCGGCGTTTTCGCGCACCCAACTTCCGAACGTGTTGGAACCGGTATAGTCGATGATGGCGACCGCCGGGTGCTGCACAAGATCCTTGGTGATTTCGGAACCGGGCGCATCGGCGGCAAGCAGCACGATATCGGCGGCAAAGCCCTCTTCCACCAGCACCTGCCTGGCAATCTCGACGGTGATGGCGAGCGGCAGGATGGCGGCTGGATGCGGCTTGACGATAACGGTGTTACCGGTGGCAAGGCTGGCAAAGAGGCCCGGATAGCTGTTCCAGGTCGGGAAGGTGTTGCAGCCTATAGCCAACGAGACGCCGCGCGGCACGGCGCGCCAGTGTTTTTCCATGACGATCGGCTCGCCCCTGCCCTGCGGCTTCGTCCAGATCGCCTTCGCCGGCGTGCGGATCATCTCGGCATAGGCGTAGGTGACGGCTTCGAGGCCGCGATCCTGCGCATGCGGGCCGCCAGCCTGGAAGGCCATGGCGAAAGACTGGCCCGTCGTGTGCATGACCGCATTGGCCATTTCGAAACTACGGGCATTGAGGCGGGCGAGGATTTCGAGACAGATGCCGGTGCGCACCTCCAGCGACGCCGCGGCCCATTGCGGAGCGGCGGCACGGGAAGCCGTGATCAGCATGTCGACGGAGGCCGCTGGATAGGTGATGCCGAGAGATGATCCGTAAGGCGACACTTCCGCACCCACGGAACCCTCCGCCGGATGATCGGCGAGAGCGAAGGCCTTGCCGAGCCGCGCCTTATAGGCAGCGAGCCCGTCGTCCTTGGCGGTCTCGCCATAGATCTTGCCGCTCGGCACTTCAGGATAGGCGGACCAGAAGTCACGCTTGGCGGCCGCTTGCAAAGCTGCGTCCAGCGTCGGGCGATGGCGCTCGAAAAGTTCGGTCATCTCTGGCTCCTCCCAGTCAGTGAATTTATAATTGACCGGCCGTTCGGTTTATGCAAGAGTTTTTTTACGGTCGTCGCTGGGAAGGGCGACAGGGAGGAAAAATGTCCACATCCGACACCATTCTGTCGGCGCTTGCCGATGGCGTTCTGAGCCTCACGCTGAATCGCCCGGACAAACTCAACGCCTTCAATGAAGAGATGCACCTGGCACTGCGCGCCGGTTTCGAGCGGGCGCATGCGGATGAAACCGTCCGCGCCGTGCTGCTCACCGGCGCCGGCCGCGGTTTTTGCGCGGGCCAGGATCTCGGCGACCGCGACCCCAAGAAGGGCGTGCCGGACCTCGGCCACACGATCGAGACCTACTACAACCCGCTGCTCCGCCTGATCCGCAGCCTCGAAAAGCCGGTGATCTGCGCCGTCAACGGTGTTGCCGCCGGCGCCGGCGCCAATATCGCCTTTGCCTGCGACATCACGCTCGCCGCCCGCTCCGCCCGCTTCATCCAGGCTTTTGCCAAGATCGGTCTCGTGCCGGATTCCGGCGGCACCTGGAGCCTGCCGCGGCTGATCGGCGAGGCGCGCGCCAAGGCGCTTACGCTCACCGCCGAACCGCTCGGCGCGGAAACCGCCGCCGACTGGGGCCTGATCTGGCGCGCCGTCGACGACGACGCGCTGATGGACGAGGCGACGGCACTCGCCACCCGCCTCGCCGCCGGCCCGACCCGCGGGCTTGGCATGACGAAGCGCGCCATCCAGGCCGCCGCCACCAATTCGCTGGACCAGCAACTCGACCTCGAACGCGACCTGCAACGCGAGGCCGGTCGCAGCGCCGACTATGCCGAGGGCGTCTCCGCGTTCCTCGAAAAGCGCAAGCCGGAGTTCAAAGGCAAATGAGTGCCGCCAGCCTTTCCCCCCAGGCGCTCGCCGAAGCCTGCGCCAAGGCCATGTGGGACGACGACAATGCCACCCGCCATCTCGGCATGGAACTGATCTCCGTCGCCCCCGGTGAAGCGACGATCACCATGACGATCGCGGACAGCATGACGAACGGCCACGGCACCTGTCACGGCGGCTACATGTTCACGCTGGCGGATTCGGCCTTTGCGTTTGCCTGCAACACCTACAACCAGCGCACCGTCGCCCAGCACTGTTCGGTGACCTTCATCGCACCGGCTTTCAGGGGCGAGAAACTGACGGCGACGGCGCGAGAAGTGTCGCGCCGCGGGCGGGGCGGCATCTACGATATCCGCATCAGCAATCAGGAGGGCGAGCACGTCGCGGAGTTCCGTGGCCACTCGCGAACAGTCAAGGGTACGCACCTGCCGGAGTGAGGCAGACCATCCCCACATTCTTGGAGGAGAATTTCATGGAAGACCTGTCCCCCCACCCCGGCGAACTCGAAGCCATCGAGACAGCGTCGCGCGACGAGATTTCCGCGCTGCAGCTGGAGCGCATGAAGTGGTCGCTGACCCACGCCTACGAGAATTCTCCCTTCTACCGCCAGCGCTTCGACGAGGCTGGCGTGCACCCCTCCGACCTGAAGACCCTGTCGGACCTCGCGAAATTCCCCTTCACCACTAAGAAGGACCTACGCGACACCTATCCCTTCGGCATGTTCGCCGTACCGCGCGAAAAGCTTGCCCGCATCCACGCCTCCTCGGGCACGACTGGCAAGCCGACCGTCGTCGGCTACACGGCCAAGGACATCGACACCTGGGCGACCGTCGTCGCCCGCTCGATCCGCGCCTCGGGCGGCCGGGCCGGCGATATCGTGCATGTCGCCTATGGCTACGGGCTGTTCACCGGCGGGCTTGGCGCGCATTACGGCGCCGAAAAGCTCGGCTGCACCGTCGTGCCGATCTCCGGCGGCATGACCGAGCGCCAAGTCACCCTGATGCAGGATTTCAAGCCGCGCATCATCATGGTGACGCCGTCCTACATGCTCTCCATCCTCGACGAGTTCCGCCGCCATGGCATCGACCCGCGCGAAAGTTCGCTGGCAGTCGGCATTTTTGGCGCCGAACCCTGGACGAACGCCATGCGCGAGGAAATCGAGCAGGCCTTCGACATGCACGCCGTCGATATCTACGGCCTGTCGGAAGTCATGGGTCCGGGCGTCGCCAACGAATGCGTCGAGACGAAGGACGGCCTGCACATCTGGGAAGATCATTTCTACCCTGAGATCATCGATCCCGAGACAGGCGCGGTGCTGCCGGATGGCGAGATCGGTGAACTGGTCTTCACCACGCTCACCAAGGAAGGCCTGCCGATCATCCGCTACCGCACGCGCGACCTGACGCGTCTCTTGCCCGGCACCGCCCGCTCCATGCGCCGCATGGAAAAGATCACCGGCCGCTCCGACGACATGATGATCCTGCGCGGCGTCAACGTCTTCCCGACGCAGATCGAGGAGCAGATCCTGAAATGTCGCGGGCTTGCGCCGCATTTCCAGATCGAACTGACGCGCGCCGGCCGTATGGACAACATGACGGTGCATGTCGAATGTACGCTGGAGGCGACCGACGAGGGCGCGCGTGCGGGGTCGGCGAAGGAGCTTGCCCACCACATCAAGAGCATCGTGGGGGTCTCCACCAAGATTACCGTGCATGAGCCGGGCGGCGTCGCCCGCTCGGAAGGCAAGGCAAAGCGGGTGGTCGACAACCGCCCGAAAGAATGAAACGCCGGACAAAACATTCCCGCAAAAGCGCGGAGCGGTTTTGCGTCCGGAATTGTGAAGAAACAAAGAGCCAGAGTCTCTCCGTTGCTACAGGACGAACGGAGATACTCTAGCCCGGCACCGGCTTGACTGTGTATAGGGAGGGCGGCCGCCCTTCCGCGCAGCCGCAGCCCGAATGAGCAGAGCAGGACGACATGGCACGCACGCGCGCAGTGGATTTCGAGGAAAAACAGCGAGGCATTCTATCGAGTGCCGCGGCGGTCTTCGCCGAGATGGGCATGGAGAAGGCCTCCATGTCGCTGATCGCCTCGCACAGCAATGTTTCCAAGGCCCTGCTCTATCATTATTACCCCAGCAAGGACGCCCTGATCTTCGACATCGTGCGCACGCACCTGTCGGAGCTGGAAGAAGCGATCGAGGCGGCCGACCGCACCGACGTCACCCCGCAGGAGCGGCTGCGCCTGCTGGTGAAGGCGGTGCTGGCGAACTACGAGGGCCGCGACAACGAGCACAAGGTGCAGCTCAACGGCACCAGCGCGCTCTCCGAGCCGCAGCTTGCCGAATTGCAGGCGATCGAGCGACAGATCGTCAAACGCTTCTCCGGCGTCATTCGCGACATCAACCCGGACCTGAACAAGGACCGCCCACTCCTTATGCCCGTCACCATGTCGCTCTTCGGCATGATGAACTGGGTGTACATGTGGTTCCGCCCGAACGGGCCGATCACGCGGGACGAATATGCGGATATTGCGACGACGCTGATCCTTGAGGGTGTCAAGGCTGTAAGCTAAGACTTACGCACACCATCTCCAAAAACCTACTACCTCTCTTTCGTCATCCTCGGGCTTGACCCGAGGAACCATGCCACGGGTGCCGAGTGGATCCTCGGGTCAAGCCCGAGGATGACGTGGCGGGGAGGCAGCGTAGCGCCCCAAGAGCAGTGCCGCCCACGCTTAATCCCCGTCCCGCTCCACATCCTTGCCTGTCGTGGCAACCGACTCCAGCCGTTCGGCGAATTCACGCCGGAGCGTACGGCGAAGCTCGGCTGCCTTGTAGCGGCGCACATCAACCGTGCTCTTCGGCTCCAGCTCCGGCACGCGCACCGGCCTTCCGGCCTCATCGACGGCGACCATGGTGAAATAGCAGGAGTTGGTGTGCCGGCGGTGGCCGCTGCGGATGTTCTCCGCCTCGACCCGGATGCCGACCTCCATGGAGGTTCGCCCCGTATGGTTGATCGAGGCGCGGAAGGTGACGAGTTCACCGACGTTGATCGGCTCCTTGAACATCACCTGGTCGACCGAGAGCGTCACCGCATATTGCTGCGAGTAGCGCGAGGCGCAGGAGAAGGCGACGCGATCGAGCAGGTTGAGCAGCGCGCCGCCATGAACCTTTCCGGAAAAATTCGCCATGTCGGGCGTCATCAAAACGGTCATTTCCAGGCGGCGCGGGTCCTGCTCCATCGGCGTCATGCGGTCACTCTCTCGTTTTGGCCACCATCGTCAGAACATCATACTGCGCGACGGTCGCTCCAGACTGGTTCGTTACGTTGCAATCCCAGCGGACCTCGCCATGTTCGGCATTGGCCCGCGGGTTGATCTCCTTGCAGGTGAGCTGCACCTGCAACGTATCACCCGGATTGACCGGTGTCAGGAAGCGCAGATTGTCGACGCCGTAATTGGCGAGGACCGGGCCCGGCGCCGGATCGACGAAGAGGCCGGCGGCAAACGACACGATGAGATAGCCATGCGCCACGCGCCCGTCGAAGAACGGGTTCGCCTTGGCGGCTTCCTCGTCCATGTGGGCGTAGAAGGTGTCGCCGGTGAAGTTGGCGAAGTGCTCGATATCGTCGAGCGTCACCGTGCGCGTCGCCGTGATCAGCTGGTCACCGATCTTGAGTTCCGCCAGCGACTTACGGAACGGATGCTCGCCGCCCGCCCGTGCTTCCGCGCCCTGCAACCAACGGCCGGTAACGGCGGAAAGCAGCGTCGGCGCACCCTGGATGGCGGTGCGCTGCATGTAATGCTTGACGCCGCGCATGCCGCCCAGTTCCTCACCACCACCCGCGCGGCCGGGGCCGCCGTGCACGAGGCCCGGCAACGGCGAACCGTGGCCGGTAGACGACTTGGCACTGACGCGGTTGCCGATCATCACGCGGCCGTGGAACGGCGCAAGCCCGAGCACGACCTCTTCGGCAAAGCCTGGATCATTGGTGAAGACGGAGGCGACGAGGCTACCCTTGCCGCGGCGGGCGAGGTCCACCGCTTCTTCCGCGGTCTCATAGGGCATGACGGTGCTGACCGGACCGAAAGCCTCGACGTCGTGCACCGCGCGGGCCGAGCCCGGCTTGTCGCAATAGAGCAGCACCGGATTGAGGAAGGCGCCTGCCGCAGCATCGCCAGACAGGATATTTGCTATGTCCGGATCGCCGGCGACGATTTCCGCGTCGGCAGAGAGATCGCGGATGCGGGCGCGCACTTCCTCTCGCTGGTCGAGGCTGGCGAGCGGTCCCATGCGGACGGCTTCGTCCGCCGGATTGCCGATCGCCGTCTTGCCGAGACGGGCGCGCAGGCTCTCGATCAGCGCTTCGCTAAAGGCGCGCGGCGCGATGACGCGGCGGATCGCGGTGCACTTCTGGCCGGCCTTCACCGTCATCTCGCGGGTGACTTCCTTGACGAAGAGGTCGAATTCCTCCGTGCCGGGTGCGGCATCGAGGCCAAGCACGGCGGCATTGAGGCTGTCGGCCTCCATGGTGAAGCGCACGGAGTTTTCGACGATGGCCTTGTGCGTCTTGAGGCGCTGGCCTGTCGAGGCCGAACCGGTGAAGGTCACGGCATCCTGGCCTTCGACATGGTCGAGCAGGTCGCCGACCGAGCCGCAGACGAGCTGCAATGCGCCGTCGGGCAAAATACCGGTCTCGACGATGCGGCGGACCATGAGTTCGGTGAGATAGGCTGTCTGGCTTGCCGGCTTGACTATGGCCGGAACGCCGGCGAGCAGCGTCGGTGCCAGCTTCTCCAGCATGCCCCAGCAGGGGAAGTTGAAGGCGTTGATGTGGACGGCAACACCCTGCAACGGGCTCAGGATATGCTGCGCAGAGAAGGTGCCATCCTTGGAGAGCAGCTCCACATCGCCATCGAGCAGAACGCGGGTGTTCGGCAACTCGCGCCGACCTTTGGAAGCATAGGACAGCAGCGTGCCAATACCGCCTTCGATATCGACCCAGCTGTCGGCGCGGGTCGCACCCGTGGCGGTCGATAGCGCATAGAACTCTTCCTTGCGCTCCATCAGGGCCTGACCGAGCGCCTTCAGCATGGCGGCGCGTTCGTGGAAGGAGAGGCGCCGCAGCGCCGGGCCACCCTTCTCGCGGCCATAGGCGAGCGACGCCTTGAAATCCACGCCGGTGGAATCGATGAAGGCGACCGGGGCACCCGTGGAAGCGTCGAGCAGCGGCACGCCTTCCCGGGCACCGGCGGCCCACTGGCCGCCGACATAGCTTTCGAGCCGGCGCGGCCGGTTTGCCATGACGTTCATCTCAGTATCCTCTCAGTTCAATCCGAGCGCGGAAAGCTGCGCATCGACCTCCGCCCGCCATTCGGCAAGCAGGGTCTCGTTGGGTGTGTGCCGCAGGCCGAAGCGCGACTGCGTCTCGAAGCGGGCCGAGCCGGAATGGCCAAAACTCGCGGCGACCCGCGGATACCAATAGGCAACGGAGGCTTTGGCCTTTGCGCGGCCTTCCGCATCATCGACGATCTGGATAAGGCCGGCGAGGCCGAGTTCCGCATGACGCGTCTCGCGCGGCAGGATGGCGCGAAAAACCTCGGCGAGCGGCTGGTAGGAGACCCGCGACAGTTCTTTCAACTGCACGACGCTCGCCCGGCCCATCAGCACGTTCATGACCACGGCATCGACCCAGCCTTGCAGCGGATAATGGAAGACGGACAGGCGCATGTCGCCGCCCTGCCGCGCCGCGCCGATATCCGCCTCGCGGGAAAGCCGCTCGGCCCAGGGATGATGCACGGCATAACGCCCGCCATCCGCGCCAAAGGTTTCCATCACCCGCAGCACCTTGCCGGCATGATCGGCCTTCTCCAGCACGATGCGGGCGGCGGAAATGCGCTCCTGAATGCCCGGCGCATCGTTGATCGTATCGGCAAAGCCGGCGGAACCGGCAAGCTCGCTGTCGACGAAACTCGCCATCAGGCGCAGCAGTTCGCCCCGATAGCGCGGCGGCACATTGGCCGGCGACGACAGCACGCCGCCTTGCGCCAGATAATCCTCGATCGGCATCGTATCGGACATGGCAAGTTCCCCTTACTGGTCGTAGCTGACGACGATGCGGTCGGTGAGCGGATAGCACTGGCAGGTCAGCACATAACCCTGGCGCACCTCGTAATCTTCCAGCGCGTGGTTGGTCTCCATCTCGACCTCACCTTCCAGAACCTTGGCGCGGCAGGTGGAACAGACACCGGCCTTGCAGGCATAGGGCGCGTCCATGGCATTTTCGAGCGCAGCATCGAGCAGGCTCTGGCCGTGCTTGGGGAATTTGAAGGTGCGGGTCGCGCCATCGAGCGTGACGGTCGCCTCGCAGGCGGCAGCGTGATCGGCACCGTTGACCTGCTCCACCTTGCGCCGCGCTCGGCCAGGCTGCGAGGAGGCAAAGAGTTCGAACTTGATCTGATCGTCGCGCAATCCATGCTCGCGAAGCGCGGCAGCAATCGCCAGCATCATCGGCTCCGGGCCGCAGATGAAAGCCGTCGTCACCGACTTCGGGTCGATCCAGTTCTTGAACAGCGCCGCGCATTTCGCGCCATCGATACGGCCGGTGAAAAGATCGATATCCTGCGCCTCGCTCTCCAGCACATGCAGCACGGAGAGGCGGCCGAGATAGACGTTCTTCAGGTCCTCCAGCTCCTCGCGGAACATGATCGAGCTGATCTGCCGGTTGGCATAGACCAGCGTGAAGCGGGCGCGCGGCTCGCGGGAAAGTACCGTCTTGATGATCGAAAGAACAGGCGTGATGCCGCTGCCGCCGGCAAAGCCGAGATAGTGTTTGGCCGTTTCAGGCTCCAGCGCCGTGAAGAAGGCACCCATCGGCGGCATGGCTTCCAGCGTGTCGCCGGCCTTCAGGTTCTCGTTGACCCAGGTGGAAAAACAGCCGCCATCGACGCGCTTGATGCCAACCTTCAAGACACCCTCATCCTTGCCGGCGCAGATCGAATAGGAGCGGCGCAGTTCCTCATCCTCGAACTTGCGGCGGAAGGTCAGGTACTGGCCTTGCGTGAAATCGAAGACGGCCCGGTCCTCGTCGGACGGCCGAAGCGTGACCACGACCGCATCGCGCGTCTCGCGGTGAACGTCGGTAACGGTCAGGGAATGAAAACGTGCCATGCGTAGGCCCTTTCCATAGAGCAATTCCAGCAAAAGTGCTTGAGCGTTTTGCGTTCGGAATTGCGTAAAAACAAAAAGCTCTGGTGGTCAGATGCACTTGAAGTAGTCGAACGGTTCCAGGCAGTCGGTACAGCGGTAACTCGCCTTGCAGGGCGTCGAGCCGAACTGGCTGATCTTCTCGGTGTTCGTCGATCCGCAGCGCGGACAGGCGATCGTCAGGTTCGAGCGGCCCGAAAGCCGGTCGACGCGTTTCATCAGCACGCCATCGGCTGCCGTGCCGTCGATCGGCGGGGCGATGCCGTAGTCGCGCAGTTTTTCGCGGCCCTCGGCGCTGATCCAGTCCGTCGTCCAGGCGGGCGAGAGCTGGCGTTCCAGCTTCACCTTGGAAAGCCCCTTTTCCGCGAGCGCCGTCTCGATATCGAGATTGATGATCGTGGTGGCAGGACAGCCGGAATAGGTCGGCGTCACCGTCACCACCAGCGTATCGTCGCGCCACGCGACATTCCGGATGATGCCGAGGTCGGTGAGCGAGATCACCGGAATTTCCGGATCCGGCACTTCAGCCAGCCAGTGCCAGACCTCATCGAGCGAGGGACGGAGCGCCGGGTCCATGACCGCCTCCTACCAGGTAGCGCCCGGATAGGCGCGCTGGAGGAACTGCATTTCGGACAGGATGAAGCCGAGATGCTCGGTGTGCACGCCGCGCCGGCCGCCCTTGTGCATGTAGCCGTCGGCGGGTTTCTTCAGCGTGCCTTCGGCCAGCGCCTCGGCTACAATCTCGTCCCAGCCGGCCTTGAGGCTCTGCGGTTCCGGAATGATCCCGGCTTCCACGAGTGCCGCGTCCACCGCGTCGGCGGCGAACATCTCGCCGGTATAGGGCCAGAGATCGTCCAGCGCCTCCTGCATGCGGCGATGGCTTTCCGCCGTGCCGTCGCCGAGGCGGATGACGAGGTCGCGGCTGCGGTCGAGATGGTAGGAGACCTCCTTGAAGGCCTTTTCCGCGATCTCCGCGATACGCGTCTCCGTCGAGCCTTTCAGCGCCTTCAAGAGCAGGTAGTGCCAGGCATCGAACAGAAACTGCCGCATCAGCGTCTTGCCGAAATCGCCGTTTGGGCGCTCGACCAGCAGGATATTGCGGAAGTCGTAGCCGTCGCGCAGATAGGCAAGATCGTCCGCCGAGCGGCCCTTGCCCTCCACCTCGCCGGCAAGGCCGAGCCAGAGCTGCGTCTGGCCTATCAGGTCGAGCGCGGTATTGGCGAGCGCGATATCCTCCTCCAGAGCCGGAGAATGGCCGCACCATTCGGAGACGCGGTGACCGAGGATCAGCGCATTATCGCCGATGCGCAAAAGGAATTCGAGAAACGCGGCCTGATCGACCGCCGGTTCAAGTGCTGCGGTCGCCATCACATGTGCCCCACTTCATCCGGAATGTCGAAGAAGGTCGGGTGACGGTAGACCTTGGAATTCGACGGGTCGAACAGCGGGCCCTTTTCCGAGGGGGCACTGGCGGTGATCTCGGAAGACCGCACCACCCAGATGCTGACGCCCTCGTTCCGGCGCGTATAGACGTCGCGGGCATTGTTGATCGCCATTTCGGCATCTGGCGCGTGCAGGCTGCCGACGTGGCGATGGTTGAGGCCGTGCTGGCCCCGGATGAAAACTTCCCAAAGCGGCCATTCGCTGGACATCGTGCTCTCTCCCTTACTCGGCGGCGATTTTTGCGGCGGCGCGGCGGTCGGCGGCCTTTTCGGCATGCGCCGTCAGGCCGTCGCGGAACCAGGCGCCGTCATTCCAGGCCTTCTTGCGGGCGTCGAGACGTTCCGCATTGCAGGGGCCATTGCCGGCGATCACGTTGAAGAATTCTTCCCAGTCCGGCTCGCCGAAATCGTGGCCGCCCTTCTCCTCGTTCCACTTGAGGTCCGGGTCCGGCACGGTGAGGCCGAGATATTTGGCCTGCGGCACCGTCTGGTCGACGAATTTCTGGCGCAGCTCGTCGTTGGAATTCTGCTTGATCTTCCAGGCCATCGATTGGGCCGAGTGCACGGAGGCATCGTCCGAGGGGCCGAACATCATGAGCGACGGCCACCACCAGCGGTTCAACGCATCCTGCACCATGGCTTTCTGCGCCGGCGTGCCCTTCACCATGCGCATCAGGGCATCGTAACCCTGGCGCTGGTGAAAACTCTCTTCCTTGCAGATGCGCACCATGGCCCGCGCATAGGGGCCGTAGGAACAGCGCTGCAACGGCACCTGGTTCATGATCGCCGCACCATCGACCAGCCAGCCGATCGCGCCGATATCTGCCCAGGTCAGCGTCGGATAGTTGAAGATCGAGGAATATTTGGCCTTGCCGGAATGCAGCTGCTCGTACATCTGGTCGCGGCTGATGCCGAGCGTCTCGGCGGCACAGTAGAGGTAGAGGCCGTGGCCCGCCTCGTCCTGCACCTTGGCAAGCAGGATCGCCTTCCTCTCAAGGGTCGGCGCGCGGGAAATCCAGTTGCCTTCCGGCAGCTGGCCGACGATTTCCGAGTGGGCGTGCTGGCTGATCTGGCGCACCAGCGTCTTGCGGTAGCCTTCCGGCATCCATTCCTTCGGCTCGATCTTCTGGCCGGCATCGACGCGCTCCTGAAAGGCGCGCTCATGGGGTTCCATCTCGTCGAGGGACCGGACGCGGGCGGCATCGGTCTTCACCATCTGGGCATACATGGTCTTTCCTCCTGGCTTGCGCGTCAGACGCGCTCGAGAATGATGGCAATGCCCTGGCCGACGCCGATGCACATGGTGCACAGTGCATAACGTCCGCCCTGGCGGTGGAGCTGGTATGTCGCGGTGGTAACGAGGCGCGCACCGCTCATGCCGAGCGGGTGGCCAATGGCAATCGCCCCGCCATTCGGGTTCACATGCGCCGCATCGTCCGGCAGGCCGAGATCGCGCAGCACGGCAAGCGCCTGCGAGGCGAAGGCCTCGTTGAGTTCGATGACATCCATCTGGTTAAGCGACAGGCCCGCGCGTTCCAGCACACGGCGCACCGCCGGCGCGGGACCGAAGCCCATGATGCGCGGCGCAAGACCAGCCGCCGCCATGGCGACGACACGCGCTTTCGGCGTCAGGCCCTGCGCCCTCGCGGTTGCTTCGCTGGCGATGAGCAGCGCAGCCGCGCCGTCATTGACGCCCGAGGCGTTGCCGGCGGTGACGGAAAGGTCGGGGCCGTTGACACCCTTGAGCTTGCCGAGCTGCTCGGCCGTCGTGCCGGGACGCGGATGTTCGTCGCGGTCGACGATCAGCGGATCGCCCTTCTTCTGCGGCACATGGACAGGCACGATCTCATCGGCAAAAATACCGGCCTCATGCGCGGCGGCCCAGCGGGCCTGGCTGCGGGCGGCAAAAGCGTCCTGATCTTCGCGGCTGACGGCAAAGTCCGTGGCGACGTTGTCGGCGGTCTCCGGCATGGAATCGACGCCAAAGGCCTTCTTCATCTTCGGATTGACGAAGCGCCAGCCGATCGTCGTGTCATAGACGGCATTCGAACGGGAGAAGGCGCTGTCGGCCTTCGGCATGACGAAGGGCGCGCGGCTCATGCTTTCGACGCCACCGGCGATGACGAAATCACAGTCGCCGGCACGGATGGCGCGAGCGGCCATGCCGACGGCGTCCATGCCGGAGCCACAGAGGCGGTTGACGGTAGTGGCGGGAATGGAAACGGGAAGGCCGGACAGCAGCACGGCCATGCGGCCGACATTGCGGTTGTCCTCGCCGGCCTGGTTGGCGCAGCCATAGATGAGGTCATCGACCTTCGACCAGTCGACGCCGGGATTGCGCGCCATCAGGCCCGAAAGCGGCAGAGCCGCCAGATCGTCGGCGCGGACCGACGACAACAGACCGCCATAACGGCCGATGGGCGTACGGACAGCATCGCAGATAAAGGCTTCGAACACGCGGTTTCCTCCCTGTACCCAAGGCCGGCTTGCCTCTCCCGAAACATTCGCCGACCGATCGGTTGGTTATTTACCACCCAACACGTCACAAATCAATGACAATTTCTCCACATTCTGTGATGTTTCATTTCAGCAGCCGATATCATAGCACAAACTGCGTTTTTCCGTGTGAAAAGTGCCTCAGATAGCGTCGCGCAACAGCGAAAGACGGCGCAGCGTCGCCTCGCTCGCCTCCGGCAGCGCACCATCCGCCGTCACGAAATGGCGGGCGACATGCAGGTCCGCTTCGGGCGAAAGGCGAAGGTAGAGATCGTTGAAAAGCCGCCGCGCCTCGTCGCCCGGCCAGTCGGCCGGTAGTGCCGCCTGCGGCAGGCGCGGATCGCGCAGCACGACGAGGCGGAACTGGTGCACCAGCACCAGCCGGGCGGCGAGGCTTTCGGCCGCCGCCAGCCGCACGCCGCCACCGAGCAGATCGGCAAGCCGCCCGAACCGTCGGATGAAGCCGCGATAGGCATCCGCGTGCTGTGCAAGGTTCCAGTGGTCGGCCGCAAAGGCGCCTAGATCGCCTTCGCCGCTCACAACCTCCGCCCGGAAGAGCACGGCCGGCTGTTTCAAGGAGGGCATGGGCCGCGCGCCGACGGCAAGCCTTGGCCCCAGCCGCGCATGGCCGGCGCGCTCCAGAGCCTGCATCGCCTCGTCCGGCGCCGAGCCCGTCAACTGCACGAAATGCCAGTCGGCCACTTCCGGCGGGCCGAAAAGCATGCGGGCGGCGGCGGCAAATTCGGTACGCGCCGGCGCTGCCAGCCGATAAAAGCTACGGCGCCCCTCGCGCTCGCCCGACACCTGCCCGGCGGCGACGAGCCGCGAGACGGCGGTGCGCACCAGCGTTTCGCTGATGCCGACATCGGCGCAGGTGTCGATGAGGTTGCCGGTCCAGACCACGCCGCCACGCGGCTCCACCACGTCGCCATAGATAGTGACGATGAAGCCGGCCGCCTTCAGCGGGCTCTCCTCGATGATCGCCTTGATCAGCGCGCCGAACGCGCTTTCTGGCCTGTCCTTCTCACCCGGCACGTCTGCCCGCCTTCATTTGCAACTTCGGTCGTGCCGAGGACTACCCCAGAATTGGCCGGAACGGAAAGCCCGCACGCGCCGCGGAGCCCGTAATCTCACAGAAGAGGGGCATGTTTCGTCAGTAAATATTTAAGCCGCATCTGCCATCGTCCCTCGACAACCGACCCTCGCGCGAACCGTCGTCGAGGGCTGGAGCGCGGAGATCAACGAAACACGATGACCGACCGGCATGCCCCACCATCCTTCCGGGGGCTGGGATATTATGTCCCCGCCATCGTCGTCGCGTTCGCCGTGCTGGTCGCCGTCTTCCTTGCGGATGTCCAGAAGCGCCGGCTGGAGGAAGAGTATCTGCGCTCCTTCACCACCGAACAGCTCGGTCTCCTCCGCTCGCGCCTACAGGGCAATATCCTCGGCAACGTCAAGCTGGTGCAGGGCCTCGTCGCCACGCTCTCCACTGAACCCACCATGCCCCCCGCCCGCTTCGCCGATCTTGCCGGCCGCATCTTCGACGAGGACAACCAGCTGCGCAGCCTCGCCATTGCGCCGGATTTCGTGATCTCCCTGGTCTATCCGCTGAAGGGCAACGAGCGCAGCCTCGGCCTCGACTATCGCACGAACGAACGGCAGCGCGCCGCCGCGATGCAGGTGAAGGAACTGGGCCGGCTGATCGTCACCGGCCCGGTCGACCTCGTGCAGGGCGGGCGCGGAGTGATTGCGCGCTACCCCATCCATGCCGGCAAGGACAAAGCGTTTTTCGGCATCGCATCGGCGGTGATCGACCTTGAGAAACTGTTTTCCGCCAGCGGTTTCAAGAGTGACATGCGGGTCGCGCTCGCCATTTCCAGCCGGGCTCATGATGGCGGCGAGGCGCGCACCTTCTTCAACACGACCGCGGCCGTCGATGTTGAACCGGTGGTGATGACCATCGATATTGGCCACGAAATCTGGACCATGTCGGCCGCGCCGTTGAAGGGTTGGCACCAGCCGTCCGCCGATCTTGGCCTGTTTCGCGGCGGCCTTGCGCTGCTCGCCATCATCATCGTCGCGCCGATGTTCTGGGTCGGCTACCTGATGAAGGACCGTCACCGGCATATCCTGGCACTGCAGGACCGGGAGGACAGGCTCGAAACCGTCTCGCAACGCCTGCAACTGGCGCTCGACGCCTCCAAGGTCGGCGTGTGGGAATACGATACCGAGACCAAGGCGCTCTCCTGGGATGCGCGCATGCGAAAACTCTACGGCGTATCGGCGGCGCAGCCCGTTTGCAGCTACAAGGACTGGCGCGCGGCACTGCATCCCGATGACATCGAGGAGGCCGAACGCGTTTTCGCCGACGCTATCGCAGCGGACAAACCCTACATTACCGAATTCCGCGTTTTGGCCAGCGATGGCAGCATCCGCCACATCCGCGCGCACGGCATGACCTACCGCGCCACTTCCGGCGCAAAACGCATCGTCGGCGCCAACTGGGACGTGACGCAAGACAACCAGTTGCAGGCCGATCTGCTGCAGGCGAAGCTGACGGCGGAAGCGCAGAACCGTGCACTGGAGGAAGCGCGCCTCGTGCTGGAGCATAATTCTTTGCATGACGCGCTGACCCGCCTGCCGAACCGGCGCTTCCTCGACCAGCAGATCGCGCTTGCCGGCAGCGGCGACGGACGCCCGCTGACGCTGCTGCATATCGACCTCGATCGCTTCAAGGATATCAACGACACGCTCGGCCACGCCGCCGGCGACGAGGTGCTGAAACAGGCGGCCGGCGTCCTGCGCGCCCATGTGCCGGCCGAGGATTTCATCGCGCGCATCGGCGGCGACGAATTCGTCCTGCTCTCGCGCCGCGATCCGGTCGTGGCCGACTTCGCTGCCCTTTCGGCCCGTCTGATCGCGGCAATCAGCGAGCCGATGGCGATCGAGGGTCATGACTGCCGCATCGGTGCAAGCATCGGCATTGCCACGCGCAATGACCTGGAGGAATCCACCGAACAGTTGCTCGTCAATGCCGATATCGCCCTTTACGAGGCCAAGCGCCGCGGGCGCAACCGCGTCGAGGCGTTCAACGACGACCTGCGCCTGCGCACCGTGGAGGTGAAGCGGCTCAGCGACGACATTCTGCGCGGCCTCGAGCAGGGAGAATTCCACCCCTTCTTCCAACCGCAATTCGACGCGCAGACGCTGGAGATCGTCGGCGTCGAGGCGCTCGCCCGCTGGAACCACCCGACCCGCGGCTTCGTCGCCCCCGACGTTTTCCTGCCGGTCGCCGAAAGCCTCAACGTCGTCGCCCAGATCGACGAGGCGATCCTTAGCCAGGCGCTTTTGCAGGCCATGCGCTGGGAGGCGCAGGGATTGGGCATCGCCCGCGTCTCGGTCAATGTCTCGTGCCAGCGCCTGCGGGACGAAAATCTCATCGAAAAGCTCAAGGCGATGAACATTCGCCCCGGCGCGCTGACCTTCGAACTCCTGGAATCGATCTCCTTCGATACGGCGGACGACGGATTGAAACAGGCGATCGAAGACATCAAGGCGCTCGGCATCGAGATCGAGATCGACGACTTCGGCAGCGGCCACGCCTCCATCGTCAGCCTGCTGGAACTGTCGCCCAAGCGGCTGAAGATCGACCGGCGGCTGGTGCAGCCCTTGACGCAATCGACCGCGCAGCAAAGCCTGGTGCAATCGATCATCGACATCGGCAAGGTGCGCAACATCGAAACGGTCGCCGAGGGTGTCGAGACGATGGCGCATGCCGAATTGCTGCGCCGTCTCGGCTGTCATGTCCTGCAAGGTTATGCCCTTGCCCGACCGATGGCGGCGGAGGATTTCCTCGCTTTCGCCAAGGCGCGCGCCTGGATGACGGCTGCGGGAATGCCCCTTACGACGGCAAAAGCGCGCTGAGCGCTTCCGCAAGCACGCGACCGTCATGGTGGCCGCGCTGCCATGGATCCTCGAACTCGCCGATCACCACCTCTGCGCCCAGTCGCGCACCCGCAGCCTCCAGGGCCTCGGTCCCGAGATAGGCGAAAGAACCCGCCGTCTTCTCGAAGGGCAGGATCTGGCGGTTCGCAAGAACATGCGTGAAGGGCCGCACATCCGCCCCGCCTCGGGTGTGCCAGACCTCGGCGGCAACCTCCACCATGCGCGCCACATCCATCCCGCGCGTCTCGCGGCATTGCAGGATGTTGCCGAGGAAGACGCGGCGGGCATGCACGTTGCGCACGATCGCCGGCACGATCCCGTCGACCAGGAAATGCGGAAGCACGCTGGTGAAGAAGCTGCCCGGCCCGAAAACAATGGCATCCGCACTTTCCAGGCTTTCGATCACGGCTTCGTTGGCCGGCACGGCGGCCCCATCTCCGGCGGAAAGCATGATTTCGCGCACGCCGGTCGCGCTGTCGGCATCGCCGAGCGCCGTCAGGCGGTGCTGCCCCTTGATGCGTGTCCCATCATTCAACACGGCCGAAAGTGCCACATCGTTGATCGCGGTCGAGGGCCAGACATGGCCGGCGACCTCGCACAGCTTTCGGAAGACGAAGATCGCCGTGTTGATGTCGCTGTTGTGAGCGAGATGCGCGCCGGTCAGGATGAAGTTGCCGATGCTGCCGTTGCGGAAATCGAAATCCGGACCGATCGCCGCCCGGAACGTGCGCAGGTAGTTGAGGATCGCGCCGCGCAGGCCCGGCTCCATGCGCTCCAGAAGCGGATGGCGGCCTTCGGCATAGAGCGCGAACTCCGTGCGGGCGTCCTCTTCGGCGCCGCTGGTCATGCGGGCGTTGCAGACTTTCACCACGTCACCCGCCCGGCCCTCGCCATGCGCCATGGTCATCAGCGCCTGGCGGATATCGCCGACGGCGAGCACGCCCAGGCTTTCGCGGATCACCTTGGAGCTGCCGCCGCTATCCCAGGCCGGAACCACCCGCGTGAGGCGGACCGGCAGGGAACAGAGGGCAAGATTGATCGAGCGGCAGGCACTGCCGCCCGAAAAGAGCACGATATGCGGACGTCGGCCTTCGGCCATACCTTCTCCTGCGGTTCTTTGCCTACGGCCCGATATTGTAGGCCGCACCAATCAGGGTCTTGGTATAGTCCGCCTGCGGCGCGCTGAAAATGGCATCCGTTGGCCCCTCCTCGACGATCCTGCCGTCCTTCATCACCACGACATAATCGGACATGGCGCGCACCACCGAAAGATCGTGGCTGATGAAGACATAGGACAGGCCGTGTTTGGCCTGGAGATCGCGCAGAAGCTCGATCACTTGGCCCTGCACGGACCGGTCGAGTGCCGAGGTCGGCTCGTCGAGAATAACCGCCTGCGGCTTCAGGATCATTGCCCGCGCAATCGCGATACGCTGCCGCTGGCCACCGGAGAACTCGTGTGGATAGCGGTTGCGCGCGGCCGGATCGAGCCCGACCTCCTTCAGCGCCTCGATCGCCCGCTTGTCGCGGTCGGCGCGCGAAAGCTGCGGTTCGTGCACATAGAGGCCTTCGGTGATGATCTCGCCCACCGTCTGGCGCGGCGAGAGCGAGCCGTAGGGATCCTGGAAGACGACCTGCATGCTGCGCCGGAGCGGCCGCATGCCGTTGCGGTCGAGGTCGGAAATATCCGTCCTGCCGAAACGGTAGGCCCCCTTGCTGGAGATCAGGCGTAGCAGTGCGCGACCGAGCGTCGACTTGCCGGAACCCGATTCCCCCACGACGCCGATCGTCTGGCCCTCATGCAAGCTGATGCTGACATTGTCGACCGCACGGAAGGTGGAGGCGCGTTTCTTGAGCAATCCCCCGTCGATCTTGTAATCGACGACGACATTGCGGCCTTCGAGGATGATCGGCGCATTGTCCGCCGGGGCGGCCTTGCGGCCATGCGGTTCGGCATCGATCAGCATGCGCGTATAGTCGGCCTTCGGGTTTTCGAAGATCTCCGCCGTCGCCCCCTGCTCGACGATCTCGCCACGCCGCATGACAGCGACCCGCTCGGCAAAATGCCGCACGATGCCAAGATCGTGCGTGATGAGCACGATCGCCATGTCGAAGCGTTTTTGCAGATCCCGGAGCAGTTTCAGGATCTGCGCCTGGATCGTCACGTCGAGCGCCGTCGTCGGTTCGTCGGCGATCAGGATGTCCGGCTCGTTGGCGAGCGCCATGGCGATCATGACGCGCTGCCGCTGACCGCCCGACATTTCGTGCGGGTAGCTGTCGATGCGCCGATCCGGATCCGGAATGCCGACCAGCTTTAGCAGTTCCAGCACCTTCGGGCGTGCCTGTTTCCGAGTGCCGCCGCGATGATGCACGATCACCTCGGCGATCTGCTTGCCGATCGGATAGAGCGGGTCGAGCGAGGTCATCGGCTCCTGGAAGATCATGGTGATCTTCGCGCCGCGAATATCGTTCAAGGCCTTGGGCGGCAGGCCGACCATCTCCTTGCCGCGATACTTCGCCGAACCCGAAACCCTGCCATTGCTGGCGAGCAGGCCCATGATGCCCATCATGGTCTGGCTCTTGCCGGAACCGGATTCGCCGACGACCGCCAGCGTCTCGCCGGGACGGACATCGAGATCGATGCCCTTCACCGCATTGACGTCGCCATCCGGCGTCGTGAAGGACACCGTCAGGCCGCGCACGGCGAGGATCGGTTCCATGGTGTTTTGCGTCTCTGCCATGTCAGCGATCCTTCGGGTCGAACGCATCACGCAGGCCATCGCCGACGAAATTCAGCGAGAACAGCGTGACGACGAAGAAGATGGCGGGGAAGATGAGCAGCCACGGCGCCGACTGGATGTTGTTGGCGCCTTCCGCAATCAGCGAGCCCCAGCTCGTCAAGGGCGCCTGCACGCCGAGGCCGAGGAAGGACAGGAAGCTTTCGAGCAGGATCACCTTCGGCACGATGACCGTCACGAAGATGACGACGGGGCCGATCGTGTTGGGGATGACGTGGCGGCGGATGATCTGCCAGTCCGTCAGGCCCAAGGCCTCCGCCGCACCGATGAACTCGCGCCGCTTGAGCGACAGCGTCTGGCCGCGCACGATACGGGCCATGTCGAGCCATTCCACCGCGCCGACGACGAGGAAGATCAGCACGAAGCTGCGCCCGAAGAAGACGACGAGCACGACGACGAGGAAGACGAAGGGCAGCGAGTAGAGGATTTCGACGAAGCGCATCATCACATTATCGACGCGACCGCCCATATAGCCCGAGATCGCGCCATAGGTGACGCCGATGCCGAGCGAGACGAGGCTGGCGAGCAGGCCGACGGCAATCGAGATCTGCCCGCCGAGCATGACGCGCGCCATGAGGTCGCGGCCGTTGGTGTCCGTGCCGAACAGGAAATACTCCCGGTCGACGATGCCGGTCAGCGTCAGCTTGCGGCCTTCGTCCTCGGTCGCGGTGACCTCGGTCTTGTCGAACTCGTTGGCCCGGTCGAAATAGCGCGTCGCGCGCGGGTCGATCGGGTCCTTCGCGGTGATGATGGCGGTAAAGGCCTCGCCTTCGACAGAGAAGGATTGCAGCTCGACGCGGGCGCGCGTTGCGACACCCTTCATCGCCTCCTCCAGCGAGTCTTCGCCCGGCCGCGGCTCAAGGCTTGGCGGGATCGTCACATAGGAAGAGAAGACCTGGTCATAGCTGTGGCTGATGAAGAAGGGACCAAAGAACGCGAAGCAGGCAATCAGCACCAGCATCACGGAGCCTGCCATGGCAGGGCGGTTTCGGCGGAAGCGCATGACGGCGAGCTGGAAGAGGCTGCGGCCCTTCACCTCGCCCGCGGGGGGTACGGAGACGATGGTGTCAGTCATGGCGAACCCTCGGATCGAGCAGGCCATAGAGAATGTCGACAGCCAGGTTGAACACGATGACAAAGATGGCGATCAGCACGACCGTGCCCATGACGAGCGTATAGTCGCGGTTGATGGCCCCAAGCACGAAGTAGCGGCCGACGCCAGGAATGGTGAAGATCGTCTCCACCACCGCCGAGCCGGTGAGCAGGGCAGCCGCGCAGGGGGCGAGGTAGGAGACAACCGGCAGCATCGCGCCGCGCATGGCATGCACCACGACCACCGATTTCGCCGGCAGGCCATAGGCCCGCGCGGTACGGATATGGTCGGTGCGCAGGGCCTCGATCATCGACCCGCGGGTAAGCCGCGCGAAAACGGCAAGCTGTGGCAGGGCAAGCGCGATCATCGGCAGAACGAGAAAGCGCAGCGACCCATCCCCCCAGCCGCCGGCCGGCAGCCAGGCCAGTACGATGGCGAAGATCAGCGTCAGCACGGGACCGACGACGAAGTTCGGCACCGTGACGCCGACGGTTGCCACCGACATGACCGCGAAGTCGAGCGCGCTGTTCTGGCGCAGTGCCGCAAACGTGCCGATGATGACACCACCGACGAGCGCCAGCAGCAACGCATAGAAGCCGAGCTCGATCGAATAGGGCAGCCCCTTGCCGATCAGTTCGGCCACGCTGTTATCCTTGTAGATGTAGCTCGGTCCGAAATCGCCGGTGACGGCGTTGCCCATATAGGTGAGATATTGTCGCCAGAGCGGCTGATCGAGCTGGTAGGCCCGCATCAGGTTTTCCATCGTGGCTGGCGGCAGGGGGCGTTCAAGGTTGAACGGTCCGCCGGGCGCAAAGCGCATCAGAAAGAACGAAATTGTGACGACGATGAATAGCGTCGGCACGGCGCTTGCGAGGCGCCGCAGAACAAAAGCAAACATGGCCAAGACTCCTGAGCAACGATGCGTGGCCTGGACGGCCACGCATCGTCAGCGGATCATTCAGAAACGCTGAGGAAGCGGCTCAGGTGCTGGTTGGCGGCATTATCCTGCCAACCCTGAACTTTGCTGGAGACGAGCCAGAGATCGGCCTGTGTCAGGAGCGGCGCGATCGGCTGTTCGCGCATCAACACGGCTTCCGCATCGTGCAGGACCTTGGCACGCGCCGCCGGGTCACGCTCTTCGTACGACTTCTTCATGAGGCCGTCATATTCCGCATTGGTGAACTTGCCGTAGTTGAAGGTCTTGTTGGTGCTGACGCTGAGCGCCAGGAAGTTTTCCGGGTCCGCATAGTCGGCGACCCAGCCGGCACGCGCCACGTTGAACGCGCCGCCTTCCTGGAGATAGGCATAGTGCGAGGAGACGTCGAGGTTCACCAGCGACACCTCCGCGCCAAAGGTGTTCTTCCACATGTCAGCAACGGCCGTCGCCACGCGCTCGTGGTTCGGGTTGGTGTTATAACGCAGCTCGATCTTCAGCGGCTTGCCGCCTTCACCGTAACCGGCTTCCTTCATCAGCTTGAGCGCCTCGTCCTCGCGGTCGAGTTGCGAGAGTGAACCGAAGTCGGCATAGGCCGGCTCATAGCCCTGCATGCCCGGGGGCACCATGGAATAGGCCGGAAGCTGCGAACCCGAGTAAATCTCCTTGGCCAGGAAGTCGCGATCAACCGACATGGAGAGCGCCCGACGCACGCGCACGTCGCTATAGGGTTCAGTGCGAGTATCGAAGGGGTAGTAGTAGGTCGCGAGCGTCGGCGAGACGTGCACCTGCTCGCCATAGCTCTTCTTCAGGCGCTCGATCTGGTCGGCCGAGAAATTGTAGACGAGGTCCATTTCCTTTGCCTCGAAGCGGCGTACGGAGGCGGCCTGGTCGTCGATCGGGTAGAAGATCACCTTGTCGAGCTTGACGGCGGCGGCATCCCAATATTCGGTATTCTTCTCAACGACGAGGTTGTCGTTCGGCACGTGGCTGACGAGCTTGAAGGCGCCGTTTGAGACCATGGTGCCGGGCTTCACGAAATCCGCGCCGTTCTTTTCGACGCTGGCCTTGGAGACCGGCAGCGCCGTCTGGTGCGCGAGCAATTCGAGGAAGAAGGGCGTCGGACGCTCCAGCGTGATTTCCAACGTCTTGGCGTCGACGGCCTTGAGACCGAGTTGGTCGAGGCCGAGTTCGCCCTTGTTGGCCTTCTCGGCATTCTTGATGGGGTAAAGGATGTTGGCGTAGCCGGCCGCCGTCTTCGGGTCCTCGACGCGCGCGAAGGAGAAGACAAAGTCTTCCGCCGTCACGGAAGAACCGTCGGACCACTTGGCATTGTCGCGCAGTTTGAACGTATAGACCGTGCCGTCGTCGGAGACGGTCCAGCTCTCTGCCGCGCCGGGAACGATCTTGCCGGCGGCATCGTAGATCGTCAGGCCTTCATAGAGATCTTTCAGGATGAATTCTTCGATGTTGATGGACGTATGCGCCTGGTCGAGCGTCTGCGGCTCGCCGGCATTGCCGCGGTGAAGTACTGCTTCTGCGAGCGCCGGACTTGCGCCCAAGAGGATCGCACCGGCGAGAAGAGCTGCACGAAAGCCAATAAGTTTGTTTGCCATTTTTTGTTTTCCTTCCCCGTTGTTTTTTTGGGTGCCCAATCAATTGTCCCTGTTTGTGGACTTGGCAAGACCCTAAAAACAGGAAATGCACAGCGATCGGCAAATCTCCGCAAAGCTTGAAAAATCAGGGAAAAAGCGGTCCGAAGGCCTGACGGACGGCAAGAAATGAGAAAAATATTTGCGTTTGCCGAAATTATTCGCAGTTTTCTGCCCATCGTTTCGCAAGAATTTCTGCGATCAATCGCGCAATCAATTCACCGCCAGAAACGGAGTTCCAAGATGAACATGTTGAAAACCCTCGCCGTTGCGGCCGCCCTTCAAGTTGCGGTTTTCGCCCCGGCCCTGGCCGGCGAAAACCTCGCCGCCGTGCAGTCGGCCGGCGCGCTGAAGATCGGCACCGAGGGCACCTACGCACCCTTCACCTTCCATGACACCGACGGCAAGCTGGTCGGCTTCGACGTCGAGATCGGCGAAGCGATCGCCAAGAAGCTTGGCGTAAAGGCCGAGTTCCTGGAAGGCAAATGGGACGGCCTGATCGCCGGCCTCGACGCCAACCGCTACGACGCCGTGATCAACCAGGTCGGCATCACCGATGCGCGCAAGCAGAAGTACGACTTCTCCGAGCCTTACATCGCTTCGAAGGCCGTGCTGATCATTCGCGCCGATGACGACAGCATCAAGGGTTTCGCCGACCTCAAGGGCAAGAAATCCGCCCAGTCGCTGACCAGCAACTTCGGCAAGATCGCGGAAGCATCCGGCGCCGAACTCGTCGGCACCGACGGCTTCGACCAGTCGATCCAGCTCGTGCTGACCGGCCGCGCCGACGCCACGATCAACGACAGCCTGTCCTTCCTCGACTTCAAGAAGCACAAGCCGGACGCCAATGTGAAGATCGCCGCCGAACAGGAAAATGCCGACTATTCCGGCGTCATCATCCGCAAGGGCGAGCCGGAACTCCTGGAAGCGATCAACAAGGCGCTGACCGACATCAAGGCCGACGGCACCTACCAGGCGATCTCGGACAAGTATTTCGGGCAGGACGTCTCGAAGTAATTCTTGTCCGACCACCGCTTCGCGGCGGCCCGTTCCTCGCCTATAGATAGATTTGCAACCTGGCCGGGGATCACTCCGGCCAGCCGCTTTTCCGGAGGGTTTCCCCGTGCCGCCGTGGCTTCAACTGATGCTGGACTCGCTGGTGCCGCTCCTCTGGGCAGCGCTTGTCTTCACCATTCCGCTCACCCTGCTGTCCTTCGTGCTGGGTCTTGCGCTAGGTCTCGTCACCGCGGTCGTGCGGCTGTTCGGGCCGCAACCGTTCGTGGCCATCGCGCGCTTCTATGTCTGGGTGATCCGCGGTACACCCCTGCTGGTTCAGCTCTTCGTCATCTTCTACGGCCTGCCGAGCCTCGGCATCCTGCTCGACGCCTTCCCAGCCGCCCTCATCGGCTTCACGCTGAATGTCGGCGCCTATACGTCGGAAATCATCCGCGCCGTCATCGCCTCGGTGCCGCGCGGCCAATGGGAGGCGGCCTATTCGATCGGCATGAGCTGGTCACAGGCCATGCGCCGCACCATCCTGCCGCAGGCGAGCCGCGTTGCCGTGCCGCCGCTCTCCAACACGTTCATCTCGCTGGTGAAGGACACCTCGCTCGCCGCCGCGGTCACCGTGCCGGAACTGTTCCAGACAGCACAGCGCATCGTCGCCACCACCTATGAACCGCTGATCCTCTATATCGAGGCGGCACTGATCTATCTCGCGTTGAGTTCCGTGCTCTCCGCCCTGCAGGTAAGGCTCGAAAAACGCTTCGCCCGCTATGGCGGCTTCCTGGAGGCCCGCACATGATCGAGCTCAGCCACATCGAAAAACGCTTCGGCGACAACCATGTGCTGCGCGATATCAGCCTCACGCTGGCCGAGGGCACTGTCACGGCGCTCGTCGGCCCGTCCGGCGGCGGCAAGAGCACGCTGCTTCGCTGCATCAACCTGCTCGAGACGCCGACCTCTGGCTCTATAAAACTTGGCGAGGAAAAGATCGACTTCGCCCCCGGCCGCAAGGTCGGCTGGCCGGCAATCCAGAAGCTGCGCCGCCAGACCGGCATGGTCTTCCAGAATTTCCAGCTTTTCCCGCACCAGACGGCGATCGCCAATGTCATGGAAGGCCTGGTCACCGTGCTGAAATGGCCGGCGGACAAGGCCCGCGCCCGCGCGCTCGAACTGCTCGAAAAGGTCGGCATGGCGCACAAGGCCGAGGCTTGGCCGGCAACGCTGTCCGGCGGTCAGCAGCAGCGTGTCGCAATCGCCCGCGCGCTCGCCCCTTCCCCCCGCGTGCTACTCTGCGACGAGCCGACGTCGGCGCTCGATCCGGAGCTCGCAGAAGAGGTCGTCGAAGTGCTGAGCCGGCTTGCCCGCGAGGGCACGACCATGGTCATGGCAACGCATGACCTGCGCCTTGCCTCCCGCGTCGCCGATACCGTCGTTTTCCTCGATGGCGGCGTGATCGTCGAGCAAGGACCACCGCGTGCCCTGTTCTCGACACCCGAGCGGGATCGCACGAAAAAATTCATCGCTTCGCTCAGCGCACCGCACAGCTACGACATCTAAATGCAACACTTCCGTAACGTGAGGTGCTAAATTCCTAGTCGCGGCAGTTGCATCGCACCGACGATTCAAGCAGAGTAAAGAGATATCCATACCTCGCCATGCCCCGGCATGTCCTATAGGGGAGAAATCTCATGATCAAGAAAACGCCGAACCCAATCGACATCTTTGTCGGATCCCGCGTGCGCCTGCGCAGGCTGATGGTCGGCATGAGTCAGGAGGCGCTCGCCGACCGGCTGGGCGTGACCTTCCAGCAGGTACAGAAGTACGAGAAGGGCACCAACCGCATCAGCGCCAGCCGTCTCCAGGCGATCTCGGATGTTTTCCGCGTGCCGCCGAGCTTCTTCTTCCAGGATGACGAAAACGCCATACCGACGGCAGGCGTCGCGCACGAGACCGGCGACGTTTCCACCTTCGTTTCTTCCAAGGAAGGCCTGGATCTCAACCGCGCGTTCCTGAAGATCGGAGATTCGGGCGTGCGCAAGTCGATCATCGCGCTTGCGACCGCACTTTCCAAGGCAAGTGCCGAACAGGCAGGCGAGCGCGCAGACAACGCACCGGAATTGCGGGTCTGATCCCAAATGCCGGCACGGCTGCAGACGCTTGGCCATCTGCGCCTGCTCGACGAGGGCGGTAACGAGATCGTCTTTCCCGAAAAGGCGCTTCTGATCCTCTGCTATCTCCAGACGCGCGGCATAAGCGAAATGCCGCGTGTTGATGCTGCCGGCCTCTTCTGGGACGACGCCAACAGTTCGGCGGCCTTCGCCAACCTGCGACAGACCATTTCCCGCGCGCAAAAGCGCCAGCGGGAACTCGGCCGGACCTACCTCATTTTCACCGACACGACGATCACGCTTGGACCGGAGCCGATCACCAGCGATGTCGAACAGGTCCGCGACGGCGCCAGCCTGAACCTGCTTGCCGACCTTCTGACCGACGATTTCCTGAAACAGATCAGGCCGGGCAACCGGGCACTTACAAGCTGGATTGCGCTGCAAAGGGCAGCCCACGCCGCCCTGCTGCGCGCCGCCCTGCTCGATGGCAAGGCATCCGAGGGCGCAACACGCCAAGCGCGCTCAGCCGCCGCCCTGCGCCTGCTCGAAAGCAATCCGGACGACGACGATGTCCGCGCCGTGTTGACGGGCCGGCCGTCCGTTTCCACGAGCCTGATAACCTTCCCCCAGTCCGCCCGGATACTCACACCGGAGGAGGTCGACATCACGCTGCCGCGGCAAAACCCGCCGCGCGTCGTGCTGCTGCCGCCTGTGACGACACTCACCGCGAGAGCCGCCGCCCGCTTTTCCGAAGCCCTGATCGAGGACGTGACGATCGGGCTCTGCGCGCTGCGCTCCATTTCGATCATCGCGCCGCATACCGCCGCGCAGATTTCGCTTCAGGCCGACCGGGCGACCACCTACGAGCGCCACAAGATCAGCTACATCCTCGAAACGAGGCTGCGCGACGAGGGCGATCACCATACGCTCTTTGCTCAGCTGATCTTCTTCGGCAGCGACGAGGTGATCTGGGCCGAGCGTTTTCCGCTTACGGCAGAGGGGCTTGCCCGCTCGCGACAGACGATTGCCCGCCAGATCGCCGGCGCGATCGCCACGGAAGTCGAGCGCAACGAACTCGTGCGCGGCGACTATGAACACGACGCCAATGCCTATCGCAGCTTCCTTGTCGGACAGGGACAGCTCAAGAATCTTGACCTGCGTGACATCCGCCGCGCCCGCAAGAGCTTTCGCGAGGCGCTGCAGGCCAGCAGCGGTTTCGCCCCGGCAATCGGCGGGCTGGCGCGCAGCTACTTCCTCGAATGGCTGGTGACGGCGCGCGGCGACCAGGATCTGCTCCGACAGGCCGAGCTTCACGCCGAGCAGGCCATCCGCGCCGACGATCGCCTGCCTTCCGGCTACCGCGAACTCGGCGTCGTCAAGCTCTATGCCCGCCAGTTCGATGAAAGTGCTGCCTATCTCGACCGCGCCGAAGCGCTGAGCCCGCACTATGCCAACGTGATCGCGAGCTATGCCGACACGCTGGTGCAAGCATCGCGACCGGATGTCGGTTTGCAGAAGATCGAACATGCGATCGAGTTGAACCCGCTGCCGCCGGACGAATATTTCTGGACCGCGGCCGGCGCGGCCTACTCACTCGGCAGATATGAGGAAGCCCTCGCCTACATCACGCGGATGAAGGACAAAGACCCTGTCCATCGTCTCGCGGCCGCATGCTGGGCCATGCTGGGCGACCTCAAGAAGGCACGGCTGTTCGTCCGCCGCACCTATGATATCAACCCGAACTTCGATTTCGAAGCATGGATGGCTGTCGTGCCCATCAAGGAAGAGTGGCACAGGCAGCACTATCGTGACGGTCTAAAAAAAGCAGGTTTCTGACAACACGCATTCAACAAGGAGAGGAATGACATGGCCAGAATAGTAGTACTCGGCATCACGGGCGAAGATGGACTCTGGGTCGCAGACCTCGATGCCGGAACGATCTCGCAGGCCCCCGCGCCGACGAGCGGTGATCTCAAAAAGGCGGACGACCTGCGCAAAACGGGCGCCTCCGTCATCAAGGGCGTCAATTTTGCTGCACTTGCGACGTCGGTCGATGCCGTATCCGGCGGCTTCCTCGACGTTTCCGGTGGGTTCCTCGATGTTTCCGGCGGTTTCCTGGACAACTGAGCAGTGACCTCTTACTCGGACCGTATCTGCGGTCCCGAGCAGACCTGGAGCCGGATCGAGGCACTCTTGCCTCGGTTCGGCGTCACACGCCTTTCCCGGCTTACGGGATTGGACCGGGTCGGCATTCCGGTCTGGAACGCCGTCAGCCCCAATGCCCGTTCGATCGTCATCAATCAGGGCAAGGGCATCACCGATATCGACGCAAAGGTTTCCGCCGCCATGGAGGCGCTCGAGCGCGCCATCGCGGGTGAACCGCTGGTGCCTGTTCGCAAGGCATCGCGTCGCGACTTTGCCACGGCCGGCGATACCTGCCTGCCGCTCGACATCTTTGTCGCCGCCAACCAGGCTTTTGTGACGGAAGACGAGGCGCTCGAATGGTTTGCCGGTCATGATATCGTCACGGGCGAACGCGTCTGGGTGCCACGCGCCGCCGTGTGCCTCGACAGAACCGACACCGCGCCACGCTTCTGGCAATCCTCCGACGGCCTCGCCTCCGGCAACAGCGAGACCGAAGCCATCCTTCACGGGCTGCTTGAACGCATCGAGCGGGATGCCGATCGCCTCTGGCGTCTGCTGCCCCGCGCAAAGCGGCTCGCAACCGCTGTCGACCCGATGGGCCTCGCCGACCCGCTCGTCGATGCCCTAGTGACCCGCTTCCAGCATGCCGGGCTGGAACTGCGTGTCTTCGATGTTACCAGCGACATCGCCATTCCGACCTATGCTGCCGTGCTGGGCGATGCCGGCCTTCTCGAAAAGAAACAGCCGCTCTTCCACGATGCAACGATCGGCTACGGCACGCATCTGGTCGCCGCGCGCGCCGTCATCCGGGCGCTGACAGAAGTCGCCCAGTCGCGCCTGACCTATATCAGCGGTGCGCGGGACGATCTTTTTGCAGAGACCTTCGCTCGCCCCTTGGCGGCGGAGACGCTTGCGCTGTTTGAATCATCGCCCGCCCCGGCAAAAACCTACACCGCGCCGCAGGGCGACGCCGCGGCGCTTCTCGCCCATTGCCTGGAGCAGCTTGCGGCATCCGGTATATCGCAGGTCGTCGCCGTCCCCCTCGGCGACGCTTCGCTTCCCATTTCCGTCGTCAAGGTGGTCGCGCCCGCGCTCGAAAATCCGGAAGGCGCGCGCCGTCACGCCCTTGGGTCCCGCGCCCTGTCCCGCATGTTGTTCGGCACGCCATGAACGTTCTCTTCGTCGGCCCAAGCCTTCCCGATGCCGCCGCGTTCTGCGGCGATGCAATCCATGTCCGCCCTCCCGCCGCGCATGGTGACGTGTTGCGCGCGGTGAGAAGTGGCGCAACGGCGATCGGCATCATCGACGGTAATTTCGAGCATGTGGCGCCCGTCTGGCACAAGGAAGTCCTCCATGCACTCGATCAGGGCGTAGCGGTTTTCGGCGCGGCCAGCATGGGGGCCTTGCGTGCGGCCGAATGTGATGCCTTCGGCATGATCGGTGTCGGGCGCATCTACGAGGACTACGCCGCCGGCCGCCGGGTGGATGATGCGGATGTCGCGCTTCTGCACGGCCCTGCCGAGCTCGGTTATCCCGCACTTTCCCTTCCGCTCGTCAATGTCGATGCCACGCTGGACCGGCTGGAGGGGCTTGATAAGTCTACCATATCAACCCTTCGTGATATTGCCGCGGCGCTTTTCTACAAGGACAGAACCTGGCCTGCGATCATCAAATCCGCTGGAATGGCGGAAGATCGCATCGAGGTCCTACAACTTCTCCACGCAGCAACCGTGAACCAGAAGCGCGCGGACGCGCTCGCCCTTGTTCGTACAATGGTGGATTTCCCCTCGCAAACGCCTGCAAAACGCGGGGACTGGTCGTTCAGGGCAACGACACTTTGGCGATCCGTCGCCGATCAACCGGAAACGCAATAGAACGTGCAATTTCCCATTCCGCGTGTGTCACGCCTGAGTCACGCGCAGAGCCCGAGAGTCACGCCTATACTCGCTGCCAGGGGTACAGAGTGAGCGTTGCTCCGGGGGCAAGGACATGAACATCGATACCATTGAAGTGGAAGACCGCGGTACGGAACTGCTGGCGCTAGCGCGACTCGTCGCGTTTGCGCTGGAATCGGCCAAATCGCTGGATGCCGAAGTCGTTGAATTCTGCCTGGACAAGGCGCTGAGGGCGGTGCTGGACCAGATCGACGAACCATCCCGCATGATGCTGACATCCAGTGACATCATGCTGATGAATCGTTCGGCACTCTGCTGAACAAAAGAGATCGGCCGGTCCGCCGGCCGAAGCCAAGCCGCCGCCCTCCTCCGCGGCGCTGATCGTGCGTGCGGCCCGAACCTGCGGGCCGCCGCCGATCTTCGAGATTCATAGCCCGACACGCCGTCCATCCAGCCCGCGCGCTGGAAATGGCGATCCGGTCTTTTCCCGGCAGCCAGGAACCGTTACGCAGGAGCCGCAAGACGGCCATTCCGGCGTCTGGAACGGAGAACGGCATGTTCGGTCCCACGGCCATCATCCTCGACAGGGCGCTCCACACCCTGACACATCGGGCGAGAGCGGTGATCAAGACACGTCGGTCTGCATAGGCCGTGAACGCGCTTGCAGCCTATGGCAGCCTCTTCCTTGCCGCATTCGTCGCCGCGACAATCCTGCCTGCCCAGTCCGAGGCCGTGCTCGCCGGATTGCTGGCCACCGGCCGCCATTCGCCGGAAATCCTGGTCCTCATCGCCGGCATCGGCAATGTGCTCGGCTCGGTCATCAACTGGCTGCTCGGCCGCAGCGTCGAGCGCTTCCGCGATGCCCGCTGGTTCCCCGTCAGCGCGAAAAACCTCGACCGCGCCGGGCAATGGTATCGCAGATATGGCTGGTGGAGCCTGCTTCTGAGCTGGTTGCCGTTCATTGGCGATCCCTTGACTGTAGCGGCTGGCATCATGCGCGAACCGTTTCCGCGCTTCCTGCTCGTCGTTTCCATCGCCAAATTCGGCCGCTACATCGTGCTCGCCGCGCTCGTCCTGCACTGGTTCTGAATTTTTTTCACCGGCGATGGAATGAGAGCCACGCAGCGCTCGTATATTGGGACATGAACGGAAAGACACCCGGCTTCAATGTGATCGGACAGCTTGCGGCGCTTCGGCGCTATGCGCTCTCGCTCGTCCGCAATCCGGACGAAGCGGAAGACCTTGTGCATGACGCGCTGGTGAAGGCCTATGAGCGCCAGTCCACCTTCCGCACCGGCGCGAATGTGCGCAACTGGCTGATGTCGATCCTGCACAATGCCCATATCGACCGTCTGCGCCAGCGACATTCGCAAAAGCGCCGCCATGATGCCGCGGCCGAAGTGGCGGAAACATCCGTGCCGGCAAACCAGGATCATTCGGTGCGCCTGACGCAGTTGCGCAACGCCTTCTTCGCCCTGCCGGAGGAGCAGCGCGAAGCCCTGCACCTCGTCGCCATCGAAGAGCTTTCCTACCAGGAAGCCGCCGACACGCTCGGCATTCCGGTCGGCACGCTGATGTCGCGGGTCGCCCGCGCCCGCAAACGGCTGCGGGCCTTTGAACAGAACGGCGCTACCGCGCCTGTCACGCATCTCAAGATCGTCGGAGGCACTGACGATGACAAGCAATGATCCCATCATCGAATCCGATCTCAACGCCTATGTCGACGACCAGCTCGCCGTCGGCCGGCGCATCGAGGTAGAGGCCTATCTTTCGGAACGGCCGGAGGTCGCCGCCCAGATCATGAAGGATCTTCGCGTGCGCGACGAGTTGCGCCTGGCGCTTGCCGACCACCGCACGGTGACCCGGCAGGCAACGCGTGAAGCCGCGCGTCTGCTGGAACGCGCGCTGTCGCGCCGTCGCATCTTCTCGGTCTTCCGCCGCGCCGCCACCATCGCGCTTTTTGTTGCCGCCGGCTGGACCGCGCATGCGACGCTCGGGCCGTTCGGCGCAACGGAGGTCATTGCCTCGACGCCACCCCCGGCCTTTGTCGAAGAGGCCGTCAGAGCGCACAAGACGACGCTGCTGCGCGACTCCATGGCTTCGCAGCCCGAAATCGAAATCTTCGATCCGGCCGAAATCCGCTCGGCGACGGCCATCGTGCTGCCAAACCTGCCGAAGGGCTGGACCGTGGTCGACACGCAGGTCTTCCCCTCCGCCTACGGCCCGAGCGTCGAGCTGGTGCTGGAGCCGCGCAAGGACGAACGCCTGTCGCTTTTTGCCGTGCGCCCCGGCTCGTTTGCCGTGCAGCACGTCCTGCTCTTCCACGCTGACAATGCCCGGGCGGCCTACTGGCAGATCGGCGAGGTCGCCTATGCGCTGGTATCGGAAAGCCTAAAGGCCGACGACCTGGCGGAAACCGCGCGGGATCTCTCGCGCACGCTTTACTGATCAACCGTTCCACCGAAGGAGACCCATGATGGAACCCGTACAACAGCGATTTGGCTACGGCGCGAAGGCGCAGTCGGCCGCCCTCTTCGACGAGGGTCTGCGCCAGCATATGCTGCGCGTCTACAACTACATGGGCGCAGGCCTAGTCATCACCGGCCTCGTCGCCTTCATCGTCGGCTCGACGCCGGCCCTCTACGTGCCGATCTTCTCGTCCCCGCTGAAGTGGGTCGTGATGCTGGCGCCGCTCGCCTTCGTCTTCTTCTTCTCGTTCAAGATCCAGACGATGTCGGCCAGCACGGCACAGATGATGTTCTGGGCCTTCTGCGCCGTGATGGGCCTGTCGCTCGCCTCGGTGTTCCTCGTCTTCACTGGCACGAGCATCGCGCGCACCTTCTTCATCGCGGCCTCGATGTTCGGCACGACGAGCCTTTACGGCTACGTGACGAAGCGTGACCTGTCGAAGTTCGGCTCGTTCCTGATCATGGGCCTGATCGGCGTCGTCATCGCCTCGATCGTCAACATCTTCCTCGGTTCGAGCGCGCTGCAGTTCGCGATTTCCGTGATCGGCATCGTCGTGTTCGTCGGCCTCACCGCTTGGGACACGCAGAACATCAAGGAACAGTATGCCGAAAACATCGACCAGGAATCGCAACAGAAGATGGCCGTGTTCGGTGCGCTTTCGCTCTACCTGAACTTCGTCAACATCTTCCAGCTGCTGCTGAATTTCACCGGCGAGCGCGAATAGTTTTCGCACTGATTTCAAAGGAAACGGCGGGGCAAAACCCCGCCGTTTCTGTTTGTGCGCACCGCAACAAAACGTGAGTAAAAACTTACATATTTTACCGTGTTGACAAATCGCCCCGTAGCGTCTTTGCTTAAGGCATTCACCAGGGGGGTCCCGACAAGGGGCTGAGATTCTGCTAGCTTTCGCAGCGCAGTGACCCGTTGAACCTGATCCAGTTCATACTGGCGTAGGGACGGTGCAAGCGCTGTTTTGACAGGTGGTCCGACGTCCGGATTCCGTGTCGGCGTCTTTCCATCATTCCGGCTTTAGGACTGGGTCTCCAAACGAAAACTTGGAGCCTCACGATGAATATTGCCGCCCAGAAGCTTACCCCCACCGTCACCACCGGCGCCCTGCCCGCCTCGCGCAAGATCCACATCGCCGGCGAGCAGCATCCGCATATCCGCGTGCCGATGCGCGAGATTTCCCTGCACCCGACCTCCGGCGAGCCGCCGGTCGTGGTCTACGACGCCTCCGGCCCCTACACCGACCTCAGCCATGTCGTTGCCATCGAGGCCGGCCTGCCACGCTTGCGCGAAACCTGGGTTTCAGCCCGCGGCGACACTGTGGGCTATGAGGGCCGCCACATCCGCCCGGAGGACAACGGCTTTGCCACCGGCGAGCGACTGACGCCGGAATTCCCCGTTCGCAACCATCCGCGCCGGGCAACGGACGGCAAGGCGGTGACCCAGCTTGCCTATGCCCGCGCCGGCATCGTTACTCCGGAAATGGAATTCATCGCGATCCGCGAAAACCTCGGCCGCAAGGCGGTGAAGGAGGCGCTTGCCCGTGACGGCGAGAGTTTTGGCGCACACATTCCGGATTTCGTCACGCCGGAATTCGTCCGCCAGGAAGTCGCAAGCGGCCGTGCCGTCATCCCCGCCAACATCAACCATCTGGAAGCCGAGCCGATGATCATCGGCCGTAATTTTCTGGTGAAGATCAACGCCAACATCGGCAATTCCGCCGTCACTTCTTCCATGGCGGAGGAGGTCGAGAAGATGGTCTGGGCGATCCGCTGGGGCGCGGATACCGTCATGGATCTCTCCACCGGCCGCAACATCCACAACATCCGCGAATGGATCATCCGCAATTCACCCGTACCGATCGGCACCGTGCCGCTCTACCAGGCGCTGGAAAAGGTCAATGGCATTGCCGAGGACCTGACCTGGGAAGTCTACCGCGACACGCTGATCGAACAGGCCGAGCAGGGCGTCGACTATTTCACCATCCACGCCGGCGTGCGCCTTCCCTACATCCCGCTCACCGTCAACCGCGTTACCGGCATCGTCTCGCGCGGCGGCTCGATCATGGCCAAGTGGTGTCTGCATCACCATCGCGAGAGCTTCCTGTACGAGCATTTCGAGGAAATCTGTGACATCTGCCGCGCCTATGACGTCACCTTCTCGCTCGGCGACGGCCTGCGCCCCGGCTCGATTGCCGACGCAAACGACGCCGCGCAATTCGCCGAACTGGAGACACTCGGCGAACTGACAAAGATCGCCTGGGCGAAGGACTGCCAGGTCATGATCGAAGGCCCCGGCCATGTGCCGATGCACAAGATCAAGGAGAACATGGACAAGCAGCTGCAGGTCTGCGGCGAGGCCCCGTTCTACACGCTTGGCCCGTTGACGACCGACATCGCTCCCGGCTACGACCACATCACGTCGGGCATCGGTGCGGCGATGATCGGCTGGTTCGGAACGGCCATGCTCTGCTACGTCACGCCGAAGGAGCATCTCGGCCTGCCGGATCGCAACGACGTGAAGGTCGGCGTCATTACCTACAAGATCGCGGCGCATGCCGCCGATCTCGCCAAGGGCCATCCGGCGGCAAAACTACGCGACGACGCATTGTCGCGCGCCCGTTTCGAGTTCCGCTGGGAGGACCAGTTCAACCTCTCGCTCGACCCGGAAACGGCGCGGTCCTTCCACGACGAGACGCTGCCGAAGGAAGCGCACAAGGTGGCGCATTTCTGCTCGATGTGCGGGCCGAAATTCTGCTCCATGCGCATCTCGCACGACATTCGCGCCGAGGCGCAGAAGGAGGGGCTGGAGGCAATGGCCGCGAAATTCCGCGAGGGCGGTGATCTCTACATGCCCCTCGGTCAAACGCCGGTCGGAGAATGACCATGCGCGTTCTCGTCAAGGGGGCCGGCGTTGCCGGCCTGACGGTCGCCTGGCAGCTCTATCGCCACGGCTTCGACGTCACGATTGCAGAGCGCGCCGGAAAAGTTGGCACCGGCGCCTCCGGCTTTGCCGGCGGCATGCTGGCGCCGTGGTGCGAGCGGGAAAATGCCGAGGAACCCGTGCTGACCCTCGGGCGCATGGCCGCCGACTGGTGGGAGGCCGCCCTGCCCGGCCATGTGCACCGTCGTGGCACTCTGGTCGTCGCCGGCGGCCGCGATGCCGGCGAACTCGACCGTTTTGCCGGCCGCACCAGCGGCTGGGAATGGCTGGACGATGCAGGGATCTCGGCTCTCGAGCCGGATCTCGCCGGCCGTTTCCGCAAGGCGCTGTTCTTCCGGCAGGAGGCGCATCTCGATCCTCGCAAGGCGCTTTCCGCGTTGACCGCAGGCCTTGAAGAGGCGCGCATGCGTTTCCTCTTCGGCGCAGCCGGCGAACCAACCCGCTACGATCGGGTGATCGACTGCACGGGTGCTGCCCGAATCGGCCGCCTTCCGAACCTTCGGGGCGTGCGCGGAGAAATGCTGTCGCTCGAAAGCGACGAGATAACCCTCTCCCGCCCCGTCCGCCTGCTGCATCCACGCCATCCGATCTACATCGTGCCGCGCGACAAGGGCCGCTTCATGGTCGGCGCGACCATGATCGAAAGCGAGGATACCGGCCCCATCACCGCCCGTTCGCTGATGGAGTTGCTCAATGCCACATACGCGCTCCACCCCGCCTTCGGGGAAGCGCGGCTTGTGGAAACAGGCGCAGGCGTGCGTCCAGCCTACCCCGACAACCTGCCGCGTGTGACGGAAGACGGTGACACTCTTCACGTCAATGGCTTCTACCGGCACGGCTTTCTGCTCGCCCCTGCCATGGCGGGCGAGGTTGCACGGCGGCTTCTGGCAGAACAGAGACAACCGGAAAGGCGGGCATCATGACCTTCATCATCAATGGCGAGGAACAGCAGGTTGCGGCCGCCACACTCGCCGACCTGCTCTCCACCCTCGACTACGAGGGCGAATGGCTGGCGACGGCGGTGAACGGTGAGCTGGTGCACCGCGAGGATCGCGCCGGCTTCACGCTCGGAGACCGTGACCGCATCGAAATCCTGTCGCCCATGCAGGGAGGCTGATATGCTGAAACTCTATGATATCGAGGTTCAATCCCGCCTGCTGCTCGGCACCGCGCGTTATCCGTCTCCCGCCATTCTGGCCGAGGCGGTGCGGCGCTCCAAAACGGAAATCGTCACCGTATCGCTGCGCCGGGAGACGTCCGGCGGCAAGGCGAGCGGCGCCTTCTTCGAGCTGATCCGTGAACTCGGCGTGCGCGTATTGCCCAACACTGCCGGCTGCCACAGCTTGCAGGAGGCCGTGCTGACGGCGAAGATGGCGCGGGAGGTTTTCCGCACCGACTGGATCAAGCTGGAGGTGATCGGCCATCACGATACGCTGCAGCCCGATGTCTTCGGCCTCGTCGAGGCGGCCCGCATCCTGAGTGGTGAAGGTTTTCAGGTCTTTCCCTACACGACCGACGACCTCGTCGTGGCGGAAAAACTGCTGGAAGCTGGCTGCCAGGTCCTGATGCCCTGGTGTGCACCGATTGGCTCGGCCATGGGGCCGGTCAATCCGATGGCGCTGCGCACGTTCCGTGCACACTTTCCGGACGTGCCACTGATCGTCGATGCCGGCATCGGCCGCCCCTCGCACGCCGCCCAGGTCATGGAACTCGGCTACGACGCCGTGCTTCTCAACACCGCCGTCGCCGGCGCCGGCGATCCGGCCACCATGGCCGAAGCCTTCGCGCTTGCCATCGCGGCCGGCCACCTCGCCCATGCTGCTGTCCCGCTCGAGCCGCGCGACATGGCCGTTCCCTCCACCCCAGTCATTGGAAAGGCTGTCTTCTCATGAAGCTCGACCCGTTCTACCTAATCGTCGACAGCGCCGACTGGATCGAGCGCCTCGTGCCGGTCGGCGTGAAACTCGTGCAGCTGCGCATGAAGGATTTGCCGGAGGACCGGCTGCGCGCGGAAACCCGCCGTGCAAAAACGATCTGCGCCGAACACGACTGCCAGCTGATCATCAACGACTATTGGCAGCTCGCGATCGAGGAAGGTTGCGACTTCGTGCATCTCGGCCAGGAAGATCTGGTCACAGCCGATCTCAGCGCCATCCGCGCCGCCGGCATGAAACTCGGCCTTTCCACCCATGACGAGGCCGAACTCGAAACCGCGCTGGCGGAAAAACCCGATTATGTGGCGTTGGGGCCGGTCTGGCCGACGATCCTGAAGAAGATGAAATGGGCACCGCAGGGCGTCGAACGGCTCAGGGACTGGAAAACCCGCATCACCCCTCTTCCGCTCGTCGCCATCGGCGGCCTCAACCCGGATCGCCTCTCCGCCGTCTTCGAAAACGGTGCCGACAGCGCCGCTGTGGTGACCGACGTCACGCTCAATGCCGACCCGGAGGCCCGCACGCGCGAATGGATCGAGCGTACTGCACGGTGGCGCTGATCAAAGCTTCCAGAGGCGTTTGGCATTGTCCGCGAAAACGTGCGCCTTGTCCTCCAGGCTGACGCCGGAGAGCAGGGCCTGCGTCGCGCTGATCCAGGTGGAGAGCCCACCGCCGAGCGTGCAGACCGGCCAGTCGCTGCCCCAGACCATGCGGTCGAAACCGAAACTGTCCGCAACATGGGTGAAATAGGGTTTGAGATCCTCCAGCGTCCAGTTTTCCGCGCCATAGGCCGGAATGCCGGAGAGTTTTACCGTTACGTTCGGCCGACGCGCGATTTCGGCGACCGGTCCCTTCCACACGTCAAAACCACCACCCTTGATGTCGGGCACGCCGCAATGGTCGAGCACGAAGGAGACGTCGGGGGCGAGATCGGCCAAGGCGATCGCCTTTTCGATCTGGTGCGGCAAGACGCAGAGATCGAAATTGAGCCCGGTTCCCGCCAGTCGCTTGATGTTTGCCCGGAACAGCACGCCCTCGGAAACATCGTCCGGCACGACGTGCAGCACACGGCGGAAGCCGCGCACGAAGGGATTGGCAAGCACCGTTTCGAGATAGGCCGAGAAATCCGGCGCCTCCGGCCGGCAGGCGGCGATGGCGCCGGCGAGCAGACTGCCTTCCTCCCGCGCAAGCGCTTCGACCACTTCTGTTTCCCGCGGAATATCGCTCTCCGCGACATCGACTTCCATATGCAAAGCGGCGACGATGCCGACCCTGCGCGCTTCGCGCGCATAAAGCTCCTGCGTGAAGTCAGCATCAAGCGTTGGCACGCTGGCGAGCCACGGATAGGAGAGCTGATCCCGGTAGATGAGATGCAGGTGTGTATCGATGATCATCCGGGCCTCCTCCAAGGATGGCGAAGACTGCCACATAAGAATGATCCATTCAAATACGAATTGCCGATCTGATTGAGTCTCACCCTTCCAATCCCGCGCCGCCCCACTAGTTCTCCCTGCAGGCATAGGAGAAACACGATGAAGATCAGCGCACGCAACCGCCTCAAGGGCAAGATCGTCGAAGTCGTTCTCGGCGCAACGACCGCCCATGTCCGTATCGATGTCGGCGGCTCGATCATCACCGCGGCGATCACCAACGATGCGGTGAACGATCTCGGCCTTGCCGCCGGGCAGGAGGCCTATGCGGTGATCAAGGCATCAGACGTGATGGTCGCCATCGACGATTAGTTGTCGATCTTCTTGCACATATGCACCTGGCCGGTCTCGTAATCGCCCTTCTGCGGCGGTGCGATCGGCTTGAAAAGTGTACGATCCGGCTTGAGGTCGATGAGCGGCGTGCCGTCGAGGCAGTCGAGGCCACGCACGAAGAGACGATTTCCCTCGATCTTCTCCAAGGCGACGATCGACGTGCCGATCGGATTGGGCCGAACAGGCGAGCGCAGTGAAAAGGTGCCGTGCACCTCGCCATTCGAGGCCGGGCTTTGCAGCACGAGGTCGCGACGCGACTGGTGCAGCCAATAGAGCACTTCAAGCCGCTCGAAGCGCTCGACACCCGCAAGGGCCTGCACCCAGGGCTCGAAGATCTCGATCGTGCAAACCGGCCCGTCAGGACGCCCCTGCCGCGGCGTTTCCATGCGCGAGGTCCATGGCGTCGAAATCCGGCCGATGAAGACGAGTTCCGCATCCACGGTGGCTGGTCGTGTGACCACGACCTCGTTTTGACGAATTTCGTTCAGCCGGACCATGCAAATCTCCATCGCTATATTCTTCAAGATACGACGATAACGACTGCCGGACTCTTTTTAAAGATATAAATCTCGATATATCTTGATTTTCGATATATCGAGATTTATATCGGCAATATGAGACACAGAATGGGATGCGGCCCTCACCGCCACTTTTCACCGCCCGACGATCATTCGGGTTCCCACCATCGCGGCCGGCACCATGGCCCTGGCCGGGGCGGCCGCCACGGCGGACGCTTGTTCGACTATGGCGAACTGCGCCTGCTGCTGCTTGCCATCATCGCGGATGCGCCGAGCCACGGCTATGAGCTGATCAAGACCGTCGAAGACCGCTTCGGCGGCAGCTACAGCCCGAGCCCGGGCGTCATCTATCCGACGCTCTCCTGGCTCGACGACATGGGCTATGCCGTGATCGAACCGGCGGAAGGCGGGCGCAAGCGCTACAGCATCACGCCTGAGGGAAAAGCCTTTCTCTCCGCCAACCGCGCCGCGATCGACGAACTCATGGCCCGCGCCGGCAAGGGACCGGGAGGTCGCGAAGGCGTACCGGCACCCGTCGTGCGCGCCATGGAAAACCTGAAACTCGCCATGCGGCTGCGCCTGCGTGGCGGCGACCTGAGCGAAGAGGCAGCGGAAACCATTGCCGCCGCGCTCGATCTTGCCGCAAAAACCGTGGAGAAGAGCTGATGACGACTGCCAGCAAGACCGCCATTCCGACCGAACATGCCAGCCGCTACCTGCAGCAACTCTGCAAGCACTTTGCCCATAAGCGGCCGGTGACCTTCGATGAACAGGCCGGAGAGATTTCCTTTTCGATCGGCGATTGCCGGCTGAAGGCGGACGGCAGCGCGCTGCACATCGATCTCACCGCACCGAGCGCGGACGACATGGAGCAGCTGAAGGACGTGGTCATCCGCCACCTCGTCCGCTTCGCCTTCCGCGAGGAACTCGCCGTCGACTGGCAGGATGCCTGATCAGCTGGCGCCGGCAGCTTCCGAGTTCTGCCGGCGCCAGTCCGTTGGCGAAAGCCCCATGCGCTTGCGGAAGAAACGGGAAAAATAAGCCGGGTCCTCGAAGCCGATCTCCCGGCCGATATCCTCCATCGGACGGATGGTGAAGCGCAACAGGCGCTTCGCCTCCAGCAGGCGTCGCTCCAGCACCATCTCCTTCACCGTCTGGCCGAAGACGGTGCGCGCCGCCTTGTCGAGCAGGTGCGGCGTCGTCGCCAGCCGCTCGACATAGTGCACGACCGGCCAGTCCTCGCGGTAGTGGCGGTCGATCGCCCGGCGCAGGTCCAGCCCCAGCGCTACCACAGGCGATGCCGCCTCGAAACCGACATTGCCGCCGAGACGGGCCATCAGCGACAGCACGGCGCCGACGAGGCTTGCCAGCATCCGCTCGCTGGCTGCGGCGCCGCCGCGATATTCCTCCATCACCATGTCGAGCAGTGCACCGATCCGGTTCCAGCCCGGAGCGCCCGCCTCACCGGCAATGAGCACCGGTGCGTCGAGCGCAAGATCGACCTGCGGCCCAATGGCCCGCAGCAGGTCGTCCGAAATCGAAACGACAATGGCATCCGACTGTCCGCCGACATCGAATCCATGCACCACGTTGCTCGGCACGAAGCTGATCGCCGGAGCGGAAAAATTCCAAGTGCGGTCTTCGACCTGATAGCGCCCTCCCCCGGCGAACCAATAGGTGACCTGCCCCATAAATGGATGTTTGTGCGGCGCGACGCGGCCGAAATGCAGGCTTTTTCGCTCCATGACGGTTTCGACATGCAGGAAGCCGACGTCGAGCGCGCGGCTCGGCTCGCCATAGACAAAGAAGGTGGGGACGTCGCTGCGATCCTTCATGCGGGAAAAAGTACCAGCGAATTGCCCGGTTTGTCCATGGCCACGCCCGCCGCCCCGACCTAGCATTTGTCAGGATTTTGAGGAGGATCACCATGCGTGCGGAAGACCATCGTAGCGACAAGACCCGGCCGTTCACCGGCGCCGAATATCTCGCCAGCCTCAGGGACGGACGCGAGGTTTATATCAACGGCGAGCGCATCGCCGACGTCACCAGCCACCCCTCGATGCGCAACTCGGCGCGCTCCATCGCCCGCATGTACGATGCCTTGCATGATCCGAAGCGTCAGGAACGGCTGACGTCTCCCACCGACACCGGTTCCGGCGGCTACACGCACAAATATTTCCGCGTCGCCCATTCCGCCGCAGATCTCATCGCCCAGCAGGGCGCCATCGCCGATTGGGCGCGCATGTCCTATGGCTGGATGGGCCGCACGGCGGATTACAAGGCCGCGCTGATGAACACGCTCGGCGCCAACGCCGACTGGTACGGGCCGTTCAAGGACAATGCACTTTCCTGGCACAAACGCGCGCAGGAAAGCGTGCTTTTCATGAACCACGCCATCGTCAACCCGCCGATCGACCGCCACAAGCCGGCCGATGCGGTGAAGGACGTTTTCGTGCACATCACCAAGGAGACGGATGCCGGGATCTACGTGTCCGGCGCCAAGGTCGTCGCAACGTCCTCCGCGCTGACGCACTACAACTTCCTCGCCCAGAGTTCGGCGACCGTCACCGAGGATCCATCGCTCTCCGTCATGTTCATCGTGCCGATGAATGCGCCGGGCGTGAAGATGTTCTGCCGCACCTCCTACGAACAGACGGCGAGCACCGCGGCCCATCCTTTCGACTACCCGCTCTCCTCGCGCTTCGACGAAAACGACGCGATCCTCGTGCTCGACAATGTCTTCATCCCCTGGGAGGACGTGCTGGTGCTGCGCGACGCCGCGAAAATCCTCTCCTTCCATCCGGCCTCCGGCTTCATGCACGGTTACTGCTTCCAGGGCTGCACGCGGCTTGCGGTGAAGATGGATTTTCTGGCCGGCCTGCTCGCCAAGGCCTTGCGCGCCACCGGCGGCGATGCCTTCCGCGGCAACCAGGCGATGCTCGGCGAGGTGATCGCCATCCGCCACCAGTTCTGGTCCTTCTCGAACGCCATGGCCTACAATCCCATCCCCTGGGCGAACGGGGCGGTGCTGCCGAACCTCGAAGCCGCACTTTGCTACCGCACCTTCATGTCGGAGGCCTATCCGAAGGTCATCGACATCGTGCGCCGCACGGTCGCCTCCGGCCTCATCTACCTGCCCTCCTCCGTGAAGGATTTTGCCAATCCGCAGATCGACCGCTATCTCGCGCAATATGTGCGCGGCTCGAACGACATGGGCCATATCGAGCGCATCAAGATCATGAAGCTCTTGTGGGACGCGACCGGCACGGAATTCGGCGGGCGCCACGCACTCTACGAGCTGAACTATGCCGGTGCGCCGGAAGAGGTGCGCCTCCAGGTGCTGAAGGGCGCCGAGCGCGGCGGACGGCTGAAGGAGATGGAAGCGCTCGTCGACCAATGCATGTCCGACTATGACGAGAGCGGCTGGACGGGGGATACCTGGCTGCCACCGCAGGGTGGCGATGCTGTCCGCGATGCGGCCGAATGAGGGCCGCGCCATGGACATCCATATCTCGAAAACCGAATTCCGCAACGCGATGGCGCGGGTCTGCGCGCCCGTCAATGTGATCACCACCAAGGGAGACGCCGGGCGTGGCGGTTTTACCGCCACCGCCATGTGCTCCGTGACAGACGAACCGCCGACGCTGCTCGTCTGCATGAACAGCCGCTCGGCCCAGACGCAGCTGTTCATCGAGAACCGGCGCTTCTGCGTCAATGTGTTGACGCAAGAGCACAAGGCGCTCGCCGCTTCTTTCGCGGGACAGCAGACGGACATGGCAGCGCGTTATGCCGATGCCGACTGGACGGACCTGCCCTCGGGCAACCAGGCGCTGGCGGACGCCATCGTCTCCTTCGATTGCCGGTTGACGGAAGCCCGGCTCGTCGGCACCCACAACATCTTCATCGGCGAGGTGGTGGACATCCGCTGCCGGCGCGACGGGCATGCACTGCTCTATTTCGATCGCAACTACGTGCATGTGCCGACGCAGACGGGAAGCTTTGGCGGCTGACACGCGACAGAAGCCTCTTGACAAACGGCCATATATTTAACACGTTAAATAAAAAGCTGCACCGGGAGGAACGATGCCGCACCTGATCGTCGAATATTCGGCCAATCTCGAAGGCCGCACCGATCTCGACGCGCTCTGCGCGGCGCTCTTGGAAACGGTGCTGGAAACCGGGCTTTTCGAGGTCGGCGCGCTGCGTGTGCGGGCCCTTCGCGCCGATCACTATGCGATTGCCGACCGGCTGCCGGAAAATGCCTTCGTCGATCTCAACTTCCGGATCGGCAAGGGCCGCAGTGCGGAAGAAAAGAAACGCACCGGCGAGGCGCTCTTCGCTACGGCGAGCCGGCTGCTCGCCCCCCTCTTCGAGACGCCGCACTTCGCGCTTTCGCTGGAAATCCGCGAGATCGACGCGGAGCTGAGCTGGAAGAAGAATGCCATTCATCCGCGCCTGCGCGGCAAGTAACGGGACTCCCATGACGAAATTTCAGGAAAACATCACGAAGGCGGAGACCTACCTCGCCCGCTTCAAGCAAAACGGCGTGCTGAACCGTATTGCTGGCGAGGACGTGCCGGCTGCGGATGGCGCAACCTTCGAGACCATGTCTCCCGTCGATCTGAAGCCGCTTGCCAAAGTGGCGCAGGGCAAGGCCGCCGACATCGACCGCGCCGCCAGGGCCGCGAAGGCCGCCTTCGCCGACTGGGCAGCCATGCCGGGCGACGCGCGGAAAAAACTGCTGCACAAGATCGCCGATGCGATCGTTGCGCGCGCTGAAGAGATCGCCTTCGTCGAGTGCATGGATACCGGGCAGTCGCTGCGCTTCATGGCCAAGGCCGCGCTCCGCGGGGCGGAGAATTTTCGCTTCTTCGCCGACCGCGCGCCGGAAGCGCGTGACGGCAAGACGCTGCGCACCGAGGGCCAGGTCAACATGACGACCCGCGTGCCGATCGGTCCGGTCGGCATTATCACCCCGTGGAACACGCCCTTCATGCTCTCCACGTGGAAGATCGCGCCGGCGCTCGCGGCGGGCTGCACCATCGTGCACAAGCCGGCCGAGTTCTCGCCGCTGACCGCGCGCCTGCTCGTCGAGATCGCGGAAGAGGCTGGCCTGCCGAAAGGCGTGTGGAACCTCGTCAACGGTTTTGGCGAGGATGCTGGCAAGGCGCTCACCGAACACCCGCTCATCAAGGCGATCGGCTTCGTCGGCGAAAGCCGCACCGGATCGATGATCATGAAACAGGGCGCCGACACGCTGAAGCGCGTGCATTTCGAACTCGGCGGCAAGAATCCCGTCATCGTCTTCGCCGATGCCGACCTGGAACGCGCGGCAGATGCCGCCGTCTTCATGATCTATTCGCTGAACGGCGAGCGCTGCACCTCGTCCTCCCGCCTCTTGGTGGAAGAGAGCATCTACGAGAGGTTCACCGCCCTCGTCGCGGAAAAGGCGAAGCGCATCACGGTCGGCCATCCGCTCGATCCCGAAACCGTCGTCGGCCCGCTGATCCATCCGGTGCACGAGAAGAAGGTTCTGGAGTACATCGCGATCGGCCGGGAGGAAGGTGCCACGGTCGCCGCCGGTGGTGAAAAATTCGAGGGGCCGGGCGGCGGATGCTACGTCTCGCCGACGCTCTTCACCGGCGCAAACAACGCCATGCGCATCGCCCAGGAGGAAATCTTCGGACCGGTGCTGACGGCCATCCCCTTCAAGGACGAGGCAGACGCATTGGCACTCGCCAACGACGTCCAGTATGGTCTCACCGGCTATCTCTGGACGGCGGACGTCACGCGCGCCTTCCGCTTCACCGATCATCTCGAGGCCGGCATGATCTGGGTGAATTCGGAGAATGTGCGCCACCTGCCGACGCCCTTTGGTGGGGTCAAGAATTCCGGCATCGGCCGCGATGGCGGCGACTGGTCCTTCGACTTCTATATGGAGACGAAGAACGTCGCCTTCGCCACAAGCGCCCACGCCATCCCGAAACTCGGCGGCTGATCGCCCAAAGACAAGACTGCGCCCGTCCTCGTTTGCCGAGGCGGGCTTGAGGAGGACCCCATGCCCGTACCCCAGCCTAATCTCTACCCGCCCTTCAACATCATCCGGCTCAGCCACGTCGAGTTCGGCGTCACCGACCTCGCAAAATCCCGCGCCTTCTATGTCGATACGCTCGGCCTGCAGGTGACGGACGAGACGGCGGACACGATCTACCTGCGCGCCATGGAAGAGCGCGGCCATCATTGCATCGTGCTGAAGAAATCGGAGAAGGCAGAAGCCCGCGACCTCGGCTTCAAGGTGTTCGACGACGAAGACCTCGACAAGGCGGTGCATTTCTTCAAGGGCAAGGGCCTGCCGGTGGAATGGGTGGAGCGCCCCTATCAGGGCCGCACCTTCCGCACGCGCGATCCGCATGGCATTCCGCTGGAATTCTACACGAAAATGGACCGCCTGCCGCCGATCCACCAGAAATATGCGCTCTATCGCGGCGTCAAACCGCTACGCATCGATCATTTCAACTGCTTCTCGCCGAATGTCGACGAAAGCGTCGCCTTTTACAACGAAATCGGTTTCCGCGTGACGGAATATACCGAGGATGAAGAAACGGGCCGGCTCTGGGCGGCCTGGACGCATCGCAAGGGCGGCGTGCATGACATCGCCTTCACCAACGGCCGCGGCCCGCGCCTGCATCACACCGCCTTCTGGGTGCCGACACCGCTCAACATCATAGACCTGCTCGACCTGATGGCGACGACCGGCTGGGTCGCCAATATCGAGCGTGGCCCTGGCCGGCACGGTATTTCCAACGCCTTCTTCCTCTACATCCTCGATCCGGACGGCCATCGCATCGAGATCTACTGCTCGGACTACCAGACGGTGGACCCGGACCTCGAGCCGATCAAATGGGACCTGAAGGATCCGCAACGCCAGACGCTGTGGGGGTCTCCGGCGCCGAAATCCTGGTTCGAGCACGGCAGCCTGTTTGCCGGCACCGAAGTCTCGGATTCGCAGCTCAAGGCGCAGCCGATCATCGCCCCCTGACGGGCATTGCAATCGGGCGCCCGAGCGCCGAGAAGAGTGCAACGCCGTCAAGGGAGTGAGACATGGACAGCGAAGAATTCCGCCAATGGTCGCGTACGGTTGCCGATTGGGGCGCCGACTATCGCGCTGGCCTGCGCGAACGGCCGGTGCGCGCGCAAACCAAGCCGGGCGACATCATCAAGCAGATCGCCGATGCGGCTCCGGAAGCCGGCGAAACGATGGAGACGATCTTCGCCGATTTCGAGCGCATCATTCCCGATGGCCTCACCCACTGGCAGCATCCGCGCTTCTTCGCCTATTTCCCGGCCAATGCCGCGCCGGTCTCGGTGATCGCGGACTATCTTGCCACGTCGGTCGCGGCTCAATGCATGCTGTGGCAGACCTCGCCGGCGGGAACGGAACTGGAAACCCGCGTGGTCGACTGGCTGCGCCAGGCGCTCGGCCTGCCGGACGCGTTTTCCGGCGTCATCCAGGATTCCGCCTCGACCGCAACGCTCGCCGCCGTGCTGGTGATGCGCGAAAAGGCGCTCGACTGGAAAGGCAACAGCGAGGGGTTGTCAGCGCACAAAGCCGTTCGCGTCTATGCTTCGAAACAGGTGCACACCTCCATCGACCGGGCGATTTGGATATCAGGCATCGGCGAGGCGAACCTCGTGCGCATCCCGACCAAGGGGCCGCTGAACGGCATGGACCCGGATGCGCTCGACGCCGCGATCAAGGCCGACATTGCAAGCGGCCACATCCCGGCCGGCGTCATCGCCTGCACCGGCGGCACCTCGATCGGCGCCTGTGACCCGATCCGCGACATCGCGACGGTCGTGAAGGCCCATGGCCTGTACCTGCATGTCGATGCCGCCTGGGCGGGCTCCGCCATGATCTGTCCGGAGTTTCGTGACCTCTGGGACGGTGTCGAGGCGGCGGATTCCATCGTGTTCAACCCGCACAAATGGCTCGGCGCCAATTTTGATTGCTCGGTGCAGTTCATCCGCAGCCCGGCCGACCAGGTGCGCACGCTGGCCATCCAGCCGGAATATCTCAAGACCCACGGCCATGACGGCATCATCAACTATTCCGAATGGTCCGTGCCGCTCGGCCGCCGTTTTCGCGCGCTGAAACTATGGTTCCTGCTGCGCTACCATGGACTCGAAGGCCTGCGCACGATGATCCGCAACCATGTGACGTGGTCGGAGGAGCTGGCGAAGCGGCTGGCCGCCGAGCCGGATTTCGAGATCGTCAGCCAGCCGGTGCTCTCGCTCTTCTCCTTCCGCCACAAGGGCGGTGGAGACGAGCACAACATCGCGCTGGTCAACGCCATCAACGACGATGGCCGCATCTACCTGACGCAGACCCGCGTCGACGGCCGCATCGCCATCCGCTTCCAGGCGGGTCAGTTCGAGATGATCCGCGACGACGCCGACACCGCCTTCACGGTGATCACCGAGATCGCCCGCACGTTGAAATAGGAGACAACCGTGACCGAACGGCCCCGCCTCGCCGGCTTTTCCCATCAGGGCATCCTGAAATACGGGCTCGTCAAATCCGATGGCATCGTCGACCTTTCCGCTCGCCACGGCAAACGCTGGCCGACATTGCGCGAGGTGATCGAGGCGGGTGCCCTGGCCAGCCTGGCGGAGGAGGCGGCATCGCTTCCCGCCGATCATGCGTTCGCCGACATCGTCTACGAAATCCCGATTCCCGCGCCAGAAAAGATCATCTGCGTCGGCGTGAACTTTCCGGACCGCAACGAGGAATACAAGGACGGCCAGGCCGCCCCGCCCAATCCCTCCTTGTTCATCCGCTTCCCGCGCTCCTTCACCGGCCACGACCGCCCGCTGATCCGCCCGCCGGAAAGCCCGCAGCTCGACTATGAGGGCGAAATCGTCATCGTGATCGGCAAGGGCGGCCGGCGCATTTCGGAAGCCGATGCCCTGAACCATATCGCGGCCCTTTCGCTCTGCAACGAGGGCACGATCCGCGACTGGGTGCGGCATGCCAAGTTCAACGTCACGCAGGGCAAGAATTTCGACGCGACCGGCTCCATCGGCCCCTGGCTGGTGCCCTATGTGGATGAAAGCCAGTTGGCCGACATCAAGCTCGAAACCCGCGTCAACGGAGAAGTGCGCCAGAGCGATCGCACCAGCCGGATGATCTTCTCCTTCCGCAAGATCATCAATTACATCTCCACCTTCACGACGCTGGTGCCGGGTGACATCATCGTCACCGGCACGCCGACCGGCGCCGGCGCACGCTTCGAGCCGCCGATCTGGCTGAAGCCCGGCGATGTGGTCGAGGTTGAGGCCGAGGGCATCGGCCTGCTGCGCAACACCATTGCCGACGAGGTTCAACCATGATGACGCCGGACGACATCCGACTTGCCGCAGAAAGCCTTGACGCGGCCGAACGCACCCGCATCCAGACCGGCCTGCTCTCGCTGAAACATCCCGCGATCAGCATGGACGACGCCTATGCGATCCAGGGCGCCTGGGTGAAGAAGAAGATCGCCGACGGCCGCAAGGTCATCGGCTGGAAGATCGGCCTCACCTCCAAGGCCATGCAATATGCGCTGAACATCGACATCCCCGACTCCGGCGTGCTCTTCGACGACATGGTCTTCGAGGATGGTGCGACGGTGCCGGCGGGCCGCTTCATCCAGCCGCGCGTCGAGGCGGAAATCGCCTTCGTCATGAAGGCGCCGCTGAAAGGCCCCGGCGTCACCGTCTTCGATGTGCTGAACGCCACCGACTATGTGACGCCCGCACTCGAAATCCTCGACACCCGCATCCTGCGCGTCGATCCCGAGACGAAGAAGGCCCGCACCATCTTCGACACGATTTCCGACAATGCCGCCAATGCCGGCATCGTCACGGGCGGCCGTGCAGTGCGGCCTGGTGAGATCGACATGCGCTGGATGGGCGCCATCGTCAGCCGAAACGCGGAAGTCGAGGAAACCGGGCTCGGCGCCGGCGTGCTCAACCAGCCGGCCCGGGGCGTCGCCTGGCTCGCCAATCGGCTGGCGCAATACGGAGACGGTATCGAGGCGGGACAGATCGTGCTGGCCGGCTCCTTCATCCGCCCGATCGAAGCCCGCCATGGCGATACGATCGTCGGCGACTTCGGTCCCTACGGCACCGTCAGCCTGTTCTTCGCATAGAAGGAATTTTTCCTATGCCCGCTCCAAAAAACCGCTTCAAGCAGGCGCTGAAGGAAGGCCGCGCGCAGATCGGGCTCTGGCAGGCGCTCGCCAATCCCTACACGGTCGAGATCTGCGCGGACGCCGGCTACGACTGGCTGTTGCTTGACGCCGAGCACGCGCCGAACGACGTGCCCTTGCTCGTCTCGCAGCTTCAGGCGATGAAAGGCACGGCAAGCCACGCCGTCATCCGCCCACCGATCGGCGAGACCTGGATCGTCAAGCAACTGCTCGATATCGGCGCCCAGACCCTGCTTATCCCGATGGTCGACAGCAAGGCGATGGCGGAGACGATGGTGAAGGCCGTGCGCTATCCGCCGCATGGCGTGCGCGGCGTCGGCGCAGCCCTTGCGAGAGCCTCCGCCTTCAACCGCACGACGGATTATCTCCAGACCGCCAATGACGAGGTCTGCCTGCTGCTGCAGGTCGAAAGCCGTGCCGGCCTCGACGCGCTGGACGCTATTGCCGGCACGGAGGGCGTCGACGGCGTCTTCATCGGCCCGGCCGATCTTGCCGCCGACATGGGCTTTCTGGGCAGGCCCGGTGCGCCGGAAGTGCAGGCCGAAGTGGAGAAGGCCCTCCTCAAGATCCAGTCGCACGGCAAGGCGGCAGGCATCCTGATCGGCGATCTCGGCCTCGCCAAACGCTACCTCGACCTCGGCGCCACCTTCGTCGCCATCGGCAACGACGTGACACTGCTCGCCAATGCCACGACGAAGCTGCTCGCCGACTTCAAGGCCGCCGAGCCGGCCAAGGCCCCGGCGACCGCCAAGGTCTACTGATCCTCAGAGCTGGATCCAGGCGGTCTTCAGCTCGGTATATTTGTCGAGCGCGTGCAACGACTTGTCATGGCCGTTGCCGGACTGGCGCATGCCGCCGAGCGGCACCGTATTGTCCGCGCCGCCATAGGTGTTGACGTGCACGACACCGGCCTTGACCTGCCGCACCATGCGGTGGGCTCGGGAAAGGTTGCCGGTCCACACCGCCGAGGCGAGACCGTAGTCCGTGCCATTGGCGATCCGCACGGCCTCCGCTTCGTCCTCGAAGGGAATGACCGACAGGACAGGGCCAAAAACCTCTTCGCGGGCGATGCGCATATCCGGCGACACGCCGTCGAAGATCGTCGGCTGGAGAAAGTATCCACCGGTCACCTCAAACAGCCGCTTGCCGCCGGTGCGCAGCGTCGCGCCCTCACGTGCGGCATCCTCGATGAAGGCGATGTCCTTCAGGAGTTGCGCCTCACTCGAGACGGCACCGGCTTCGGTTGCCAGATCCAGCGGATCGCCAAGCTTCATCGCCTCGGTTATCGCGACGAGACGAGCGGTAAACTCCGCGTGGATCGATTTTTCGACCAGCAGCCGTGAGCCGGCGACGCAGACCTGTCCGGCATTGCGGAAGATTCCGTAGGCCGACGTTTTTGCCGCCTTGTCGAGGTCCGGCGCATCGGCGAAGACGATGTTCGGCGACTTGCCGCCAAGCTCCAGATAGACCCGCTTCAGGTTGGAGCGGGCGGAGTATTCGAGCAGCCGCCGGCCAACCGGGCCGGAGCCGGTGAAGACCAGCACGTCGACATCCATGTGCAGGCCGAGCGCCTCGCCCGCCACCTGCCCGCGGCCGGTGACGACATTGAGAACGCCGTCCGGCAATCCCGCCTCGGCGCAGAGTTCGGCAAGGCGCAGCAGGCTGAGCGAAGCGATTTCCGCCGGTTTCAGGACCACGGAATTGCCGGCCGCAAGCGCCGGCGCGATCTTCCAGGCGCCGATCATCAACGGGAAATTCCACGGCACGATAGCGCCGACCACACCCACCGGTTCGCGATGGATGAGGCCCAGCACGTTTTCTGCCGTGGGCGCGATCTCGCCATAGACCTTGTCGATCGCCTCGGCATAGTAGCGGAACGTGCCGGCAGCGCTGCCGGGCTCGGCCTTCAGCGCCATCTGGATTTCCGTGCCGTTGTCGCGCACGCCGAGCACAGCCAGTTCCAGGGCATGTTTCTCGATCAGCTCGGCAACGCGCAGTAACACCTTCCTGCGCTCGGCGGGGGCTGCGCGGGACCAGACGCCCTTGTCGAAGGCCGCCCTAGCCGCCCGCACCGCACGATCGACATCCTCCGCCCCGCCATCGGCGATGGTGGTCAATTCCCGGCCGTCGAGGGGGGATATCGTCGGCAGGCGGCGGCCGTCCGCCGCATCGGCCCAGGCGCCGCCGATGAAGAGTTTTCCCGGACTGGCGGGGCGCTGGCGTTCCTGGTCGATGCGGTCCTGCATGGTCTTCCCTTTCCTTCGGGCGGGCGGCTCGGAACAGCCGCCCGCGCTCTTGTCAGTTTGCCTGGCCGAGGCCAAGGCGGGCATAGGATGCCGGATCGGCGCCCTTGAGACGCATGGCAAGCACCAGGCCGAGCAGCGCGGCCAGCAGGACAAGGCCAGGCAGGATGACCGCAAGCGCTCCGCTGGCGCCGGCAAGATCGCCGAAATTGCGCACGATCGTGACGATGACGGCCAGCAGGATGAGGCCCGTGACGGCCGGCACCACCTTTGTCGTCAGCGCATTCTTTTCGAGCCCCGGATTGCGGCTGAAGAAGACGACGATGGCGAAGGCCGTCATCGCCATCAACACGATGACGCCGAGCGTGCCGACATTGGTCATCCAGGAAAACAGTGCCAGCACCGGATCCTGCCCCGTGACCGCAAAGAGCGCGATGACGGCAACGGCAATCGCCGTCTGGACGAGCGAGGCGACATGCGGGCTCTGGAAGGCCGGATGGGTGACGCCGAGGCCGGCAGGCAGCAGCCGTTCGCGACCGGCGACATACATGTAGCGTGCGACACCGTTGTGGAAGGCCAGCACGCCGGCAAACAGGCTGGTGATCAGCAGGATGTTCATGATCGGCGACAACCAGGCGCCGACATAGCGCTCGGAAATCACGAAGAGGAAGGTCGTCGGATCAGCCAGGCCCTGCAGTTCCGGCAGGAGCTTTTCGTAACCGGCGGCATTCACCATCAGCCAGGAGGTGAACATGTAGAAGAGGCCGATCAGCAGTACCGAGGCATAGGTGGCGATCGGGATGGTGCGGTGCGGCTCGCGTGCCTCTTCGCTATAGATCGTCGTCGCCTCGAAGCCGATGAAGGCGGCGAAGCCGAACAGCAGGCCGATTGCCGGAGAGCCGGAGAAGAAGGCATCCGTACTGAAGGGCGCAAGCGACAGGCCACTGTCTCCGCCGGTGCCGATCACCGCGAAATCGATGACCAGCACGACGAGATATTCGAGCACGACGAGCACCGTCAGGATCTTGGCCGAAAGATCGACCCGGCGGTAGCCGAGCACCGCGACGGCGGCGATGCCGAGGAACGTATAGACCCACCACGGCAGGTCTATGCCGAGGCCGGCGAAGAAGCCGGCGGTGATGGCGCCGAACAGGCCGAAAATGCCGATCTGCATGGCATTGTAGGACAGGATGGCGATGAGCGCCGCCGCTCCGCCGGCATAGCCGCCGAAACCCTGCGTCGTATAGGCATAGAAGGCGCCGGCATTGCGGATATGCCGCGCCATGGCGACATAGCCGACGGCAAAGAGCAGCAGGATGACCGTCACCACCAGGAAGGTGGCGGGCATGCCGGCGCCGTTGCCGAGCAGCATGGCGAGCGGAACGCCGCCCGCGACCGCCGTCAGCGGTGCGGCGGCGGAAACGACGAGGAAGGTCACGGCGAGCGCGCCGAGACTGTCCTTTCTGAGGCGGTTGTCGCCCGATGAAATGCTGTCTGTCATGATACGTTCCCCTTCATGCAGTGGTGAAGCGCGACCGGAACCTCCTTTCCGGACGCGGGGGCCGATTGGCCAAAACGCTGCAAAAATGTCCGGTTTGCCGGATCTGATTTCGGTTCAAATATTAAACCGGTGGTTTAAATATAGACTTGCAAACTTGCCTTACTGCTGTCAAGTTATTTCGCATGTTAAGTAATTGGAGGAGTCGTGAGCACTGTCGCAAAGGCCCTCGCGCTGCTGAACCTGGTGGCCGCCGAGGAGGAGGAAAAGGGACTTTCCGAGCTTGCCCGGCTCGCCGGCATGGACAAGGCAACGACGCGGCGCATGCTGGTGGAACTGGAGGCACACGGCTTTCTGGAACAGGACACCGTGACGCGCCGCTACAGGATCGGTGCTACCCCGGTGCGACTCGCCCGCATTCGCGAGGCCCGCGTGCCGCTGCTGCGCGCCGCCATTCCCTTCGTCAAGGAACTGGCGCAAGCGACGGGCGAAACCTGCCATCTCGCGGAATTTTCCGGCGGTGCGCTGCATTCGCTGCATGTCGAGGATTGCTCCAAGGCGCACCGCGTCATCGTCGATGTCGGCATCACCCTGCCGCTGCACGCCACCGCCTCCGGCCTCGCCTTCCTTGCGCCTTTGCCGCGCGATGCCGCCGAGGCCTTGCTCAAGGAACCCCTCGAAGCCTTCACGGATGCCACCGTCACCGATCTCGCAACGCTTCGCCAGCGCCTCGACGAGACCCGCAAGCGCGGCTGGTCGATCAACCGCAACGGGCTCGAAGCCGGCGTCGTCAGCGTCGCGGCGGCCGTGCTCGGCGCCGACCGCCGGCCCATTGCCACACTCGCCATCGCCGCACCGGACGTGCGCATCGACGCGCCGCATCTTGAGGAACTGGGCCTCAAGGTGGCGGACGCCGCCGGCCGGCTTTCGGCGCGATTGAACGGAAACGAGGGTGCACCAAGCGCCCCGCTCAAAATGATCAGGGGAATGAGACCATGAGCGACGAACCCAAGGTGCCGAACATCCTCGTCTTCGGCACCGGCGATACGAAGGCCGACGAGTTGCAGTTCATGGCGGAGGTGATCCGCGCCGCTGGCGGCCGGCCAGTGCTGATCGACGTCAGCGTGCTTGCCGACCCGCCCTACCAGCCGGATTTTACGCGCCATGACATCGCCGCAGTAGCGGAAACGACGATCGAAGCGATCGCGACGAGCGGCGACGAATACAGCGCCATGGCCTTGATGGCCAAGGGGGCCGCAACACTCACCCGCAAGCTGTTCGATGAGGGCAAGGTGGACGGCGTCATCCTGCTCGGCGGCTCCATGGGCACGGACCTTGCGCTGGATGTCGCCGCCTGCCTTCCGCTCGGCGTGCCGAAATTCATCGTCTCGACCATCGCCTATTCCCACCTCATCCCGCCGGAGCGCATCGCCCCCGACCTGATGATGATCCTCTGGGCCGGTGGGCTGCACGGCCTCAACCCGATCTGCAAGTCCGTGCTTTCACAGGCCTGCGGCGCCGTCGTCGGCGCGGCCCGGTTCAGTGTCCGCCCGGCCGGCGACCGGCCGCTCATCGGCATGACCTCGCTGGGCTCGAGCTGCCTTAAGTATATGAAGCACCTCCAGCCGGCGCTGGAAAAGCGCGGCTACGACGTCGCCGTCTTCCACGCCACCGGCATGGGCGGGCGCGCTTTCGAAGCGATCGCCGCCGAGGGCGGTTTTGCGGCGGTCTTCGATTTCTGCACGCAGGAGGTCAACAACCACCTGAACGGCACCTGCGTCACCTCCGGACCGGACCGGCTGGAAAATGCCGGCCGGCGGGGCATCCCGCAGATCGTCGCACCCGGCGGTCTCGACATGGTGGACCTCCAGGCCTGGCGCGACCTGCCCACATCGCTTGCCGACCGGCCGTACCACGCGCACAACCGCCTGCTGGGCTCGGTCACCACCGACAATGACGGCCGCCGGGATATCGCCCGCGTCGTCGCGGAAAAACTTGCGGCTGCGGCGGGCGAAACGGCCTTCATCCTGCCTGCCGGCGGCATTCAGGAATGGGACAAGCCGGAGGGGCCGTTGCACGATCCGGATGGGCTTGCGGCACTCGTCGAGGCCTTCCGTTCGGCGCTGCCTGTGTCAGTCGCGCTGCACGAGATAAACGCCCATATCAACGACCCTGCCTTTTCGGCGAAGGCGCTGGAAATTTTCGACGGCTGGGTAGCACGCGGCGTGGTGCCGGGTGGAAAGGCGGAAGCGGCATGACGAAGGCGCTGATCCTCGATTTCGGCGGCGTCGTCACCCGAACGCTGTTCGAAACGCATGACGTTACCGAGCGCGCTCTGGGGCTCGCCCCCCGCACGCTCACCTGGAAAGGACCGTTCGATCCAGCGACCGACCCGCTCTGGCAGCGCATGCAGAACCGCGAAATCACCGAGCGCGATTACTGGATGGAGCGCACGCGCGAGACCGGCCGGCTGGTCGGCGAAGACTGGGCGGACATGAAGACCTTCGTCCAGCGTGCCCGCGGCGCCGAACCGGACCTCGTCTTGCGCCCGGAAGCGCGTGAGACGATCCTTGCGGCAAAGGCCGCCGGCGTGAAGCTCGCCATCCTCTCCAACGAACTCGATCTCTTCTACGGCGTCGATTTCCGCAAGCGCTTTCCGCTGATCGATCTCTTCGACGTCATCGTCGACGCCACCTATACCGGCATCCTGAAACCCGACCCGCGCGCCTATGAACAGGCGATCGCCGAAATCCAGGTCGCAAAAGAGAACTGCGTCTTCGTCGACGACCAGAAGAAGAACATCGAGGGCGCCAACGCGGTCGGCCTGCCCAATGTGCATTTCGACGTCACCCGCCCCGCCGAAAGTTATGCCGAAGCCAGAGCGATGCTCGGCCTCTAGAAAACCGGAGAAGCCCCATGCGTGAAACCAATTTCCTCGTCGAGAACAATGCCCGTCATCTCTGGCACCCCATGGCGCACCCGGCGGAAATGCGCGCCAACCCGCCAAAAATCGTCAACGCCGCAGCGGGCGTCGAGATCACCGACCTGCAAGGCAAGACCGTGCTCGATGCGGTCGGCGGCCTGTGGAACGTCAATCTCGGTTATTCCTGCGAGCCGGTGAAGGCGGCAATCCGCGACCAGCTCGACCAGCTTCCCTATTATTCCACCTTCCGCGGCACGACCAATTCGCCGCTGATCGAACTGTCCTACGAGCTGGCCGAATGGTTCAGGGAGGACGGGCTGACACGCGCCTTCTTCACCTCGGGCGGCTCGGATTCGGTGGAAACGTGCCTGCGCCTCGCCCGCCAGTATCACAAGATCAACGGCCAGCCGGAACGCACGAAGTTCATCGCGCTGAAGAAGGGATATCACGGCACTCATTTTGGCGGCGCGTCGGTCAACGGCAACGCCAATTTCCGCCGCAACTACGAACCGCTGCTGCCCGGCGTCACGCATCTGGCAAGCCCCTATCTCTACCGCAATCCCTTCGGCACCGAGGATCCGGCGACACTGGCAAGCCTCATCGCCAAACAGTTTGAAGATGAGATCGCCTTCCAGGGCGCCGATACGATCGCGGCCCTCATCATGGAACCGGTGCTGGGTGCCGGTGGCGTGATCGTGCCGCACGAGACATTCATGCCGCTGATGCGCGACATCTGCGACCGGCACGGTATCCTGCTGATCGCCGACGAGGTGATCACCGCCTTCGGCCGCACCGGCGCCTGGACCGGATCCCGCCTGTGGGGCGTCAGGCCCGACTTCATGTCCACCGCGAAGGCCATCACCAATGGCTATTTCCCCTTCGGCGCGGTGATGATCGCCGACAGGATCGCGGAAGCCTTCGAGGCCAACAAGAACAGTTTTGGCGCGATCGGCCACGGCTACACCTATTCCGGCCATCCGGTGGGTGCGGCGGCGGCTTTGGCGACGCTGAAGGAAACCAGGCGCGCCGATGTCGCGACGAATGCCGCCGCGCGCGGCTTGGAACTGGTGGCCGGGCTCCAAGGACTGAAAGCGAAACACGAGATCATCGGCGACGTGCGCGGCAAGGGGCTGATGTGCGCGCTCGAACTCGTCGCCGACCGCAACACCAAGGCGTCGGCTGCAAAGGATGTCGTCGCGACGATCTATGAGGGCACCTACGATGCCGGTGTGATGGTGCGCACCTCCGGCGCCAACATCATCCTGTCGCCGCCGCTCATCATTACCGCGACGGATGTGGAGCGCATCGTCGCAGCGCTCGACGCCGGTCTCGCCAAGGTCGCGCGCTGACCGCTACTCCTCGCCGCCCGCCTTGCCATCAAGCTTGAGGGCGGCGAGTTCCTCCAGCATGTCGAGAAGCGCATCGACACGCTTGGCGCCAAAACGCGCGTCGATATCCGCATAGACGCGGCGCGAATCCGGCATCACCTCGTCGATGACAGCCTGACCGGCGGGTGCGAGCGCCAGGAGCACCCGGCGACCGTCTGCCTCGTCTTTCTCCCGCGTGATCAATCCGCGCTCTTCCAGGGAGCGCAGCATGCGCGTGAGGCTGGGTGCGAGAATGAAGGCTTTCTCCGCCACCTCCGTGGCATCGAGCTGGCCGGCCTCCGACAGCGCGCGCAACACCCGCCATTGCTGCTCGGTAACGTCGTGATCGGCAAGGATCGGCCGGAAATGGCTCATCACCGCCTCGCGCGCCTTCAGGAGGCCGATCGCCAGTGAACGCCGGCGCTCGCGCGGCGTGGTGTCCTTCGTCTTTTTGGGATTGTTCATGTCCGCCGGGGCATCCTTCGTCATCCTGCCTCTATCCGTGATTTTTCAAGTTCATGCAATCGCGAGCGGTATCAGACAGAGGACGGATCGATTGCGGTCGGCCGGCATGCTAGCGTCCGCGTTCAAATCACGACCTTTGAAAGTGCGGCCTCTCATGACGTCACAACCTTCCAGCGCAGCCTCGACCTATATTTTCGCGCTCGCTGCCATTCCCACCCTGCCCATCAAGGGAAGCGACGCGCTCTTCCCGGTGCACCGCATCTATTGCGTCGGTCGAAACTTCGCCGATCATGCCATCGAGATGGGTCATGACCCCGACAAGGAGCCGCCCTTCTTCTTCCAGAAGAACCCGGACACCCTGGTCCTGCCCGGCGAGGACTTTCCCTATCCCCCGGCAAGCACGGACGTACATCATGAGGTCGAGCTGGTCGTCGCGCTGAAGAGCGGCGGTAGCGACATTCCGGTCGAGCATGCGCTGGATTGCGTCTACGGCTACGCCGTCGGCCTCGATATGACACGGCGTGACTTGCAGGCGGAAGCCAAGAAACATGGCCGCCCCTGGGAGGTCGCGAAAGCCTTCGAACGGTCCGCGCCCTGCGGCTTCATCCACTCCGCAGCCGAGACCGGTCACCTGAGCGAGGGCGCGATCCGGCTTGCCGTCAATGGTGCGGTTCGCCAGAACGGCAACCTCAACCAGATGATCTGGAAGGTGCCGGAGATGATTGCCTATCTGTCCCGTCTGTTCACGCTGCAACCGGGCGACCTCATTTTCGCCGGCACGCCGGCCGGAGTGGGTGCTATCGAAAAGGGCGATACGATGGTCGCGCATATCGATGGGCTCGATGAGGTAACGTTTAACGTCGCCGGATAGATCTGACATCGCGCATGCGGGCACCTATCCCTTTGGCGTATTCCTTCGTCTTTCGGCCTGCGCCAAAGGACGTAGGGGTGGCAAGAGGAGGAGACCTGCATGCCCGTATCCGCCGATCTCATTGTTATCAATGCGCGCGTCCTCACCATGGACGAGGCCAATCCGCGTGCCGAAGCCATTGCGCTTGCCGGCGGCCGGATCGCTGCCGTCGGCAGCGAGCGCGATATCCTTGCGCTGAAGGGCGAAGAAACTCGGACTATCGATGCGCGCGGCGCCTCGGTGCTGCCGGGCTTCATCGAAAGCCACATCCACATGTTCGGCGGCGCCGAGGAGCTGGGACACCTGCAGCTTGCCGGCATTGAAGGTTTCGAGGCGCTGAAGGCGAGCCTGCTTGCCCATGCCACCACCCATCCCGACGACGCGCTTTTGACCGGCCACGGCGCCGGTTACACAATGATTTCCGAAGACGAGCCGCTGACGCGACACCATATCGACCGCATCATCGCGGACCGACCGGTCGTGCTGGTCGGCGCCGATCATCACACCAGCTGGGCGAATACCAAGGCGCTCGACATGGCCGGCATCCTGCACGGCAAGACGGTCAATCCCGGCAACGAAGTGGTGATGGGGCCGGATGGCCTTGCGACCGGCGAGCTGCGCGAATCCGAAGCCATGTCGCCCGTCCTGCATCTCGGCGGCCCGAACCGCACCCATCTCGGCATCGAGACCGGCGGCGAGCCCGACCCCGCGCCAAGTGCTGCGGAATGGGAGGCCGACAAGGCGATCATGCGCCGCGGCCTGGCCCACGCCGCCAAACACGGCATCACCTCGTTTCACAACATGGACGGCAATTTCTACCAGCTCCAGCTGATGGCGGCGCTGGAAGAGGACGGCACGATCACCGTGCGCGGCCAGGTGCCCTATCATTTCAAGAAGCCGATGACGCTCGCCGATCTCGAAAAGGCAAGCGAGATGGATCGGCGCTACCGCAGCGACTGGGTTTCCTCCGGCATGGTCAAGGTCTTCATGGACGGCGTGCTGGAATCCGGCACCGCCTTCCTCGTCGAGCCCTATGCGGACCGGCCGGATTGGTATGGCGAGCCCTATTTCAGCAACGAGGACTTCGCCGAACTCGCCACCGAGATCGACCGTCGCGGCCTGCAGATCGCGGTACACGCCATCGGCGACGGCGCCGTGCGGCGCGTGCTGAACGGCTATGAGGCCGCGCAGAAGGCCAACGGCGCCCGCGACAGCCGCCATCGCATCGAGCATGTCGAGCTGATCACCGAAGAGGACATGCCACGCTTTGCTAAGCTCGGCGTCATCGCCTCCATGCAGCCGCCGCATCCGCCGGGCGGTATGTGCTTTCCGCTCGAACCGACCCTCTCGCGCATCGGCGAGAAGCGCCGTTATCTCGCCTATGCCTGGCGGCGCATCAAGGAAACGGGTGCAGCATTGGCCTTCTCCTCCGACTGGCCGGTCTCGCCGATCGACCCGATCGCCGGCATCCAGGCCGCCGTGACACGAACGGTCTGGCAGGAGGGCGATCCGGATCATTCCGTCAGCCTGCACGATGCCATCGCCGCCTATACGATCGGCAGCGCCTACGCGGAGTTTGCCGAAGATCGCAAGGGCATGCTCAAGCCCGGCTACTTCGCCGACGTCGTCATCCTCGACAACGACATCGAAGCGGTCGAGCCGGAGCGTATCCGTGAGGTCCGTCCGAAGATGACGATCTGCGGCGGCCGGGTGACGTACGAGGCCTGAGGCTTTCATCCGTTCCAGATGAGACGCAGCCATCAGGCAGCAGACATTCGCCCGTCAACTCTACGATCTGGGCCGGCCTGCTGAACAAGGTCTGCCGGGCGCGCCTCGCAAGCGGCGCGCCCTTGCCGCCCGCACCAAAAACCCTTTCAATGCCTGCACCCATTTCAACCAGGTCTTTCCCATGAACCTTTCCGACTATGTCAGCCACGACGCCACCAGCCTTGCCCAGCTCGTCAAGCGCGGCGAGGTGACCGCCGCGGAACTTGCAGGCCTTGCCCGGCAGGCCTTCGAAAAGGTCGATCCGGCGATCAATGCCGTCGTCGAGTTTTATGACGATGCGGAAAGAGTGCCCGGCCCGGTGGAAGGCGCCTTCAATGGCGTGCCGTTCCTGCGCAAGGATATCGGCGCGACGGAGGAAGGCCGCCTGCAGGAATGCGGCAGCCGGCTGCTGAAGGGCAGCGTCAGCACCCACGACGCCTACTATACAAAGCGGGCCAAGGCAGCGGGCCTGCGCATCGTCGGCCGCAGCGCCGTGCCGGAACTGGCCTTCGCCGGCTTCACCGAAACCATTCTGGAAGGCATTACCCGCAACCCCTGGAACCTCGACGCCTCAGCCGGAGGCTCTTCCGGGGGTGCGGCGGCGGCGGTTGCCGCCGGCATCGTGCCGATCGCGCATGCCTCGGATGGTGGCGGCTCGATCCGCATTCCCGCCGGCTGGTGCGGCCTCGTCGGCCTCAATCCCTCGCGCGGCCGGGTTTCCGGCGGTCCGGACGGGCAGGATTCGCTGTTCGGCCTGGCGCGCGAATTCGTGGTCTGCCGCACGGTGCGCGACATGGCCGCCGCACTCGACGTCTTTGCCGGCCCGGAGCCGGGCGATCCGTTCATCATCCGCCAGCCGGAGCGGCCCTATCTCGACGAGCTGACCCAACCGACCGGCAAGCTGCGCATCGGCCTTGCCCGCACCGCCTGGGGCAGCGTGTCGATCGCCGAGGACGTGCTGGCGACACTCGACGCGACGGCCGCCCTGCTCGCGTCGATGGGCCATACGATCGAGGAGATCGCTCCGCCGGTGAATTCGCACGACATCATGATTGGCGTGATGGGCGGTTTCAATCTCGGCCTTGCCGAACTGCCGGCACTCGCCGCCGGCCTCGGCCGCCCGTTGGACGACACGACGCTGGAGCCTGTCATCCTCAAACTGATGCACCAGACGCTTGCCATGTCGCCGGCCGAGATCGTCACCATATTCGAGACCATGCGCAAGATCCGCCACGATGTCGCAATGGCAACGGCGAGCTACGACATCCTGCTGACGCCGACGACGCCGGTGACGGCGCCGGAACATGGCCGCTTTTCCACCACCCGCTCCGACCTTACGGCCACCGGCTTCGCCGAGGGCGACACCACGCTCTTCACCTTCCTCGGCACGTTCAACGCCACCGGCCAGCCCTCCGTCAGCCTGCCGCTCGGCCTCGACCGCAACCACATGCCGGTCGGTATCCAGATCGTCGGCCGCTTCGCCGACGAGGCGACGCTGGTGCGCGTTGCCCGCGATCTCGAAGAGGCGCGGCCCTGGAGCGCCATGCTGCCACCGGTGCATGCAGGCCGATAACCTGCGACAGCACGCCACGCATGCCCCTCCCCGTTGTTTGATCAACGTCAAAGAAGGAGGGGCCTCGCGGGTCTACCCCTTGCGCATGAACGATTGACGTTCGTCAGCAAGGAGACTTCCAGTGCGTATCATGGCAAAGAGCATCGTCGGTGCAGCAGCGGTCATTCTGGCGCTCGCGCTTCCCGCCGCAGCGGCAGATTTCGAGGTGCATATGCTCAACAAGGGTGCCGAAGGCGCCATGGTGTTCGAGCCGGCCTTCGTGAAGGTGGCGCCCGGCGACACGGTCACCTTCATCCCGACCGACAAGGGGCACAATGTCGAGACGATCAAGGGCATGATCCCGGACGGGGCGGAAGCCTTCAAGAGCAAGATGAACGAGAACTACAAGGTCACCTTCGACAAGCCGGGCGCCTATGGCGTCAAATGCACGCCGCATGTCGGCATGGGCATGGTGGGTGTGGTGGTCGTCGGCGACGCGCCGGCCAATCTCGACGCCGTCAAGACCGGCAAGCTGCCGAAGAAGGCCCGCGAGCGCATGGACGGCGCGATCACGGCTTTCGGTCTCTAGGAGGTCGGTTCGAAGTGGGAACGAAACCCGGGGTGGAGCGATCCGCTTCGGGTTTTTTCAGTCTGCCCATTCGGGATCGGTGGTGAAGGCGATCGTCAGCCAGCGATCCGGCCCCTCGTCGCCGATGGCGATACCGATTTCGTCGCGGATATCGTCCCATTCCTGCAGCTTCCGCGGCGGAAAATCCTCGGGCACGATGAAGAAGAGCTCGATCTGCCGGCCACGGCCGACGCGGGCGACATAGGCCCGGTAGGAGAGGAAGCCATGCCGCTCGACGATGGTTTTGGCGATCGCATCGACATGGCTTTTCAGGTCCCCGGGTGTGACGAGCAGGATATCGGCCAGCGCCTGCCGGATGGTGCCGGCGGGGATGGGGATGATAACAAGGCAGACGAGCGCCAGCGCCACCGGGTCGATATAGGGCGACAGCCATTCATGGGCCGTTCCCTGGATGAAATAGCCGATGACGAAGGCGACCAGCAGCGCACTCGTCAGGCCCGCGGACATCATCCAGGCCTTGGCGTCGAGTGCCACGAAATCCGACTGGAGGGTGCGGTTTGCGCGGGTGGCGATGATCGCCATGGCGACCGTCACGATGATCGTCACGACGGCATAGATGATCGCCTGGTCGAAATCGAGCGGCCTGCCACCGTCCATGATGCTGCCGATGGCGTTGATCAGAGCGTAGATCGCCGCACCGGTCAGAAGGATACCGTTGAGGCCCAGCACCATCGGCTCCAGATGCCAGAAGCCCATCGTGAAATGCTTGACGAGCCGGCCTTTGCCGCCGCCCGTCGCCGAGGATGCGATGAGGTTCGAGACGAGCAGGGCGAGCACGGTCATCGCCGCATCGGTCAGCGCATAGACGCCATCGAAGACGATGGCGAAGGAGCCGGAGAGAATGCCGAACAGGATACCGACGCCGGCAAGCACGATGGTGACGGCAATGGAGATGCGCAGAAGTCCCTGTTCCGTCCTCATGGATCGGCCCTTTCTCTCGTTCTGTGGCCCTTTCGGCTTATAGCCGGCCCCTCACATGAATTCCAACTTCTGAATGATAGGGATTTGCACATTTAATTTCCTAATGCCGCAGGCCGCTGTTAATTTAAGACCATAACCAACGGGATCCGCATGCTGAAACTCGTCCTGCTCTCGGCCTGGCTCTTCCTGACCGCGCTCGCATCTCCCCTTCTTGCTACAGACAATGCCATGACCCTCGACCTGCACAAGGCTGCCGCAGCCGACGACGCCGTTGCCATCAAAGCGCTTCTGGCCAAAGGCGTGGCAATCGACGCGCGGGACGGCAGCGGCGCGACGGCCCTGCTCGTCGCCACGCATGCCAACCGCGTGAACGCCGCCCGCGCACTGATCGAGGCCGGCGCCGACGTCAATGCCAAGGACGCCATCAGCGACAGTCCCTATCTCTATGCTGGCGCACGCGGGCACCTCGACATCCTCAAACTGACGCTTTCCCACGGCGCCGACCTCAAGAGCATCAACCGCTACGGCGGCACCGCCCTCATCCCGGCCGCCGAACGCGGCCATGTCGAGACGGTCGACACGCTGATCAAGGCCGGTATCGAGGTCGATCATGTCAACCGGCTCGGCTGGACGGCGCTGCTGGAGGCGATCATCCTCGGCGACGGAGGAAAGCGCCACGTCCAGATCGTCGATCTCCTGATCAAGGCCGGGACCAACGTCAATCTCGCCGACGATGACGGCGTGACGCCGCTCCAGCATGCGCGCGGCCGCGGCTTTGGCGAGATGGTCGCACTCCTGGAAAAAGCAGGCGCGAAGTGACGCCATTCACGAACAAGGCGGAAGAGAAATCCGTCGGGAAACACCGGAAACACTCAAGACAAAGGGCCTGAGACGATGCAAAGAAGCTACTATTCCTCCCTTGGCGGCCATCCGCCGCAGAGCGACCTCCTGACCGGGCGTGCCGTCTTCACCGAGGCCTATGCGGTGATTCCGAAGGGAACCATGCAGGATATCGTCACGAGCTTCCTGCCCTTCTGGAACGACACGCGTTGCTGGGTCATTGCGCGTCCGCTTTCCGGCTTTGCCGAGACGTTTTCGCAATACATCATGGAAGTGGCGCCGGGCGGCGGCAGCGACAGGCCGGAGCAGGACCCGGACGCCGAGGGCGTGCTCTTCGTCGTCGATGGCGAGGTGGAACTGACCTTGCCGACCGGCAAGCACACGCTCGAGCCGGGCGGTTATGCGTTTCTGCCGCCGGGCCTGAAATGGTCGCTGCACAATCGTTCGGGCGCCCATACCCGCTTCCACTGGATCCGCAAGGCCTATGAGGCGGTCGATGGACTTCCGCATCCGGAACCCCTGATCCTCAACGAAAAAGACATCAAGCCGTCGGAAATGCCCGGCACGAATGGCGGATGGGCGACGACGCGCTTCGTCGATCCCAACGACCTTCGCCACGACATGCATGTGACGATCGTCACGCTGATGCCCGGCGCGGTCATTCCCTTTGCCGAAACCCATGTCATGGAACACGGCCTCTACGTGCTGCAGGGCAAGGCCGTCTACCGCCTCAACCAGGACTGGGTGGAAGTCGAAGCCGGCGACTTCATGTGGCTGCGCGCCTTCTGCCCGCAGGCCTGCTATGCCGGTGGCCCCGGCCCGTTCCGCTATCTGCTCTACAAGGACGTCAACCGCCACATGGCGCTGAAGCCTTTCGGTTCCCGCCGCTAAAATCCGCTTAGAAACCCGCGCCCCACCGGCGCGGGTTTTTTCATGAGGGTAACGGCATCGCGTCCGGATAGGATCGCGGATCGAAGCGCAGATAGAGCAGCGCCGTCACCAGCACGCAGCCGAGATGCAACGCCCAGCCGGCGGCAAAACCACCCGTCCAATCGTGCAGCACTGCCATCGCATAGGGACCGATGGCAGCGATGAGGAAGCCGCCACCCTGCATCAGCGCGGCAAGCGCGCCGGCCTGTTCCGGCCGCGGCAGGTGATCGAGCGCGGTGACGATGGCAAGCGCGAAACTGCCACCGAGGCCGGCGCCGCAAAGCCCCGCCCAGACCGCCGGAGCCAGGTCGGGAAGGCCTGCAAGGCCGAAAAAGCCGATAGCCTGGAACGCAATGGTCAGCCACAGCCAGCGACGGCGGTCGATATTCCCGCGCGCGAAAATCGGGAGGCCCAGCGCCGCAACGGCTTGGCAGATCGCCATGATGGCGACGAGGCCACTGCTGTCGGTGCTGTTCCAACCCTGCGCCTGGTAGTAGGGCGCAAGCCAGGCAATCATTGAAGTGTAGCCGGCATTGATCAACCCGAAGGCCGCCATCAGCACCCAGGTGCGCGGCCGGCTGAGAAGCTGGCGCGTCAGCGTGCCGTCCGGCTTGCTCGACTGCACATCGGACAGGATGCGCCAGGCGGCAGCGAGCGCGATGACGACCGGCAGCGCCAGCCAGGCGAGTGCCGCCCGCCAGCCGAAACCGGCATGCACCAACACCGGCATCAGCCGCGCACCGAAGGCGCCGCCAGCCATGATCATCGCCGAATAGAGACCGGTGACAACCGGCACCTGGGTTGGGAAGCGTGCCTTGATGATGCCGGGAAAGGCCGCCTGGATGAAGGCGACGCCGATGCCGCAGAGCGCCGCCGTCAGGATCAGCGACACCCCGTCCACGGCGACGAGGCGAAGCGCCGAACCGAACAGGAGGATGCAGAGTGCCATCAACAGCCCGCGCCGCGCGCCGAGCTTCACCTGAAGGCCGGGCGCAATGAACGCGCCGAGCCCCATCAGGAACATCGGCAGCAGGGTGAGCATCGCAATACCGCCATAGCCGAGACCGGTATCCGCGACGATCTCGGCGAGGATCGGTGCCGGGGCAGCGAGAAAGGGACGCAGGTTGAGCCCGATCAGCACGACCAATGCCAGCATTGCCCAATCGCGGTCAGCGCGCGCCTCAACGGTATCCATCAGAATTGACTCTCGTGCTGAAAATGCCTGTTCGCGGCAGGGTGGGGGCCTGCCGATCGTGCCTATCGCTATCACCGGCTTGAATCATGCGCAAATTAGATGTTTAGATGCTGACTATTCTGATTTTCGATGGAGATGTCGTGCTCGACCCGCGCCTGCTTCGGGCCTTCGTGGCAATTGCCGACGCCGGGAGTTTCACGGCTGCCGCCGATCGCCTGCATATGACGCAATCGACCATGAGCCAGCAGATCGCAAGGCTCGAGGAGGCGATCGGGCGGGATCTGGTCGACCGCGCCGCGCGGCCGGTGCGCTTGACCGTTACGGGCGAACGCCTGCTCGGCCACGCCCGCCGCATCCTCGCCCTCCAGACCGAAGCGCTGACGCTGGTGGCGGAAACCTCCGGCACCACCTCCGTGCGCATCGGCATGCCGGATGACATCGCCACGCCGGAAATGGCCCGTGCCTTCGCCGCCTTCACCAAACGCCACAAGGAAGCACGCCTCGACGTCACCACCGGCCTGCGCGCCGACCTCAACCGCCGCTACCGCGCCGGCGAACTCGACATCGTGGTGTTGAAGGAGGACACGCCGAGCGCCGACAGCTGGGCGAGCTTCGAGGAACCGATCGCCTGGTTCACCGCAATGGATGCGGCGCCCGACCTGCCCGACCCGACGCCGCTCGTCACCTTTCCGCCCGGCGGGCTCTATCGCGATGCCATGTCCGAACGGCTGGAGCGCGAGCGCCGCCGCTGGTACGTCGCCTTCACCTCCGCCAGCCTGCGCAACGTGCTGATGGCCGTCGAGGCCGGCCTCGGCCTCTCGCTGCTGCCGATCGACGCGACGAAGGGGTGGCGGGTCAAGCAGCTTGCCGATTTCGGCGCGGAACCGCCGGTCGTCGCCTCGCTCTATGCCTGGGAACGCAACGGCATCGTCGGGGAACTGGCAAGCGAGGTGCTCGACATCCTCAAACGGCATTTTGCCCGGCTGGATTAGGCCTTGTAGAGATCCGCATAGGTCTCGCGCAGGACGTTCTTCTGCACCTTGCCCATCGTGTTGCGCGGCAGGTCGTCGACGAAGAGCACGCGCTTGGGCTGCTTGTAGCGCGCCAGCCGGTCCTTCAGCCCATCGAGCACGGCCTTCTCATCCAGCGCAGAGCCCTTCGCCCGCACCACGACAGCCGTCACGCCCTCGCCGAAATCCGGATGCGGTACGCCGATGACCGCGCTTTCGATGACGCCCTGCATGCCGTCGATCTCGGTTTCCACTTCCTTCGGATAGATGTTGTAGCCGCCGGAAATGACGAGGTCCTTGCCGCGCCCGACGATGTGGACGTAGCCGCGCTCATCGATCTTGCCGAGGTCACCGCTGATGAAGAAACCGTCGGCGCGAAACTCGGCGGCGGTCTTCTCCGGCATGCGCCAATAGCCCTTGAAGACGTTCGGCCCCCTCACTTCGATCATGCCCGTCTCGCCATCCGGCACGGCAGCGCCGGTCTCCGGGTGGGTGACCCGAAGCGAGACGCCGGGCAACGGAAAACCCACCGTGCCGGCGATCCGGTCGCCATCATAGGGGTTGGAGGTGTTCATGTTGGTTTCGGTCATGCCGTAGCGCTCGAGGATGGCATGACCGGTCTTTTCCGCAAAACTGCGGTGGGTTTCGGCAAGGAGCGGCGCCGAGCCGGAAACGAAGAGCCGCATCCCTGCCGTTGCCTCCCGTGTCAGGCCCGGGTGCTGCACGAGCCGGACATAGAAGGTCGGCACTCCCATCATCACGGTCGCGTTTTCCATCAGCCCGAGCGCCTGGTCGGCATCGAATTTCGGCAGCAGATACATCGAGGCGCCGGAGAGCAGCGTCACGTTCGAGGCGACGAAAAGGCCATGCGTGTGGAAGATCGGCAGGGCGTGGATCAGCCGGTCCGCGCTGGTGAAGCGCCAATGGTCACGCAGCGTCAGCGCATTGGAGAGCAGGTTGTCATGCGTCAGCATCGCGCCCTTGGAGCGCCCCGTCGTGCCGGACGTATAGAGGATCGCGGCCAGATCATCCGGGCCGCGCTCCGCATCGGCAAAATCCGCCGCCTCGCCGCCTGCCCGCTGGAGAAGGCTGCCGCCGCCGGTCGCATCCAGCGTCTCGACCACGCTGCCATGGGTTTGCGCGATCGCCGCGATACCCTTTTCGGATTTCGGATCGACGACCACCAGGCGCGGCTGCGCATCGCCGATGAAATAATCCAGCTCCGCCAGCGTATAGGCCGGGTTGAGCGGCAGATAGACCGCGCCGGCACGCAGGCAGGCGAGATAGAGCATCAGCGCCTCGGGGCTCTTGTCCACCTGGACCGCCACCCGGTCGCCCGGCTGCACGCCCCGAGCGCTGAGCGCGCCAGCGAGTTGCCCGGAGAACCGGATCATATCGCCATGGGTCCACCGCCGTCCCTCGGCCGTCTCGATGAAGACCGCCTCCGGCGTCGCAGCCGCCCGGATCGCGTCGAAAAGATGGTTGGCCATGGATGATCTCCTCTCCCGTTCGCCCGCACATTGTCACATCGCCGGGCGAGGATACCAGAGGCAAAAAGCAGAAAGGAATCAGCGAAGCAGGCCCTGTCCACCGTCGATCCACAGGGGAGTGCCGGTAATGTGCCGCGCTTTGGAAGAGGCGAGGAACAGAATGACGTCGGCGACCTCGCTGGCCATGCCGGGCTTGCCGTGCGAGACTGGTATGTCACCCTCCGGCCAAACGACAGGAATGCCGGTTTCGTCGGAACCCCGTTGCTCCGTGTTCTCGTCGATGCGGGTCTCGATTGCGCCGGGGCAGAGCGCGTTGACGCGGATCCCGGCCTTGCCAAGCTCCAGCGCCAATTGCTGCACCATCGCCACCTGCGCCGCCTTAGTGGCGGAATAGGCGGTGGCGCCCGGCGTCGTGAAGGTGCGCGTGCCATTGATCGAGGAGACGACGACGATGACGCCCTTCCCCGCCTTCTTGAGGTGCGGCACCGTCAGGTGAAGCGTCAGATACGTGCCGCGCAGGTTGACGGCAATCGTCTCGTCCCATTCCGCCGGTTTCAAATCGTCGATCGGCGCCCAGACGCCATTGATGCCCGCATTGGCGACGACAATGTCGAGACCACCGAACGCGTCGGCGAGGTGCTCGACCGAACGGCGCATGGAATCTTCGTCCGCCACATCCGCCGCAAGCGCGAGCCCAGCACCTCCAAGCTCGAGAATTTCCTTCGCAACGGCCTCGACCTCCTGCGTGGTGCGGCTCAGGACGCCGACGCTTGCGCCATGACGGGCGAAGGCCAGCGCCGTGGCCTTGCCGATGCCGGAGCCCGCACCGGTGACGAGGACGACCTTTCCTGCAAACAGCATCGGCACCTCCATCCGTTACGGCTCGACAGGAATGCCTGGCAGGCAAATCCGTTCCCGATTTTGCGGAACCAAGCGGAGGGCTTCGCGTTTGTTCAAGACACCAAGCCAGTTCGCAGGAGTTCGACGTGCGCCAGAAGAAGAAGCCGCTTGCCCGCAAACCCGCTGCCATCCCGAATGCCATACCCAACGACACGCGCAAACGCCGCAACGCCTGGGAACCACAGGTGATCGTCCCGCACCAGGTTGACTTGCCGCTCAACCAGCCGAACAGGGACGAAGTGGTCGTGCCCGCAACGCCGAACGGCCGCAGCCTCGTCAACGGCCGGCTCTGAAGGGAGCGGCCAGATGCGTGTGAAGGACGTGATGTCCGCCCAGATCGTGACGGTATCTCCCAACGACACCGCCCAGTCGGCCGCCCGGCTGATGCTCGAAACAGAAGTCGGCGCCCTGCCGGTCGAAGTGCCCGGCGTCGGCGCCATTGTCGGCATCATCACCGATCGCGACATCGTCGCATCGGTTCTGGCCCAAGGGCTCTCGACCTCGACGGCGATTGCCGAATTCATGACCGTGTCACCTGAAGTGTGTAACGAAGACGATCACACGGCGACGATCGCGGCCCGCATGCGTCATTTCGGCGTGCGCCGCCTCGTGGTGGTGAATGACGACCGGCGTGTCGTCGGCATTGTCAGCCTTGTCGACCTGCCGGCCGAAAAACCCGCGCAGGAGGGCGTGCAATGACGATCTTTGCGACTGACCGGCTGTGGGACGAGGCCGTCGTGCTTGAGGGCGACCAGCGGGTGCTTCATGTGCAAAGCACGCGCGACGCTCTTCTCTGCCTGAAGAACCATTGGCCGATCGAAGATGGCCCTGCGGCGCTGACGGCGAAAAGCGTCTGCGAACAGGGGCTGACCAGCGACGACGACCCGGCCTTTGCCCGCCGGGCCTTCATCGAAGCGGCAAAGGAAGCCGATTTCCGTGTGAACTCGTGGACGGCGGCATAGACCGTCGCCACCTCGAAGGGACACCGCCGTGAACGAAGACCGCCAGGAATGGATCAGCAAACGCGCCTATGGCCTGTGGGAGGCGAACGGCCGCCCGCACGGCAAGGACCAGGAACATTGGGAACAGGCGGCACGTGAACGTGCCGAACTCGAGAAGGTCGCTCTGCCGGAGCATCTCAGGAAAAGACGCAATTCGGATGAGGCCGACGATGCGACGCGTGCGGCCGTCAACCTCGCCCGCGGTGCACGCTTCCACAGGAAAGCAACACGGAGTCTTCCGTCCACAATCGAAACGAGCTAGCCGAGGCATTTCGCAAGCCCCCAAAGCCCCTGCTTTCACTACCCTATTTCTCTGGCATGTTCCTGCATGCCCGGCGACGGGCGTTTCGCCGACTTTCGAGGAAGCGCAACAATCGCTCCTCCTCCGAGCGTAGCCCGGTTACCTTCAGGGTCGGGCGGCGCAGTGCGAGCCGCAGGGTCTCAGGCGTTTCGGCAAGTGCGATGATGTCGGGATGGATGTAGCTCGACCGCGCGATAGCCGGCGTGTTCTGGAGAACGTCTGCCGCCGCCGTCGACATCCCCTTGATCGTCGGCCGGTCGCCTGCATCTATCGCATGACGCGCCAGCGAAAAGGCGGCGAGGCTGCCGGCCCAGGTCCGGAATGTCTTGGCAGAAACGGCAATACCGGAAATATCGGCGAGATAGGTGTTGAGCCGGCCGGAATCGATCGGCCGCACCAGATCCGTCTCGTCTTTCCAGACGAAGAGCTGGCGCCCCGGCAGATCGGCACAGTCTTCAAGCAGCCGTTGGAGGCGCGGGTGTTTCAGCGTCCGACGCACCCGCTTGCCGCCCTTGGCCGCGAAGCGGAGCTCTATGTGCCCATCGGCCAGCGAGACATGACGCTTCAACAGCGTCGTCGCGCCATAGGTCCCGTTCTCCTGCACATAGGTCCGATTGCCAACCCGCAACTGCACCTCATCAAGCAGCACGGTGATCGCCGCCAACATCGTATCGACCGCGCCGGGCGTGCCGTCGAGATCCCGCCGCACCGCGCGCCGGAGCTTTGGCAGCGCCCGGCCGAAGGCGATGAGTTGGTCGAACTTGTCACCGCTCTTCAGCGCCTGCCAGTCCGGGTGATAGCGATATTGCTTGCGCCCGCGCGCATCGTAGCCCGTCGCCTGAAGATGGCCGTTGCCGTCGAGGCAGATCCAGACATTCTCATAGGCCGGCGGCAGGCCAAGCCCGGCGATGCGCGCCTTCAGCGCACCATCGCGCACGAGAGAGCCGTCCGGCAGGCGATAACAAAAACTGCGGCCGGACCGCTGGCGCCGGATTCCGGGCTCGCTGTCGGAGACATAAGTAAGACCGGTTGCTGTGAGGTTGTCCGGTGCCATGTCGGGCAGATCACCCCACCGCTTCGAAGACGGCGACGCTGGCGCCATAGACCGTGGCGGCGCCTTCGGCGGGATGTTGGGCGAAGGCATCATCCTCGGCCCCCGTATCGAGCACGCGCGTCCACGCCTTGATGCCGTTCACCTCCGGAAGCTTCACCTGGCAATCGCCGCCGGCATTGACGACGATAAACAACTGGTCCGGCCCCTCGCCATTCGCCGGCTTCGACACGAAGAGGCCGAGCGCATGCAGATTACCGTCTTCCCAGGCACCGTCATCCATGAAGGCGCCATCGGGCTTGTACCAGGCGATGTCGATCGTGCCGTCCTCTGCGGGATCGCCCGTGAGGAACCGTTCCTGCCGCAGCGCCGGATGGGCTTTCCGGAAGGCGATCGCCCCCTTGCAGAAGGCGAGGAACGGATCGTCAAGACCGCTCCAGTCGGTCCAGCCGATCGCGTTGTCCTGGCAGTAAACATTGTTGTTGCCGTTCTGGCTGTTGCCGAGTTCGTCGCCACCGAGCAACATGGGCACACCCTGGCTCAGCATCAGCGTCGCAATCATGTTGCGCCGGCGGCGGGCACGGGCGGAGAGGATGTTCTGGTCCTCCGTCGGGCCCTCGGCCCCCATATTGTGCGAATGGTTGTCGGAATGGCCGTCGCGGTTGTCTTCGCCATTCGCCTCATTGTGCTTGCCGTCATAGGAGACGGTGTCCATCAGCGTGAAGCCGTCATGGGCACTTAAGAGGTTGATCGACGAGGTGGCGCCGCGGTCCGAATGGTTGAACTGCGGTGCAGAACCGGCCAGCCGAGCCGCAACATCCGACACCAGCCCGCCATCCCCCTTCCAGAAGCGCCGCACATCGTCGCGGTACTTGTCGTTCCACTCGCGGAATGGATGCGGGAAACCGCCGACCTGATAGCCGCCGTCACCCACGTCCCAGGGCTCAGCGATCAGCTTCACACCGGACAGCATCGGGTCCTGCCGGATCGCATCGAAGAACGTACCGTCACGATCGAACTCGATATGCCGGGTGCGACCGAGCGTGCTGGCAAGGTCGAAGCGGAAACCATCGACATGCATGACGCCGACCCAGTAGCGCAGGCTGTCGAGCACCATGCGCAATACCATGGGATGGGCGATATTGACGGTGTTGCCGGTACCGGTCGTGTCGTAGCTGTGGCGCAGGTCGTCCGGCGACAGGCGGTAGTAGCTCAGATTGTCGAGGCCGCGGAAACTCAGCGTCGGTCCACGCTCAGAGCCTTCGGCGGTGTGGTTGTAGACGACGTCCATGATCACCTCGATGCCGGCGGCATGGAAGCGTTTGACCATGGTCTTGAATTCGGTGACGGCGCGGCCGGAGAGGAACCGCGGCTGCGGCGCGAAGAAGCCGAGCGTCTGATAACCCCAATAGTTGCGCAGGCCCTTTTCCAGCAGATAACGATCATCCGGGAAGTACTGGATAGGCAGGAGTTCGATGGCGGAAATACCGAGATCGACGAGATGCTCGATGATGGGATCGCTCGCCATGCCCATGAAGGTGCCGCGCAGCTCTTCCGGCACGCCGGGATGGGTCATCGTCATGCCGCGCACATGCGCCTCATAGATGATCGTTTCGGTCCATTGCCGGCGGATCGCCGCGTCGCCCGCCCAGTCGAAGTCCGGATCCTGCACCACGCCCTTCACCATGAAGGGCGCGCTGTCGCGCTCATCAAAGGACAGGTCTTCCGCCGGGTCACCGATGCGGTAGCCATAGAGCGCGTCGTCCCACTGGATTTCGCCGAGGATCTGCTTGGCATAGGGGTCGAGCAGCAGCTTGTTCGGGTTGAAGCGGTGGCCTGCTTTCGGGTCATAGGGGCCGTGGGCGCGGTAGCCATAGATCGTGCCGGGCTTCAGGCCGGCAATGTAGCCGGACCAGATGTCGCCTTCGCGCTTGGGCAGCGGCAGGCGGGCGGTCTCTTCCTTGCCGTCCTCACTGAAGAGACACAGTTCCATCTGCTCCGCATGGGCGGAAAAGACCGCGAAATGCGTGCCCTCCCCGGTGAATTCGGCGCCAAGCTCCGGCTTCATGAAATCGAGTTCGGAAAACGAATAGCTCATGCGGTCTGTCCCCTTCGGTCGAGCAACGCGCCGTCGGAACGAGGGCCGTCATCGCCATCGCTTCATCGCGCCGGTACGACGAACCTTCGTCGAAAGAACGGGAGGCATCTTTATCGCGGCCCGAGAAAGCGATGGTGCAACGCGAAAAGAACCGGATTGTTCCGGAACTTTTTCACAGCCAGCCGGTTCCGCTTGTGATTGACCCGCACAGAGGAAGCCGATGACACAGCCGTCACCGACGCCAAGAACCTGGGGCCCGAGCGTGTTGGCGGATGGCAGGGTGCGGTTCCGTCTCTGGGCACCCGCCGAGAAGAGGATCGTCCTCCTTGCGGGTGCACGGGAGATTTCAATGCAGGCGGACGGCGACGGCTGGCATATGGTTGAAACCAACATTGTCCACCCGGGCGACACCTACAGTTTCCGGCTTTCTGACGGCACAGACATTCCCGATCCCGCCTCCCACGCCCAGGAGGACGACGTCGAGGGACCATCCACCCTTGTCCATCATGACGGCTATGCTTGGAGCAATACCGGGTGGACGGGGCGCCCGTGGGAAGAAGCGGTCGCCTATGAGTTGCATATCGGTGCATTCACGCCGGAAGGCACCTTCCGGGCCGCCATCGACCGCCTGCCGCATCTCCGCCATATCGGCATTACGGCAATCGAAATCATGCCCGTCGCCCACTTCGCCGGAAAACGCGGCTGGGGCTATGACGGCGTTCTGCACTACGCGCCGCATACGGCCTACGGCATTCCGGACGACTTGAAGGCGCTGGTCGACGCCGCCCACGGCCATGGCATCATGGTCCTGCTCGACGTCGTCTACAATCATTTCGGCCCGGTCGGAAACATCCTGCCACGCATCGCGCCCGCCTTCTTTCACCCCGAACGCCACACACCCTGGGGTGCCGCGCTCGCCTTCGAAAGGGAGCCGGTGCGGCGATATTTCATCGAAAATGCATTGCACTGGCTCATCGATTACCGGTTCGATGGCCTGCGCTTCGACGCAACCGAACAGATCGTCGACGACAGCGAGAGACATATGCTGATCGAACTGGCCGAGACCGTCCGGCAGGCCATGCCGCATCGTCCAGTCCATCTCGTCGTCGAGGACCAGACGAGCCGCAAAAGCCTGCTGAACCGGGATGATGGAATCGTGCATCACTACACGGCGGGCTGGAACGACGAGTTCCACCATGCCCTGCACATCATCGCGACCGGAGAGGGCCAGGGCCACTACGCACCCTTTGCGGAAAACACCGACAATGTGCTCCGGACGGCGACTGCCATGGGGTTCGTGCACGCGGATCGTACGCAGGATCGGGTCGGGCCGGCACCTCAGGACCGCCTGCCGCCACAGGTCAACGTCAACTTCCTGCACAACCACGACCAGGTCGGCAACCGTGCGTTCGGCGAACGGCTGTCGGTCCTCACCGATCCGATGCTTCTGAATGTCATGACGGCCCTTCTGCTGCTTGCCCCGCCGATACCGATGCTCTTCATGGGCGAAGAATTCGGCGAGCAGCAGCCGTTCTTCTTTTTCACCGATTTCGAAGGAGAGCTTGCCCACGCGGTAAAGCAGGGGCGCAAGGCAGAAGCGGAGAAATTCGGCGGCATGCCCGAGCGCAAGACCGTGCACGACCTGCCGGATCCCGGCGCCGAAGACACCTTTCAGCGCTCGAAACTCGACTGGTCCCGCCCGATGTCCCCCGACGGCAGGCGACAGACGGATTTCGTCAGGGAGTTGATCCGGCTTCGCCGGGAGCATGTCGTGCCGCTGCTCGCCGGCCCGGGAACGGCCGTGCCACATATCCTGCCCGCGGAAGACGGCATTTTAGCCGTGGACTGGCGCTTCCATGAGGCAACGCTCGGCATTCGCGCAAACTTTGCGAAGAAAGAGACGCCGTGGCCGGCGATGGAAGGCGAGACGATTTTTGCGGTTTCCAATGGCACCGCAGCCGGCCCGTCGATCATCGTCGCCATCGACCGTTCCCGACCTTAGCGCGATGGAACCAATGGCACGTTCGTCTGTTCTTGAAACAATTGTCAGAAAGAGGTCCCCATGCTCATCGGCGACATCATGACCCGCAATGTCCATCTCGTGCGGCCGGAGGAAACCCTGCACTATGCCGCAGGGCTGATGGCGCAGTGGGACATCGCCTTCCTGCCGGTCGCCGACGCCAGCGGCCTTGTCGGCACCCTGACGGATCGCGACATCATCCTTCGCGCCGTCGCACCGGGTCTCGACGCCGGAACCACCAAGGTCAGCGACATCATGACGAGCAACATCACCTACTGTTACGACGACGAGGAACTGGACGGCGTGTTGAGCAACATGCAGACCCTGCAGTTGCGCCGCCTTGCCGTGCTCGACCGGCAGGAACGGCTGACGGGCGTCGTTTCGCGGACCGACTTCACACGACATGGGGCGTAAATCAGCCCGATGGAACAAATGGGGATGATATGCGTTTAGGGCGCGGCTGAAACCCGCACTCCCAGGGCCTTATGACATATCCCGCCTCGACCTATCGCCTCCAGTTCCGAAACGGCATGGACTTCGGGAGGGCGCGTCAACTTGTGCCCTATCTCTGTGAACTGGGCATCAGCCACCTCTATGCCTCGCCCATCATGACTGCGGCCACCGGGTCTACCCATGGCTATGATATGACCCGGGCGGACGAAATCGACCCTGCCCTCGGGGGCCTTGACGGCCTGCGTGCGCTTGCCGGCGCTCTTCATGAACGCGGCATCGGTCTCATCCTCGATATCGCTCCCAATCACATGGCCGCGAGCCTGGAAAATCCCTGGTGGCGCAGCGTGGTGACATGGGGTGCGGAAAGCCCCTTTTCGCACCATTTCGATATCGACTGGTCGCAGAAACTAACGCTTCCCTTCCTGGGCAAGGGTTTCGAGGAGGAGTTGTCCGAAGGCGCCATCCGCCTCGCTCTCGATCCAGAACGCGACGTGCTCGCACTCCGCTATTACGACAGCGTCTATCCGCTAAATCCGCAAACCTACCGGGATGTGCTGGACGGTTACGACACCCTCGCCATCACGGCAGATCCGAAGAGCGACCCGGACGGCAAGACGATCCTTTCGTCCGCGCTGACGCCCGCGGACGCGCGCCCCGCGTTGGAAAGACACCTCGCCGCCGTTTCCGCCGATCCCACCCGCATGGCTGCCATCCACGCAGCACAGCCATGGCGTCTGACGGACTGGAGAACGGCAAGCCGTCATCTCAGCTACCGCCGTTTCTTCGAAATCGCCGGCCTCGTGGGGCTGCGCGTCGCGGAACAACACGTCTTCGACGACAGCCACCGCTTGATCCTCGACCTCGTGCAGGACGGCACGGTGGATGGCCTGCGCATCGACCATATCGATGGCCTTGCCGATCCGCAGGGCTATCTGGAGCGCCTGCGCACCGCCGTTGGCCCGGATGTCTACATCGTCGTCGAGAAGATCCTGGAGAAAAGCGAACCCTTTGCAACGGAATGGCCTGTCCAAGGCACGACGGGCTACGAATTCATCACAGCCCTTGCGGATGCGCTGGTCGATGAACGTGAAGGCGGCCGGCTGGCGCAGGCCTTCCAACCGTTGAAGGGCGAGGAGCACCGGGGAAACTATGGGCAGGAGATGCGGGCCAGCAAGCGGCAGATGCTCTCGGACAATTTCACGGGCGAGGTCCGCCGCGTCACGCTCCTGGCGAAAGGCATGGCCGACCACGCCAATGCCGACCTCTCCCGCAGCACGCTTGCGGAAGCGATCTGCGCCCTGATCATCGCGCTCCCCGTCTACCGCACCTACCTGACGGCGACGACCGGCATCACCGAGCGCGACCGCCAGCTTCTGGCATCGGCACGGCTCGACGCGCAGGAGGGCGTGCGCCCGGAGGTCCGCGAGGCGATCGATTTCATCTGGGAGCTGCTCGCCGACGACAAGACCTGCAACACGATGCCCGACTGCGTGGAATTTCGCACCCGCTTCCAGCAACTCACCGGCCCGATCATGGCCAAGGCGCTGGAGGACACGCTCTTCTACCGCGAAAACGCCTTCATCGCGCTGAACGAGGTCGGCGGCGATCCGGGCAAGTCGACCGGCGGCCCCGCAGCCTTCCACGCTGCCATGCAGGCGCGCGCGGAAGCGCTGCCACACAGCCTGTCGGCGACCTCGACCCACGATACCAAAAGGGGAGAGGATGCCCGCGCACGCCTGTACACGCTGAGCGAGGCATCGGACCGGTGGATCGCCGCGACACAACGCTGGTCCTCGCTCAATGCCCGGTTTCGTCGGTCGCATGGCGAACGGCAGGTTCCGGAACCTGATGTGGAATGGCTGATCTATCAGGCGCTCGCCGGCATCTGGCCGACGAGCGGACTTGACGATCCTGCGGCAATCGGTGTGCTTGGCGAACGGATGAAGGCGTATATCGAAAAGGCGTTGCGTGAAGCGAAGATCGGCTCGAACTGGGCCGCGCCGGATATCGACTATGAAAAAAAGGCGGCCGGTTTCGTCGACGACCTGCTGCGGCACGATGCATTTCTCGACGATTTCAACGAAACCCTGTCACCCTTCATCAATGCCGGCTTGATGAACTCACTGGCTCAAACGCTGATCAAGCTCACGGCGCCGGGCATTCCCGACATTTATCAGGGCAGCGAGCGCAGCGACTTTTCGCTTGTTGATCCTGACAATCGGCCCCTGCTCGATGTCGTTTCTCTGCGTGTGCCGGAGAAACCCCAGCCCTATCGAACGCATTTCATGGACTACAAACAATGGCTGGCCGCCACCGTGCTCGCCGCGCGAAACGAGCGCTCTGATCTGTTCACCGGACCCTACATGCCGCTCGGCTTTTCCGATGGCGACCAACAGGCACTGGCCTTCCTGCGCGGCACGCCGGAGGCTTTTGCCATAACGATCGTCCCGCGGCTGACGTTCGGAAGGACGCTGCCGAATGCGCTGTGCCTGATGGATGACGCGGCATTCGGTATCTCGCTCTTGCTTCCCCCGGCTTTCGAGGGCCGCGCCGTACGGTCCGTCCTGGACGGTCGCACGCTGACGCTTGGCCGTGAACTTCCGCTTGCCGAAGCCCTCGCATCCGAACCGGTCGCCCTGCTTCTCAGCGACTAGAGCATGTTCAGCCGAAGCGGGATCGCTTTAGCGGATTTCCCGCGCCAAGGCCTGGAGCCGCGTGAAAGCATCGTAGCGCCTTGCGTGAAGGGCGACCGTATCGCCGCTGGCTGGGTAGTAGGTGCGATCCGTCGCCGAAAGTGCTGCCATCGCCGCGCGGACATCCGAAAAAGCCCCGCCAGCCACACTGCCGAGAATGGCAGCACCAAGCAGAACCGGCTCCTCCGCCTTCGTCGCAAGCAGCGGTTTTCCCGTCGCGTCGGCGAGAAGCTGGCGGACGAGATCGAGCTGGCCGGCACCGCCGCTGATGACGATCTTGTCGATCGGCGCGCCGGCCGCTGCCTGCGTTTCGATGATCTGGCGAAGGCCGTAGCCGATGCCGCAGAGCCCGGCGATGTAGAGCGAGACCAGATTGTCGAGGCCGCGCTCCATGCCGAGACCGACAATGGCTGCACGGGCATGCGGATCGGCAAAGGGTGCACGGTTCCCGAGGAATTCGGGTACGACGTGCAGGCCGTCTGCCAAGGCAACAACGGCGGAGAGCGTTTCAGCCCTTTCAGATGCCAGGTCGGCAAGCAGGACAGGGAGCGAGACGCCGCGCGTCTTTGCCAATGCAGACGCTTCGCCAGCTGCGGGATGAAAGGAGAGGAGCTGTTCTATCGCCGCACCAGCCGCCGACTGTCCGCCCTCGTTCAACCACATGCCCGGCACCATCGCCGAGAAATACGGTCCCCACACACCTGGCACGAAGACCGGCTCATGGGTCGAAGTCATGGTGCAGGAGGACGTGCCGAAGACGTAACCGAGATTGTTTTCCGGCGGGCCATCGACGCCGACGGTCCCGATGCCGCCCGCATGGGCATCGATCATGCCGGCTGCGACGGGCGTGCCGGCTGCAAGGCCGAGGTCTGCCGCCGCCTGCTCCGTCAGGCCGTTGCCAAGTGGCGTACCCGGCTCGACGACATGCTGGCCGATACGGGCAAAATCCTCGTCCGCCAAAATGCCGAGGCCGACGCCGTGGAAATAGGTGGGGTCCCAGCGCTTCTCATGCGCCAGATAGGTCCATTTGCAGGTCACCGTGCAGGTCGAGCGGGCAAGATCGCCCGTTGCGCGCCAAGTGAGGAAATCGGCGAGGTCGAAGAACTGCCAGGCTGCGTCGAAAACCTGCGGGCGGTTTTCCTTCAGCCACAGCAGCTTCGGTGTCTCCATTTCCGGCGAGATGCGGCCGCCGACATAGCGCAGCACCTCGTGGCCCTGCGCATTGATACGCTCGACCTGATCGACCGCGCGATGGTCCATCCAGACGACGATGTTACGTTCCGGATCCTCCGACGGGCCGACCGGCAGCGGCGCACCACCCTTGCCGAGCACGACCAGCGAGCAGGTCGCATCGAAGCCGATGCCGGCGATCTGCTCGGGTGCAACACCTGCCTTGCCGACGGCCTCGCGCACGGCGGCGCAGACTGCGGCCCAGATTTCGGTGCTCGACTGTTCGACCATCGCGCCCGCCGCGCGGAACAGCGAAATGTCGCGTTTTCCCGAGGCCAGCATGTGGCCGGTGAGGTCAAACAGGCCGGCTCTGGCGCTTCCCGTGCCGACATCGACGCCGACAAGGTAGCGTTCGCCGCCCGCGGGGCGTGCGGAGGAAATGTTGCTCATGGGTCTACCGCCTGCAATCAGAAATGTTTGATGCGGGCGACGTCATGCCGCCCGCCGTTTCGTCTCAGAGATCGACGCTGTTGGGCAGGATCACCAGGTCGCGGATCGTCACGTTGCGCGGCCGCGTCAGCATGAAGAGCACGGCATCGGCCACTTCCTTCGGCTGCATCAGGCTGCCATTGGCGAGCGCCTCATCCATCTTCTCCTTCGGCCAGTCGTCGAGCAGCGCCGTCACTACCGGCCCCGGCAGGACCGCGCCGACGCGCACGCCGTGCTGCGCCACCTGACGCCGCGTCGAATGCACGAAGGCCTGAACCGCGAATTTCGAGGCGGTGTAGATCGGCTCCCAGACGACAGGCACGACACCGGCAATCGAGCTGGTGAACAGGATATCACCCGTTTTCTTCTCGATCATGTAGGGCAGAACCGCATGGACCGAGCGGAAGGCCGCATTGATATTGAGGTTGAGCATGCGGTCCCAGGCATCCGGATCGCCCTCCGCCACAGGCCCGCCGATGTAGGCGCCGGCATTGGCGTGGAAGACGTCGAGTCCACCGGCAATCTCGAGGATGCGCGGCAGCATGCCCGATACTTCGGACGGCTTCAGCAGATCGACGACGAGCGGCAGGGCGTTGGGGCCGAGCTCCTTGCAGAGCTGTTCCAGCTTGTCCTGCGCACGATCGACGAGCACCACCTTCGCCCCTTCGGCAAGCAGCGTGCGGGCACATTCGAGGCCGATGCCGGATGCGGCACCGGTGATGGCGGCAATCTTGCCCTTCATGAGATCAGCCATGGTAAAAACTCCATTCCAGTGGTGTTACGCGCGGCCGTGGCTGACACGGGAGCGACGGGCAAGCGAATCGACGATAACAGCGATGGCAAGAACACCGCCGGTGATCATGTAGCGCAGCGAGGAACTCAGATTGAGCAGCGTCAGGCCATTGGAGATCGCCTGGATGACGATGATGCCGAGCAGAGCCGAATAGGCACTGCCGCGTCCGCCGAACAGGCTGGTGCCGCCGATGACCGCAGCCGCGATGGCATTGAGGTTGACGTCGCCCGTCCCGGCCTGCTGGCTGGACGAAGCAAGGCGCGAGGCCGAAAGGATGCCGCCGAGTGCGGCGAGCGTCGAGCAGAGCATGAAGGCGCTCATATAGATGCGGCGAACATTGATGCCCGAGCGCCGCGCGGCTTCCTTGTTGCCACCGACGGCGAACATCGAGCGGCCCCACTTGGTGCGCGTCAGCCCGTAGTTGAGGAGGACGGCAAGCGCCACGAACAGCGCAAACATCCACGGAATGCCGCGGCCGAGATTGAGATAGAAGACGGCGGCTTCCAGCGCGACGGTCAGCACGACGGCCTTGAGGATCAGCGCCTGCATCGGCTGGGCCGACAGGTTCGCGGCAAGGCGCTGGGTTCGGGCGCGCAGCCCCCGGCCGACCATGACAAGGCCGGGCACAAGCGCCAGCATGTAGGAGAGCCAGTCCGGCATGATGAGAATCTGGCCGAAGCGCACGAGCGGCGAGGCATAGGGCAGGTTGATCGAACCCGTCGGGCCGAGGATGTAGAGCTGCAGGCCGAGCAGCGCCAAGAGGCCGGCAAGCGTCGCGACGAAGCTCGGCATGCCCAGCCGGTTGTAGAGCGTCGCATAGAGGAGGCCGACGCCCGCACCGACAACGAGGGCGGCAAGAATGGCGCCGACGATCGGCCAGCCCTGGTTCACCCAGAGCACACCGACCATGGCCGAGGCGAGACCGCTCATCGAGCCGACGGAAAGGTCGATTTCACCGAGTACCAGCACACAGACGATGCCGAGCGAGATGACGCCGACCGTGGCGCAATCGAACAGCAGGTTCACCAGATTATTGGGCGCAAGGAAGATCGGGTTGAGCGCCGAGAAGACGACGGAGATGACGACGAGGCCGACGGCGACCGGCAGCATGCCGAGATCGCCGGAGCGCACGCGGTCAAAAAAGCCTTTCACCATGGCGGCGAGGCTATCGTCGTGGCGCACACGCTCATCGCTGCGGTCCAGCGTCGGCTGGGTATTGCTGGAAGGGTTCTGGCTCATGCGGCTCCCCCATTGTTTTCGTGAGCGTGGATTTCCTGGACGTGACCGGACTTGCGGTCGGCGCGGCGCGAAACGGAGTTGTCCGTTGCACCCGTGATGGCGGAGACGAGCTCCTGGTTCGACGAATCCGGCGTGAAGACACCGTTGTTGCGGCCGAGCCGGAGCACGACGATGCGGTCTGCAACGGCGCGAACGTCTTCCATATTGTGGCTGATGATGATGACGCCGAGGCCGCGGTCGCGCACCCGTTCGATGAGGTTCAGCACTTCGGCGGTCTGTGCGACGCCAAGGGCTGCCGTCGGCTCGTCCAGCATGATGAGCCGCGGATTGAGCAGCAGCGAGCGCGCGATGGCGACGGTCTGTCGCTGGCCGCCGGAGAGCGAGGCGATCGGCTCCCGGACGGAGGGAATGCGCGCGGCAAGCTCGCGCAGCAGCGTCCAGGCGCGCACTTCCATGGCAACTTCGTCGAGCGCCCAGGGCGACATTTCATGCCCGAGGAAGAGATTGGCCACGACATCGAGGTTTTCGCAGAGCGCAAGATCCTGGAAGACGGTGGCAATGCCGAGCTCCAGCGCCTTGGCGGGGCTGTCGAGCGTCACCGGCTGGCCGCAGAATTCGATCGTGCCGGAGGATGCCTGGTGCACACCGGCCAGCACCTTGACCAGCGTCGACTTGCCGGCGCCATTGTCGCCGACCAGCGCGACGACTTCGCCGGCCTTCACGTCGAGATCGATATCCGTCAACGCGGACACGGCGCCGAAATTCTTGGATATGCCGCTCAGGCGCAGCACCGATTCCCCCTTGGCAGGGATATTTTGAAGCATGGCTGTCATGGCCCTGGAACCTCTAGGCTGACCTCGACTATCGGGGTGTCCGGCCGCGTCAACGGCCGGACACCTGATGGGCTGGATTAGTTGATGATGCCGAGTTTGCGGCAACCTTCAACATATTCGCCGGTGCAGACTTCTTCCGGCTTGTTGATGCCCTTGTCGAAGATTTCGGCCTTGATGTTCTCCGCCGTCACCACCGCCGGTACGAACAGCTGCGACGGCGTTTCGTAGAGCTTGTGGGTCGCTTCCGGGGTTTCGCCCTTGAGCAGCTTCACCGCCACGCCGGCCGCAGCCGCCGCGACGATTTCGGAGGGCTTGGAGATCGTGTTGTACTGGTCGCCCGAGATGATCAGCTGAAGCGCTGCGATCGTCGCGTCATTGCCGGTGACCGGTGGCATGACCTTGACGCCGGCTGCCTTCAGCGCCGCGATGGCGCCGCCGCCCGTGCCGTCGTTTGCCGCGACGATGCCGGTGATCTGGTCGCCGAAGCGGGTGATCTGGCCGGCCGCCCATTCCTGCGCCTTCGGCGGCGCCCAGTCCGGCGTGTCGAATTCGGCGAGCGTCTTGTAGGGCGAAGCGTCGAGTGCGGAATCGATGCCGTCGCGGATGAGGCCGGCAGCCGCATCGGTCGGCGAACCGTTGATCTGGAGAACGCCGGCACCGTCCGGAACACCCTTGGCCTTCAGGTGGCCGACCAGCGACTGCGCGATGGCCTTGCCGATGCCCTGGTTGTCGAAGGAGACGTAGTAGTCGGCCGGCTTGTCGGGGATCGGGCGGTCATAGGCGATGACCTTGACGTCCTGCGACTGGGCGATTTCGACAAGCCCTGCGGCAGCGGCGGAATCGACCGGGTCGAGCACGATGACCTTGGCGCCCTGCGCGATCACCGAGTTGAACTGCTGCTGCTGGAGTGCCACGTCGGCATTGGCGTTCTGGTAGATCACCGTGCAGCTCGGGCAAAGCTTCTCCATCTCGGCCTTGAAGCCGGGATAGTCGTGCTGCTCATAGCGGGTCGAAGCCTGGTCGGGCATCAGGAAGGCGACGGTTGCGTTTTCCTGAGCGAAAGCGGCGCTGCCGAGCGACAGGGCGAGGCCGGTCGATGCGAGCAGAAGGGTAAGCGTTTTCATTGGGTTCCTCCACGGTTGATTTTCAATTCGGTTCGCCGGCGACCTCAAGCCGCCAAGGGCAACAGAACCGACGCAGTCCGAGCGCCAAAGCGCGCAGTTCATCGTTCGCTGCAGGGATGCCGCAACGTCCGGTTCGTCGATGCTCCGTCTGACTCCTCCCTTGGGTCAGCCTTGCTGTTCAGGCAACTTCATCGATGGAGCATGCTTGCTCAATCGATGAAGCAAGAATTGCCACCAATCCCCATTGGTGTCAAGGTGGCTCTCGAAATGGAGATGAAATGTGAATCGGACGACGCAGACGAAACGGACGACGATCTATGATCTGGCGGAACTGGCGGGCACCTCGGCCAGTGCCGTGAGTGCTGTCCTGAACGGCAACTGGAAGAAGCGCCGCATCAGCGCCAAGCTCGCCGAAAAGATCACCAAGCTCGCCGAAGAGCAGGGCTACGCCCTCAACATGCAGGCGAGCGTGTTGCGCCGCGACCGCTCGAAAATCATCGGCATGATCGTGCCGAAATACGATAACCGCTATTTCGGCTCGATCGTCGAGCAGTTCGAGGCACTGGCCCGCGCGCGCGGCCTCTTTCCGATCATCACCTGCACGATGCGCGATCCGGCGCTGGAGCTCGAAGCGGCGCGCGCCATGCTGTCCTACCAGGTCGATTGCCTGGTCGCGACCGGCGCGACGGACCCCGACCGCGTCATGGACCTCTGCGCCGCCGCCGGCGTGCGCACCATCAACCTCGACCTGCCCGGCTCCCGCGCACCCTCCGTTATCTCCGACAACTACGGCGGTGCGCTGGAACTGACGCGGCGCGTGCTCGCCAATTGCGAGAAGGAATATGGCGAGAAGACACCCCTGCTCTTCGTCGGCGGCCGTGGCTCGGATCACAACACGATGGAACGTGTGCGCGGTTTTCGCGACGCCCATGCCGAAGCCGGCGTCACGGTCGACGAAACGCTGGTGCAGACCTGCGGCTACGCCCCCGAAAAGGCGGAAAACGCCATGCAGCAGCTGGCCGAACGGACGAGCAATCTGCCTCGCGGCATGTTCGTCAACTCGACGATTTCGCTGGAAGGCGTGATGCGCTGGATCCGCCGCTCCGGCCACTATGCCGACCGGGTGCCGCAACTCGGCTGCTTCGACTGGGATCCGTTCGTCGCCATGCTGGGCGACCATATCGAGATGGTGCGGCAGGACGTGCCGAAAATGCTGGAGGCCGTGTTCGGCATCATCGATTCCGGTGCCACGGACATCACGGTGGTCCAAATCCCGCCGATCGTCGAGAAGATCGGCTAGAGCAATTCCAGTGAATGTGCCCTAGGGCCGCGGCCTGGCCGTGGATGTTCGCACGACGAGAGGGCCATCGATCTTGAAGGTCATCGCCCGGGTCTGCTTGCCGTGCACGGCCATGTCGATCAGGATTTCCGCCGCCTTCTGGCCCATCTCATAGTTCGGCAGAACCAGTGTCGAGAGCGGCGGATGGGTGTAGCGCGCCAGTTCCTGGTCGTCGTAGCCCATGACGGAAAGGTCATCCGGCACACGCAGCCCCTTTTCCTGCGCGGCCTCCATCACGCCGATCGCCATGAGATCGTTGCCGCAGAGGATGGCAGTCGGCGGATTGGCCATGGACAGCAATTCCAGTCCCGCCTCATAGCCGCGCAACGGCAGCCAGTCGCCGTCGCGCACGAGGCTTTCATCGAAGGCGATGTCGGCCGTGGCGAGCGCCTGCTTGTAGCCCTTGAGGCGGTCGATCGCGGCATCCATCCACGGCTCGCCATTGATGAAGCCGATGCGCTTGTGACCGAGCGACGTCAGATGCGCCGTTGCCGCAAAACCACCCGCCACCTCCCCCGGCACGATCGCCACCTGCTGGCGCGGCTCCGCATAGCAGTTGAGCAGCACGGTGGGCAGGGCGTTCAGTTCAGGCGGCATATGCACCTTGCGGGTGAAGATGGTCGCGTAGATCACGCCGACGATCGACGGATCGCGTAGCACCGAGCGCAGCACCGCCTGTTCGAGATCCGGATTGGAACGGGTCGCATGCGCCGAAACCAGAAAGCCCTGCTCGAAGGCATAGTCGCGGATGCCATCCAGACTGACGACGGGATGGGGGCTGGTCGAGATTTCATCAACGATGAAGGCGATCGTGTCCTTCTCGACCACCGGGGTCGCGGCGACCGCGCCGCGGGTCGCCGGCAGTTTATAACCGATTTTATGAGCAGCCTCGCGCACTTTCTGCTGCGTTTCCGGCGAGATGCGCGAGCCGGACATTTCATTGAGCACGAGTGAGACGCTGGACTGGGAAACCCCGGCTATACGGGCGATGTCCGTCATCGTCGGGCGCCCGCTGCCCTCTTTATCCGAATTGCGCCCGTGTCCCCTGGCCATGCACTGTCCCTCGCCCCTCGGCGTGCTTTGCACTGCACGCGGATTTTTTGCAAGTGCTCATAATTTTGGCTCTTGACTGCTAATATTATTAGCGCAAGATTTGCGCATGTGAAGCACAAAATGCTCACGTCCGGTAGAGGAGCACCGGCCAATACATTGGGAGGAGAACCCGCTCATGACCATGATTTCCCGTCGCACCTTCATGCTTGCGGCAACGGCCGTCGGCGCGCTTGCCGTGGCCGGCGTCGCAATCGCCGAAGTGCCGAAGCTGGCGCAGAAGGACACCTACAAGGTCGGCTTCGCGCAGACCGAATCCAACAATCCCTGGCGCATCGCACAGACGAACAGCATGAAGGCCGAGGCCGAAAAGCTCGGCTTCCAGCTCGTCTATACCGATGCCGCCGGCTCGGCCGCCAAGCAGGTCGCCGACGTCAACGCCATGATCGCGCAGGGCGTCGACGTCATCTTTCTGGCGCCCCGCGAGGAAAAGCCGCTGATCCCCGCCGTCATGGCCGCCAAGAAGGCAGGCATTCCGGTGATCCTGCTCGACCGCTCGGTCGATCCGTCGCTCGCCAAGGCCGGCGAGGATTATCTCACCTTCATCGGCTCGAATTTCGTCGAGGAGGGAAAACGCGTCGCCGAATGGCTGGCGAAGAACGCCAACGGCAAGTCGAAGATCATCGAATTGGAAGGCACGACCGGCTCGTCGCCGGCCAACGACCGCAAGAAGGGCTTTGACGAGGCGATCCAGGCGGCCGGCGGCTTCGAGATCGTCGCCTCGCAGACCGGCGACTTCGCCCGTGACAAGGGCCGCCAGGTGGCCGAAGCCCTGCTTCAGGCCCATCCGGATGCCGATATCATCTACGCCCACAACGACGAAATGGCGATGGGCGCCATCGCAGCGCTCGAAGCCGCCGGCAAGGTGCCGGGCAAGGATGTGCTCGTGCTCTCCATCGACGGCGGCAAGGAAGCCGTGCAGGCGGTGGTCGACGGCAAGATCGCAGCCGTCGTCGAATGCAACCCGCGCTTCGGGCCGAAGGCATTCGAAACCATGCTGCGTTACGCCAAGGGCGAGGCAATCGATCCGGCTCTCGTCAACGAAGACAAGTTCTACGACGCGTCCAACGCCGCGGCCGAGCTCGCCAACGCGTATTGATCTCATCTCCCAAGCACTTTGCGGCCGGGGCGGCATCACCGTCTCGGCCGTTTTTTGAACGAGCCTGACCTTTGGTTCGTTCGGGTGTAGGCTGGAAAAGCCCGTCCCGGAGGGCGGATAGAGGAGGAACCCGATGCTTCTGTCCATGCAGGGCATTTCCAAGGCGTTTGCCGGCGTCGCAGCGCTGAAATCCGCCTCGCTCGAGGTCGGGCCGGCGGAGATCATGGCGCTGGTCGGCCAGAACGGCGCGGGAAAATCGACGCTGATCAAGATCCTCACCGGCGTCTACCGGCGCGACGAGGGCAGTATTACTTTCGACGGAAAGGCCGTGGATTTCACCATGCCTGCCGAAGCACAGGCTGCCGGCATCGCAACGATCTACCAGGAAATCAACCTCGCCCCGCAGCGCTCGGTGGCGGAGAACATCTATCTCTCCCGCGAGCCGAAACGCTTCGGCCTGATCGACCAGGCCGCCATGCGGCGCGGCGCCGAAGCCGTGCTGAAAACCTTCAACCTCGATATCGACGTCGAGCGGCCCGTCGCACATTTCGATGTGGCGACCCGGCAGATGGTGGCCATCGCCCGCGCCGTCACCCAGAATGCCCGCCTCGTCATCATGGACGAGCCGACCTCCTCGCTCGACGAGCGCGAGGTCGCAGTGCTCTTCGAGACGATCCGCACCCTCAAACGCTCCGGCGTCGCCGTCATCTTCATCGGCCACAGGCTGGATGAACTCTATGCCATCTGCGACCGCGTGACGATCATGCGGGACGGCCAGACGGTTGCGAAAAGCACGATGGCGGAAATGCCGAAAATGGCGCTGGTGCGCCACATGCTCGGCAAGGAACTCGCCGCCTTCCAGGCCATGGCACCGGAGCAGGACGTGCCCGATCGACCCGTGCGCCTCGCCGTCGAAAATGCCGGCGCCGGCGTTCGCGTGCGCAATGTCAGCCTCGACGTGCGCGAGGGTGAAATTTCCGGCCTTGCGGGCCTGCTTGGCTCCGGCCGAACGGAGACCGCCCGCCTCATCTTCGGCGCCGACCCGATGCAGCACGGCACGATCCGCATGGACGGCCGGCAGCGTACCTACCGCGAGCCGGCGGACGCCATAACCGACGGTATCGGCCTCGTTTCGGAGGATCGCAAGATCGACGGAATCGTACCGGACATGAGCATCCGCGAGAACATGACGCTGGCGCTTCTGCCGAAGCTCAGGAAGGGCGGCATCGTCGACCGTGCCCGGCAGGACGAGATCGTTGCCCGCTATATCCGGGCGCTCGGCGTCAAGTGCGCCTCGCCCGACCAGCCGATCAAGGAGCTTTCCGGTGGCAACCAGCAGAAGGTGCTGCTCGCCCGCTGGCTCGCCACCGACCCGCGCGTCCTCATCATCGACGAGCCGACCCGCGGCATCGACATCGGCGCCAAATCGGAAATCCTCAAGCTGCTGCGCAGCCTCGCCGACGAGGGATTGAGCGTGCTGATGATCTCCTCCGAACTGGAAGAACTCCTCGCCGCCGCCGACCGCGTCACCGTGCTCAGCGACGGCACGTCGGTCGCGACGCTGCCCCGCAAGGACTTGAGCGAGGCGGCGCTGCTCTCCGCCATGGCCCATCAGGCAGACCCATCGGGTGATTTGGCATGACGACGATCGAAACCCCTGCCCCGCAGCAATCCGGCGCGCTTTCATCCGGCAGCCGCCTGTTTACGCTGGCGAGCCGATACGGCACCTTCGTCGCCTTCCTGGCGCTCATCGTCGTCAACATCGCGGTCACGCCGAACTTCCTGTCCTGGCAGACGCTCAACGTGAATCTCACGCAGGTCGCCACCATCGTCATCGTTGCGACCGGCATGACACTCGTCATCGCCACCGGCGGCATCGATCTTTCCGTCGGCTCGCTGATGGCGATTTCCGGGGCGCTGGCGCCGATGATCTTCATGGGCCAGTTCTGGCCGGTGGAGAGCATGGCCTTCGCCGTCACGCTCGCCTTTCTTCTGCCCGTGATCGTCGCCAGCCTGTTCGGCCTCTTCAACGGGCTACTCGTTACCCGCTTTTCCATCCAGCCGATCATCGCGACACTCGTGCTCTTCATCGCCGGCCGCGGCATCGCGCAGGTCATGACCAACGGCAATCTGCAGGTCTTCAAGAACGAGGGCTTTCAGTTCATCGCCATGGGCCGCATCGCCGGCATTCCGGCGCAGGTCGTGCTGATGGTCGTCATCGTCGCGCTGGCCTCCGCGATGATCCGCTACACGGTCATCGGCCGCCAGATCATTGCCGTCGGCGGCAACGAGAAGGCCGCGCGACTGACCGGCATACCGGTGAAGCGCGTCAAAATGCTCGTCTACATGATCAGTGGTGCGCTTGCCGGTCTTGCCGGCCTCATCGTGGTGGCCCGCAATTCCGCGAGCGACGCCAATCTCGTTGGCCTCGGCATGGAACTCGATGCCATCGCCGCCGTCGCCGTCGGCGGCACGCTGCTGACGGGTGGCCGCGCCAACATCATCGGCACCCTGCTCGGCGCCTTCGTCATCCAGCTCGTGCGCTATACGCTGCTGGCCAATGGTGTGCCGGATGCGGCAGCACTCATCGTCAAGGCGGGGCTGATCGTGCTCGCCGTCTTCATTCAGCAGCGCGCCGACAGGCATTGAGGAGAACAACCATGCATGCCCTCCTCCGTCCCTTCGCCATCAAATCGTCCGTCGATCTCGCCCGGCTCGGCGTCATTCTCGCGCTTTTCGGCCTCATCCTCTTCGGGGCGCTGCGCTACGACAACTTCGTGTCGCCCTTCAACATCCTCAGCTTCCTGCGCTACAACTCCATGTTCGCGCTGATCGCGCTCGGCATGGCCTTCGTCATCATCACCGGCGGCATCGATCTTTCGGTCGGGGGCACGGCGGCGATGGCAAGCGTGGTGGCAGCCCTGTTCTCCCCCTATCATTGGGCGGCTGGCCTCGTGGGCGGCATGGCAGCCGGCTTGGCCGTCGGCGCGCTCAACGGCTTCTTCATCACTAGGATGCGCATCCAGCCCTTCATTGCGACGCTCGCGACCATGCTCGCCGCCTACGGCACAGGCCTGCTGCTTGCCAACAACCAGTCAGTCTCCGTCTCCTATGACACCGGCTTCACCATCATCGGCCAGGACGATTTCCTCGGCTTCCCCATCCCTGCCTGGATTGCGCTTGCCGCCTACATCCTCGGCTGGCTGGTGCTGGAAAAGCTCCCCGTCGGCCGCCATGTCCTGGCGATCGGCGACGGCGAGGCGACGGCGGGCCTGATGGGGCTCAAGGTCGAGCGCACGCTCGCTGCCGTCTATCTCGCCTCCGGCACGCTTGCCGGCCTTGCGGGCGTCATCCTTGCCTCGCAGTTCGGCGCCGGCCAGCCGACGGAGGGCGTCGGCTGGGAGCTCTTCGCCATCGCCTCGGTGGTGGTGGGCGGCACGCTGCTGACCGGCGGCTCGGGCTCGGTCGGCGCAACGCTTGCCGGCGCGCTGCTGCTCGCCATGGTCTTCAACATCCTGAACTTCGAAAACGGCCTCGGCTGGATCTCGCTCTCCGCCTACTGGCAGTCCGTCATCCGCGGCGCCTTCCTGCTCGTCGTGGTCGTGCTGCAGGCCAAGCTGATGACGCGTCACCGGAGCACCTAAACGAAACGCCCGCCGAGAGGCGGGCGCATCGGATTTGGCGACATCGTTCGTGCATCGCGGATACCGCGATGCCTGTCCCTCACGGGCCTGTCTTGCCAGTCTTGGCCTTTTCACCGGCGGGCATGCGCACAACGATACGCGTTCCGCGCTTCTTCACTGCCGGGCTTTCGGCGTGAATTTTGCCGCCCATCGCGTCGATGAAACCGCGGGCGATGGATAGGCCAAGGCCGGTGCCCGACGAACGCCCGTCCGGCTTGCCGCGACGATAGAACTTTTCAAAGACGCGGTCGATTTCCGCCGGCGGAATGCCCTTGCCGAGGTCGGTCACCGAGATGATCACCTCCTGCCCGTCGCATCGGGCATAGATGTTGACCGGCTCATCGCCACCGTACTTCACCGCGTTGTCGAGCAGGTTGAACAGCGCCTGGCCGAGCAGCACGCTATCGCCTTCGATGAACGGCAAATCGGCAGCGATGCCCGCCTCGATCAGCCTGTCGGGAAAATATTTGCGCGCCCGCTCGACGGCCGACTGTACGGCTTCGGTGACATCGATCCGATCCCGCTTCGGCTTGAGCGTGCCGGCGGCGATGCGGGTCATGTCGAGCAGGTTGGCAACGAACTGGCTCATCCGGCCCGCCTCTTCCTCGATCGATCGAAGGAGGCCGTCGCGGCGCTCGGGACTGACCTCTCCGCCGGTCTGGCGCAGGTTGCCGGCAGCATCCACGATGGTGGCAAGCGGCGTCCGCAGATCATGCGAGACGGAGGACAACAGGGCATCGCGGTAGCGTTCGCCCTCCTGCCTTGCGGCCTGCGCGACGCTGTCTTCGGAAAGCCGCGCGCGATCGAGCGCGATTGCCGTCTGGTCGAGAATGGCCGACAGCGCGCGTTCGGCGTTGATATCGAGACGGTCGTCCGTCTGCTGGATGCCGCAGACGCCGACCAGGCCGTGCGGGCCCATCAGCGGGCGGAACTCGAACCGGCTGTTCGGCAGGGTGCTGGTGCCGGAACCGGCGATCTCCTGCTTGTCGCGCGTCCAGCGCGCCGCCGTGAAATCGGTCACGTCCAGTTCCGTGTCGGGCGGCCAGACGGCCGCCACCTTCAGATTGCTCCCTTCCGGCAGCAGCAGCACGATGTTGCGCTTCAGGCTCGCCTGAAGATGGGAGACCGCGACCCAGATCGCATCGTCGGCCTTCGCCGTCGTCGAAAGCTTTCGCGAGAAATCGTAGAGCGATTGCAATGCCGTCGCACGCACGCGGGCGACCTCTGCCTGCTCCTTGATGCGGGAGGCGAAACCGCCGGCAATGATCGCGACCGAGAGGAAAACGACGAGCGCAAAAACCTCGTGCGGCGCGGTGATCGTGAAGGTGTGCAGCGGGTCGATGAACAGGAAGTTGTAGGCAAGCGCCGACAGAATGGCGGCGATGAAGGCAGACATATAGCCGCCTATCACCGCCGCGCCGAGAACGGCGAGCAGGAAGAGCAGCGAGATGTTCGGCAATTCGGCGGCGAGGTGGATCAACTTGCCCGCCAGCGCCGTGACGGCAACGAGGCCCGTTGCGATCAACGCGGCCTGGCGGAACGATGCGACGCCGGGCATGGCAGGGCGCGCTTGCACCGGAGGTTTTTCATTTTTCTCCGGGGTGACGAAATAGACCCCGAGACCGGCCGCCCGGTGCGAGAGCGCATCCGGCAGCGACCGGGACAGAAACCGCGTCCAGCCGCGGTTGCGCTTGGCACCGATGACGATCTGGGTGGCGTGCTCGCGCCGGGCCAGTTTGAGGATTTCCGCGACGAAGTCGTTGCCGATCACCCGGCGCGTTTCAGCACCCAGCTGCTCGGCGAGGCGAAACAGCGCTTCGATGCGCTGCAGGTGCTCCTTGGTCTCCACGTCGCGGTCCGCCCGGTCGATCGACACGACGAGCCAGGGGGCGTTGAGGCCGGAGGCGAGGCGGCTTGCGACCCGCACCACCTTTTCCGAAAGGTCGTCCGGCCCGACACAGACGAGCAGCCGTTCGCCGGTCGCCCAGGGGCCTTCGATCGCGTGCTGCTTCAGATAGTCGACCACCTGCTCGTCGACCCGGTCCGCCGTGCGCCGCAGCGCCAGTTCGCGCAGCGCCGTCAGGTTTCCGAGCCGGAAGAAGCTGTCTATGGCGCGGCTGGCGCTTTCAGGCAGATAGACCTTGCCTTCCTTCAGCCGCTCGATGAGCTCGGTCGGCGGCAGGTCGACCAGCACGACCTCGTCTGCCTTTTTCAGCACGACGTCCGGCACGCGTTCGCGCACCGTGACGCCGGTGATCTGCGCGACGAGATCGGCCAGGCTTTCGAGATGCTGGATATTGACGGCCGTCCAGACATCGATGCCGGCGGCGATCAGTTCCTCGATGTCCTGGTGTCGCTTCGGATGCCGGCTGCCTTCCGGGTTGGAATGGGCAAGCTCGTCGACAAGCACGATGCGCGGCCGCCGGGCCAGAGCACCGTCGAGATCGAACTCCTCGAGCGTCCGGCCACGATAGGGGATGGACGCGCGGGGCAGCACCTCCAGGCCGTCGAGAAGGGCGGCGGTTTCGCTGCGTCCATGGGTTTCGACCAGCCCGACGACGATATCCGCGCCTTCGGCCTTCAATCGCCCCGCCCGGGAGAGCATGGCATAGGTCTTTCCGACCCCGGGCGCTGCGCCCAGAAAAACGGTCAGCTTGCCCCGGCGATCCTTGTCCGCCAATGCAAGCAACGCATCGGGATCCGCCCTGCGGCGTTCGTCACGATCCTCTTCCGCCATTCTTCCTCTCGAATTCCCAGATGCGCACAGCGCGGGTAAGCTCTAGCACGTTCACGCTCGCTTCGCCGAGCCGGAACCGACATCGGCGAAAAGAGCTTTATTGGCTGTTGCCATTTTTTTGAAGCGGGGGCGGAATAATTCCACGGGCTTCGGTGTCTTGGCATGGGCGGCTGGAAAAAGCCGTCATAACGACAGGAGACGACCATGAAGTTTCTCATCCTCGTGCCATTCGCCGTTGCCGCCCTGGCAGGCACGGCCTTCGCCGCCGAACCGTTCACGACCGTCAAGACCGACAAGGGCGAGGTGCTCGCCGGCGAGAAGGGCATGACCCTCTATACCTTCAAGAAGGACGAGGCCGGCACCTCCAACTGCTACGACAAATGCGCCACGAACTGGCCGCCGGCGATCGCCGCTTCCGATGCGAAGGCAGAGGGTGCATATTCCCTCGTCACCCGCAAGGACGGGGCGAAACAATGGGCCAAGGACGGCATGCCGCTCTACTACTGGATCAAGGACACCAAGGAAGGCGATGCGACCGGCGATGGCGTGAACGGCGTTTGGGATGTCGCGAAGCCCTGACCCGCACGGCTCGGGCGAGGGCGGCGGACGGGAAGGCCCCGCCTCCCCGCCCCTGTCCTTCGACGCCGAAATTCTGGCGCTCCTGCCGCAGCTCCGACGTTATTCGCGCAGCCTGACCCGTTCGGATGCCGATAGCGAGGACCTGTTGCAGGACTGCGTCGAGAAGGCGCTCACCCACAGGGCGCAGTGGCGCGGCGCGAATATCCGTTCCTGGGCCTATCGGATCATGACCAATCTGCATCTCAACACCCGCCGCGCCCTCGCGCGGCGCCCCTCGGTCGGTATAGAGGCTGCGGAAACCACCGCGGCCCCCATTGCCGTATCGGATCCGCTGGAGCGCAACCGGCTCGTCCAGGCCCTCGAAATCCTGCCGAAGGAGGCACGCGCCGTGCTGATGCTTGTCGCCGTGGAAGGCCATTCCTATCAGGAGGTCGCCGACATCATGGACGTTCCCATCGGCACCGTCATGTCGCGCCTGTCGCGCGCCCGCCAGATGCTGCGCCAGCAGCTGCAGGAGGAAAACGTCATTCACCTGCGGAGCCCCCGATGAGCGAGAGCCGACCCGTTTCCGAAGCGGACCTGCACGCCTATGCCGACGGCTTCCTCGATGAGGCCGATCGCAAGCGCGTGGAAGACCATCTCACAGACAACCCCGAGGCGGCGCGCGTGATGGCCGACTGGCAGGCCCAGAACGAAGGCCTGAAGAACGCCTTCGCCGCCTATTCCGTTTCCCGCCCCTCCGATGTCGAGTTGATTGCCGGCCCGTCGACAGCGGCGAAATCCGTCACGCCGCGCCGGCTTGCCATGGCAGCAGCGGCGGCGCTCATCTTCATGCTCGGTGGTCTTGCAGGCCATTTCGCACCGATGGTCTTCAAGGCACCGGCGCTGACGGCCATGGACGCGCTGCCGCACGAGGCGCGCAATGCCTATCTGATCTATGCAAGCGAGGTCCGCCATCCGGTCGAGGTTTTCGCCGACCAGGAGGCGCATCTGGCCAAATGGCTTGGAAAACGCCTCGATATCACCGACCTCAAGGTGCCGAACCTGCAATCGATCGGCTTCAAGCTGATCGGTGGCCGCCTTCTGCCGGTCGCAGACAAGCCGGGCGCGATGTTCATGTTTGAAAACGACGCCGGGCGCCGGGTCACGGTCCTCGTTGGCCGCAATGGGGAGAACCGGACGACGAGCTTCCGCTTCGCCTCCACGGGCGGCGTCGAGACCTTCTACTGGATCGATGGCGATCTCGGCTACGCGGTGACCGGCGACATTCCGCGCACGCTTCTCCAGCAGATCGCCGAAGAATGTTACCGGCAGTTTCCGACATAGGATCTGCCTGGTCGGGCCCGATCAGGCGCGGCCGGCCCGGATCATTGAAAAATAGTCGTCTCCGCCGACCTGGCCGCCCTTCAGCGCGATCTGCAAACCATCCAGCGCACCGCCATGCGCGATGCAGAGCGGCGAGCCCGGTGTCTGCGGCAGCGGCATTTTCAACGTCAGCGCGGCAATGCCCATCTCGCCCAGTGCATGGCTTGACGTGTCCCCCCCTGCCACCACGGCGCGGGAAAGGCCGGCGCGCGCAACGAGTTCGCGCTGGATGCGGCCAAGCGCCCGGCCAAGGCGGTGGCGAGCGGATATGTCGAGTTCACCGCCCCGATCCGCCGAAGGGCCGAGCGCCGTGTACAGCAGGACACTCCGCCCGCTCTCCAGCATCTTGAGGCCATCCTCGACCGCCGCGTCCATCGCCGCCGCGCCGCTGTCACCGGACAGCAGCAGCGGATCGAGCGTCACGCCGCCAAAGCCATCGTCGAGCGCATGACGGATCTGCCGTTCCGTCGTGGGTGAAACGCTGCCTGAGACGACGGCGATGCGGTCGACCGAACCGGCCTCGGCAAAAACCGGCTTTTCGCCGATCAGTCCCTCGGCCTGCCATGCCGGGATCAACGCATACTCCACACCGGACGAGCCGCAGACGAAGCGGCTTTTCTGGCGCAAATCGTTCCACAGCAAAGCGCCGGCAGCGGCCTGCGTCGCCGCGTCGAGCACGTCGATCAGCAGGATATCGGCCGCCTCGGGTTCCGGCCGACCGGACAGGGCGACCATGTCGATAAGCGCGGACGACAGGTTCGTCTGCCGCGCCAGATGCATCAGTAGATTGGCCTCATCCATCGGCGTAACGGGATGGCGGGACATGACTGGATGACGGTCGATCCTGTAGTTGCGCCCCTGGTAGGCGGCAAAGAGGTCTCCGAACGCCGTGTAGCGACGAATTTGCGGTGCACCGATAATGAGCGGCACGGCCGTCTCGCCAAAAACCGCCCGCCCGATCTCGATGGCGCGACCGATATTGCCGACATGCGGCGCGGAATCGAAGGTGGAGCAGACCTTGTAGTGGCAAAGCTCGGCATCAAGCATCTTCAGCCAGCCGAAAGCCGCGCGGAGGTGCACGTCCATCCATTCCGGTGTCTCGCTGCGGCTGGTACCGGCAAGACCGAAGGCGCGTGCATCGGAGAACCGCGACACGAGCGCTTCGTCGGGCATGTTCAGGAACAGCACGGTTTCCACCCCGTTCGAGGCAAGCGCCTCCATGACGTCGGTCGAGCCGGTGAAATCGTCGCCATAGTAGCTGATCAGCGGGCGCGTCATGGCTTAGGCCGCCCTGCCATCGGCAAATTTTTCGATGGATTGCGCAAGCTCGGCATGGTCCTTCGCATAGGTCTCGAGCGGGATGCCCGCAACCGCCGCCTCCCAGGCCTGCCTGACCGCCTTCACACCCGCACCCGGCCCACCGGGATGGCTGACAATGCCGCCACCGCAGAGATAGAGCAGGTCGGTTGAGCCACCCGTTGCCGCAATCGTATCAGGCGCCTGCCCGCCCCACTGGCCGGAACCGATCACCGGCAGCGCGACGTCGCCTTCAAAGAAGAGCGGCGTGGTAACCGCCTTGTAGGAGCGCACGAAGCTCTCGTCCGGCTCCCAGTATTTCACGCGAATGCCATTGATCTGGAATTGGTCGACGCCAAGCAAGCGCCAGAACTGCTGCCAGACGGAGAATTCGAAGCCGAAGCCGGCATGACGCGTTAAGACATCCCAGCCGTTGCGATGGGCATGCAGCACGAGACTGGAGCGCTTGCGCAGGAAGGCGATGCCACCGAAACCAATCGAGTTGATGTTGACGACGGCGCAATTGCCGCCCGCCGCGGCCACCAGATCGTGGTTGCGCATCATTTCGTCCGGGTCGGCATGGCTGATGCCGAAGGCGTACATGACCTTCTTGCCGGTCTTCTGCTCGTGATCGAAGATTTTCGGCATGATCGCCGCCACCCGGTCCTTGAGCGGTGAATAGGCCGGGCTCATCAGTTTTTCGTCGTCCTTGATGAAATCGACGCCCGCTTCGATCAGTTCGCCGACCATCTCGGCCGTCTCATGCGGCCTGAGACCAAGCGCCGGCTTGACGATGGTGCCGATGATCGGACGGTCCTTCACGCCGGTCAGCGCGAAACTGCCCGGCACGCCGAACTGCGGACCCAGATGGGCGGCGGCAAATTCCTGCGGCAGCTTCATGTCGACGATGCGGATGCCCGTCATGCCCTTGATGGAAAAGACGCCGCCGATCGCGATGGTCATCAGCGCGGAAAGATCGGTACCAACGGCATCCATCGGGAATTCGATATCGACATCGGCCCGATTGAACAGCGTCGCACCGCCCGCCTCCTCCGGAAACGAGGCACGATCGGTCGGCGGCAGCGGGCGGATCGCGACGACACGCGCCGCCACCCGCGCCTTCAATTCTTCCGTCTCACCGGGCAAGGCCACGAAGGTGCCGGTCGACTGGTCGCTGGCGATCTTCGTCGCCATCGCTTCCACCGAACCGGGGGTCTCTATCCGATAGGTCAGACGGATCACGGTTTTTCCTCCCGAGCGCAGGCGCGTGCTTGTTTGCTTTCGTCAACTGGTATAATGAGTATTTATGTTATTGCAAGCCGATTGCCGCAAAAGCTGTTGCGGCGAACCAACTTGGTGCATATTCCAACCTGTCGAAATCAGGTGACCCATGAACGTCGTTTCCGAACCGATCGTCCGCAAAAAACTCTCCGACGAAGTCTTCGCACGGCTGAAGCACATGATCGAAACCGGCGAGCTGAAGGCGGGGGACGACATGCCCTCCGAACGCGAGCTGATGGAGCGCTACGGCGTCGGCCGCCCGGCGATCCGCGAGGCGATGCAGGCGCTTGCCGGAAAGGGCCTGGTCGAGATTTCGCAGGGCGAGCGCGCCAAGGTGCTGCGCATCACCGCCGAATCCATCTTCCGGCAGGTCGATCTCCCAGCCAAGATGATGCTCTCCGGGTCGTCCGACTCGCTGGAGCATCTGAAGAGCGCCCGTATCTTCTTCGAACGCGGCATGATCCGGGAAGCGGCCGCCAGGGCGACGCCGGAGCACATCACCCAACTCAACGCCCTGCTCGACAAGCAGAGGCAGAGCCTTGGCGATGCGGATGCCTTCATCGAGGCCGACATGGAGTTCCACCAGTATATCGCGCAGATTTCCGGTAATCCGATCTTCGCCGCGGTCAGCGGTGCAATGCTGGGCTGGCTGAAGTCCTATCATACGGAAATGCTCATCTGGACGGGCCGCGAAAACTTTACGCTCGCCGAACACGCGGAAATCATCCGCACGATCGAGAAGGGCAATGCCGACCTCGCGGAAAAGGCGATGATCAAACATCTCGAACGCTCCCGCGCGCTCTATGCCCTCAAGGAGCGGACGTAGGGTTCAGAGCACGATCTCGACGCTGCCATAGGGCGGCACGACGATCTGCTCCTTCGACGGCAAATCGACACTCTCTGCCCCGATCAGCGAGACCCTGCGCGGCGGTTGGGACAAGGCGGCCACCTGCGGTTTCGCGGTGATGTTCGCCAAAAGCAAGCGCTCCTTGGAAGCGAGCCCAAGCAACGCATCCGGGCGAGACGTCTCGACGGCATGCACTGCCTCGCCTGCCAAGATGCCAAGGCGCGCCAGAACATGCACGAGCGGCCGCAAATCGCCTTGTACCGTTGCCTCGCCCTCCCCTGCGACCAGGCCGTAGGGACCGGCAAGCGTCGACAGTGTCAGCATCTCCAGCCCGGCAGGGACGACCGTTGCGGCGTAAGCCAGCGTCCATGCCGCGCCGAACTGGCCGTTGTGCCGCGGATCGACATTGGCCATGGGAATGCGCCGGCCCGCCGAGTTGTCCTTCGTCGCACTGCCGTAGGGGTTCTGCCGCATGGCGATCGTCGACGGGCCGATGCGGTAGGGCTTGTCGCCATAGATCGCGCGGGTCGAGCTGACGACATGGCGCAGCGCTTCAAACGTCTGCATGACGGACAGATCATCGGCCGCATGCACGATTGGATTGGTGCAATGGCTGACATAATCGATGCGGTCCGCCGGCACGCGCTTGCGGTTGAGTTCAGTGAAATAGCTCATCATGCCACCGCCGAGCCGCACACCGGGAAAAGCAGCGCGCGCGGCGGCATAGACTTCCTCCAGTGGCGGGCATTCCGGCCACGAGCTTCCGGGTGGCGTCGATTGGCGATCGACCGAGGGGCAGACGAACAGCGTGTCGAACGTCAGGCCGGCCTCCTGCACAAGCGCTGCGAACCCGGCCATTTCCTCCTGCAGCGGACGCTTGCACGGTACGGCAAGTTCCAGCGTCATCCGGAGCCCGGATTTTTCCGCGATCTCCGCGTAGCCCTTCAGCGCAGCAAGGCCATGCCCCGCCCCCGGATCGAAATGGCCGATCAGGTGCCGTGCACCGATGGTTTTCAGGGTTTCGAGCGCGGCCAGCTCCTGCGCAAGGCATTCCGAACGCAGACCGACACCGATTTCAGGAAAACGGAAGCCCGTCGGCACCACTTGCAGGGTGATGGTGTCAGATGCATCGGCAGCGCGTGCAGCATCGTCTTCCGCCCGAATTTCAACGGCGACCGTCTGGCTGAAAGGCTCGTTTTTCGCCACGCGATAGGGCCATGGCAGCGCCAGAGGACGCACATAGGTCTTATAGGAACCATCGGTCCAGTTGCGCTGGTCCTCCATCTCGAAGATGTCACCACCGAAGGCCGTCATCGCCGCAATGCCGGGCGCGACCTGATGGGTGATCGCGACGATGTCCTTGAACGGCTGCCATGGATCGATCTCTTTTGGCCAGTGCGACCGTTCGGTGCTGCCGTCGCCATGCCGGACCTCGACAGGCTCTCCCGCAACGCCGACGACCGGGTGCAGCACGACGAAGCCGGCTCGGGCCGTTTCGAAATCGGCATCGCTGACACAATGAGCAGAGAACGTAACGGTTTTTGCCGTGCCCGAAATCGCGATGGCGCAATCGAGATTGGCGCCCGAGGGTGCGGTGAAGCGAGCGTTGTAAGTAACGGTAAAGCCCAGTCCCGTTTCCGCGACGGCCAGATCGGCGATCGTGGCGCTGCATGTGCCCCAATCCTTGTCGCGCACGAGAAAGGCGATGACCCGCAGAACCTCGTGTCCGCGGAAACGCAGGGTGCGAAGGTTGCCGTCCTGAAGCTCCACACTGAGATCGCCCACAGCGAGTGTCCGGCTTTCCGGTTCACGTTCGCCTGTGCCGTAGAGCCGCAGCAGGTCCTCGCTCATCCCAGCAGGTCCCCCAGCGAAATGGTCTCCCCACGCTCGGCGCTCAAGTAGGCGGCTTCGACGAGGGCAAAGGTTTTCAGATTGTCGCGGCCCGACGTATCCGGCGCCTGACCGGACGTCAACCGCTCGATCCAGTGTTTCTGGATAAGGGCCACACTCTCCTGGATATTGTGCCATGGGCGCGAGGCCCAGGGCAGCAGGGTCGGCGCGACGATGCTTTCCGTCGTGCCATCAGGCCCATGGACGATCAGCTTGTAGTCCTTGCCGAGCCTGAGGGTGCCCGCGCTGCCATCAATCTCGACAAACGTTTCCGGGAACGGTTCCTCCGGCAACTTCGTCGCATAGCTGACATCGACGATCGAGGTGATGCCGTTGTCATGGTCGAGCAGCATGGTCGCCACGTCTTCGCCGGCAATGTCCGGATTGATGCGGCGCGTGCGGGCAGTCATGCGGCTGGCGTCGCCGAACAGGAAGCGGGCGATGTCGAGAGAATGGATGCCGAGGTCTTCGATGATGAAGCGCTTGCCTTTGGCGAGATAGGGTTGGCCCGAGAAGACATCGAAACCGGAGCGGAAGGAGACGCGGCCCCAGAAGGGCGTGCCGATCGCGCCGCTGTCCAGCACCGCCTTCACCGCGAGGATCGGCGTCTGCCAGCGAAAATTCTCGTGGATCATCAGCGGAATGCCGGCCTCATCGGCCGCGGCAACCATCGCCTGGGCATCGGCCAGCGTCGGCGCAAACGGTTTCTGGCAGATCGCCGGAACCTTGTGGCTGGCGGCAAGCTCAACCAGTGCGCGGTGGCTGCCGACCGTCGTTGCGATATCGACGAAATCAAAGCCGCCAACGGCAAACATGTCGTCCGCCGAGTGATAACGCCGCGCTACGCCGAACTGGTCGCCGACGATCGCCAGCCGTTCCGGATCACGATCGCAGATCGCCACGATCTCCACATTGGCCAAATCCTGCCAGCCATGCATCTGGTTGACAGCGAAGAAGCCGCAGCCGATCAGCGCACCCTTTACCTGCGCCATATTCAGCCTGCCTTTGCCATCTGCATCAGGGTAACGCGCTGCTGCAAGCGGCGCTGCGCCTGGTCGACAACAACGGCGACGATGATGACAAGGCCCTTGATCACCATCTGCCAGAACGAACTCACACCCATCATCACCAACCCGTCCGAGAGAATTCCGATCACGAAGGCGCCGATAATCGTGCCGCCAATCGTGCCGCGCCCGCCCGACATGGATGTACCACCGAGAACGGCTGCTGCAATGGCGTTGAGTTCGAGATTTGTGCCGGTCGCTGGGTGCGAGGCCATCAGCTCCGAGGAGATGATGAGGCCGACGATCGCCGCGCAGAAGCCGGAAAACATGTAGACGAACATTTTTACGCGGTTGACGCGGATACCCGACATGCGGGACGCGCGCTCATTGCCACCGACCGCAAAGATATGCCGGCCGAGCGGCACGAAGCGGGCGAAATAGGCGGCCCCCAGCGCGACGACGATAAGGATCCAGACCGAGACCGGCAGCCCGAGGATAGAGCCGGAACCGAGATACGAAAAACCCTGGTTGCCGAGGTCTTCGCGCCCTGTGAGGTTGGGCAGCGTCTGGCCGTCCGAATAAAGCAGCGCCATGCCGCGCGCCACATAGAGCGTGCCGAGCGTCGCGATGAAGGGGGCAACGTTTAGCCGGGTAATCAGCAGGCCGTTGACCGCGCCGATCAGGATGCCGACGACCATCACGATAACAGCCACTTCGACGATGTTGAAATAGACCGTGTAGCCCAGCGGCAGCGCGACGCCGTACATGATGAGCCCGCCTGCGATCATGCCGCAGAGGCCGACGATCGAGCCGACGGACAGGTCGATGCCGCCGGTGATGATGACGAAGGTCATGCCGATTGCCAGAAACGCATTCTGCGTCGCATGCTTCGACATCAGGATCATGTTGGCGGTCGACAGGAAATTCGGCGCGAAGATCGAGAAGAAGATGATCACCGCAAAGAGCGCGATGAAGGTTCGAAGCTTCATCAGCGTCAGCAGGGCGGCTCCGGTGGAGAGGTGGTTGCCGGCGGCGGCAGTTTGCGTTGCTGTCGTCATCACGCATGCATCCTTTTGGTTTTATGTCCCTCTGCGGAGGCCGAGACGATCATCTCTTCGGTGGCGTCCTTGCGGTCGACGACCGTCACCAGCCGTCCGTTGCTCATCACCGCAATGCGATCGGACAGCGCCATGACCTCTTCGAGGTCCGAGGTGGAAAACAGGATGGCGAGGCCCTCGCCTGCCAAGCGCCGCATGGTGCGGAAGACGTCCGCCTTGGCGCCGACGTCGATGCCGCGGCTGGGCTCGTCCATCAGCAGCACCTTCGGCCCCGTCATCAGCGCCTTGCCGATGACGACCTTCTGCTGGTTGCCGCCCGACATGGAGGTGACGTCGAAATCCGGGTTCTTCGCCTTGATGGAAAGATTGCGGATCGCCTCAAGGATCGCCGCCTTCTCCAGCTTCAGGTCAATATGGAAGCCGGCTTTCAGGAACTGGCCGAGGCTTGCCATGGACAGGTTGTCGGCAATCGACATGGACTGCACGAGCCCTTCGCGCTGGCGGTCCTCCGGGATCAATGCAAGGCCCTCGCGGATGCGCCGGGTCGTGTCACGCCCCTTCAGCTCCTCGCCCTCGACGAAGATTTTTCCCGTGTAGTGCTCGTGCCGGCCCATGATGCATTCGAAGAGCTCGGAACGCCCCGCGCCCATCAGGCCGTAGATGCCGAGGATCTCTCCCTTGCGCACGCCGATCGAGACATGATCGACCGCATAGCCGCCCTGCGCGCGCGGCAGGCAGATATCTTCCGTGCGAAAGACTTCCTCGCCCGGCGCATGATCGACCTGCTTGGCAAAGTCCTTGGCATCCGAGCCGATCATGGAGCGCACGATCCAGCGCGTGTCGATGTCCTTGACCATGGCATGGCCCGTGATCTGCCCGTCCTTCAGCACGGTAATATAGTCGCCGATGCGCATCAGCTCTTCCAGCCGGTGCGAGATATAGACGATGGCGACGCCGCGCGCCTTGAGGTCCGCGATGACGCGGAACAGCACGTCGACTTCGGCAGCGCTCAGCGCCGAGGTGGGCTCGTCCATGATGAGGATACGCGTGTCGAGCGAGACGGCGCGGGCGATCTCGACAAGCTGCTGCTGGCCGATCGGCAGGTCTTCCGCCAGCGTATCGGCGGAAATGCCGGCCTCGAGACGGTTCAGGAATTCGTTGGCCTTCTCCACCTGGGCCTTGTGGTCGATACCGCGCAGGCCGCGGGTGATCTCGCGGGTGGCAAAGATGTTCTCGGCGACAGAGAGATTGCCGAAGAGGTTCAGCTCCTGGAAAACGATACCGATGCCGTGCCGCACCGCATCCGCCGGGCTGTTGAGATGAATACGTTCGCCATCCATCCAGATCTCGCCGAGCGTCGGCCGCTCGACGCCAGCGATGATGCGCATCATGGTGGATTTGCCGGCGCCGTTTTCGCCGACGAGCACGTTCACCGCACCGCGCCGAAGTTTCAGATCCGCCTTCTTCAGCGCCACGATGCCCGAATAGGCCTTCGTGATGTCCTTGAGTTCGAGAATGACGTCGCCATCGTCCTGTTCGGCCATCGTCAGCCTCCCACGGTGATGGTGGCCGGCACGAACTGCGGCAGCTGGCCCTTGGCGGGAAACGGATAGGCGCCGGTCGCCTTGATCGTCTTGCCGGTCAGGCCTTCGCGCGACAGTTTCTCCAGCAGCGCACCGTTCACATAGGTGTTGAACGACTTGCCGTACTGCGCCCATTCGATCTGGTTCTTGAACTCGTTGAAGTTCACGAATTTCAGACTGTCGCGCAGCGCCGTACCGCGGATCGCCGGGCCGATCGAGACGCGCACGTCGGCCTTTTTGTCGCCATCGACATCCACATCGACGTAACCGGCACGGGACTTGGTCTCTTCGCCGACGATCACGCCGTCAATCTTGGCAGCGAAGGTCCAGGGCGCGTTGCCCTGCTTTTCCTTGTGGCCGTATTTTTCAGCGGCCGCGTTCAAATCGCTTGCCGCAAGCGCCGAGACGTCCTGGAAGGCGCCACCGCGCTCCTCGAGATAGGGCACGACCTTGGCGTCCCATATGTCGGCGACCAGCTTGTCGGGGTTGAAGGCGCCTGCCGCCGCCTGTTTCTGCTCGTCCTCTGTCTTGACGAACTTGCAGCCGCCGAGCGCGAGTGCGCCCGCAAGCACGAGTATACAGGCAGCGTTGAACCTCAGCATTCCCATTCTCCGTCACAAACAGAAAACGCGAGGCGGGACCGCACCCCGCCTCGCGCCATCGCGGAAAGGATTATTCGGAGAGCGCGAAGGTCTCGAGCTTGCCGGCATTTTCCGCGGTGATGAGCACGCAGTCCATGAGCTGCTTTTCCTCGGCCGGCGCCTTGCCGGTCGTGATGTACTCATGCGCCTGGGTGACGGCGAGCTGGGCCTGGGCATAGGCCGGCTGCATGACGGTCGCCTTGATGCCGCCTGCCTTGATGGAGTCGCGCACGTCGTTCGACCCGTCGAAGCCGACGACGATGACGTCCTTGCGGCCGGCAGCCTGAAGGGCTGCAATCGCGCCCATGGCCATCGTGTCGTTGCCGGCGATTACGCCTTGGATGTCCGGGTTCGCCTGAAGGATGGTCTCCATCTTGGAGTAGCCTTCCGTCTGGCTCCAGTTGGCCGACTGCTGGGCGACCATCTTCATGTCAGGATATTCGTCCATGACGTCGTGGTAGCCCTTGGAGCGGATGCCCGCATTGAGATCGGCTTCTCGGCCGAGCAGCTCGACATAGTTGCCTTTCTCGCCCATCAGCTTGACGAACTCTTCGGCACCGAGCTGGGCGCCCTGGTAGTTGTTCGAGACGATCTGCGAGACGGCGACGCCCGTGGCGTTGATTTCACGGTCGATCAGGAAGGAGGGAATGCCCGCATCCTTGGCCTTCTGCACGGCGGCGATCGAGGCTTCCGAGCCGGCATTGTCGAGGATGATCGCCTTGGCGCCGCGGCCGATGGCGGTGTCGATCAGCTGCGACTGCTTGTTGGCGTCGTCGTCATGCACCAGAACCAGCGTCTCGTAGCCGAGTTCCTTGGCCTTGGCTTCGGCACCGACAGCTTCCGCCTTGAAGAACGGATTGTCGTGGCTTGGCGTGATGATGGCGATGAGGTCGGCCGCGAAAGACGGCATGGCAACGCTTGCGGCCATGACGGCGGCAAAGCCGACGGTGATCAGTCTGCGGGTAATGTTCATAGTTTCTCCTCCCGGTTAGGCACCGAATTCCAGCAGCCATCCCTCCATTGAAAATGGCCGCCCCGGTGCGATCTTTAGCCGGCGCGTGACGCCGGCCGCGGTGGGCCAGGCCCGCCGGAAATCAGGTGATACGCTGGATGCTGGCTGCGATTTCCGCAGGCTCGAACACACGCTTCCAGTCGTCCTTCATGAGCACGGGCTTGCCGAACTCGATCGCCTTGTTGCAGGCGTCGGAAAAGACGCCCGGCGTCTCCTCGAAGATCACCGCGCCGAGCACGTTCATGTGGCCGAGCAGGAAGTCGCGGGCGGCTTCCTTGGCAACGCCGCGGCGCACACATTCATCCATGGCTTCGCGCATCACGACGAGCAGCGAGGCACAGACTGTCTCGGACAAGCCCGGCTCCAGCAGCGCCATCTGCTCAACGGTAACGCGGTGCGAGCGCATGACCGGTGCCCAGATGACCTTGGCGATCTCCTCGCCGAGCGCATAGGCCTCTTCAGGACCTTGCATCAGCGCGGACACGATGTGCTGCTTGGCCGCGACGCCGCCGAAGAAATCGCGCTTGGCGGTCGGGTCGGTCTCGTCGTTGAAGATCGGCGGGTGGCAGGGGTGCGTGACGAAATAGGTGAGGTCCGCGCGTTCCGGCAAGTGGCCGGCGAAGGGGGCGGCGGCATCGAGTGCCACCACCATGGTGCCCGGCTTCAGCTTGTCGGCAATGCCGGCTGCGACCTTGCCGATCGCCGTATCCGGAACCGCGAGAATGACGACATCAGCGCCATCGAGGCCTTCATCAGCGGACACGCAGGAGAGCCCGAGATCGTCGGCAAGGCGCGCCTTGCCGACATCGCTCACTTCGATATGCCGGACATCAAAGCGCGAACCCTTGAGATTCTTGGCGAGCCGATAGCCCATTTTGCCACCGGCACCGAACAGCGCGATCGATGTCATCGAAGACCTCCCTGAATGCGAGCGGCCGGATCCAAAATCCTGTCCAGCCGAAATTTCTTCCACCGGTCACCCGGCGTGGGCCTATATTTCTCAACTGGTATAACAAGTCAATAACTATCTCTCAGAATAAGTGACATGGCAGATCCAGCTTTTCATTCCGACGGCCCAAAGAAAAAGCCGACCGTCTCTCGACGGCCGGCTCAAGGGCACGCGCTTTACGCATGCATGGGATGTCAAAGGCTGACGCGGTTGAAGGCGGTCAGGTGTTCGGTAACGGTCGCAAGCTCCTCCGCCCGCCGGCGTTCATCCCAGCCTAGGGCAGACGCGGCGACGGTTGCGATCTCGTCCAGTCCGGCGACGCTGAGCCGCCCTTCGATGGCAAGCGTCGTTCGCCGCATGACGATATCAGCGAGATGTTCGACCATTTCGCTGCGCGCGATCCAGTCGATTTCCGCCTTGCTGTAACCATCCACATGGGCGAGCGGCACAGCGCCGCCCTCCCCGCCGATATGGGCCAGCACCGCATCGGCGGTTGTGCCGTAACGGCCGAGCAAAGCATCGACCATCGCGGCAGGCAGGCCGCTTTTCGCGGATCGCCCGGCAACCCAGGCGCGCCGCGCGACATCATCCACCGGGAAGTCGCGCCCGCCGCCGATCGGCAGCATCTGCGTGCTGATCTTGCGCGGACGGCCCATGCGCGCGAGGATCGTATCGGCGACCTCCTCGGCGAAACCGCGGAAGGTGGTCCACTTGCCGCCGACCAGCGAGATGACGGAAAACGGTCGCCTCTCGGCAGGTTCCGCCACGGGTGCCGAATGGTCGCGGCTGATCAGGCCGGGATTGCTGGCGTCCGACGCCGGCAGAGGCCGGATGCCGCTATAGGCATAGACGATCTGCTCACGGCCGAAGTCCAGCTTGGGCAGGAGAGACCGCAGGCTGGCAAGGAAATAGTCGATCTCCTCCTCCTCGCAGCGCACCGTCTCGGGATTGTCGGCCTTGGTATCCGTCGAGCCAACCAGCGCGAGACCGAGGAAATCGTAGACCAGGCAGATACGCCCGTCATCGGCCTCGAAATAGATCATCCGGCCCTTGAGGCTTTTGACGAGATCGGGGTGCCTGAGGAGGATATGCGATCCCTTCGTGCCACCGATCAGTTTTCCGGGAACGCCAAGCGTCGCATTGACGTGATCGATCCAGGGACCCGCACCGTTCACGACGGTGGCCGCGCGCACCAGCCGTTCCGTGCCGCGCGGATCGCGAAGCCGCAGCACGCCTTCCTCCTGCCCGAGCAGCGTCGTGTCATTCATCGCGCGGGCGTCCGGGCTGGCATCAAGGCCATCCCGCACCAGTTCCCAGACCAGCCGTTCCGGCCGGCTGATCTTGGCGTCATAGTAGATGCCGCCGGCAACGATACGCGGCGTGATTTCCGGCATTTCCTCCAGCGCCTTGCGGCGAAAGAAGAACTGATGTTTTGGCATGACGCGATGCCGTGCGCCGTAGAGATCGTAGAGCGCAAGGCCGATCTTGATCAGCACGGCACCGCGGCTGCGCGGCGCGGTCGTCGAGCCGAGCAGTGTGCGGAATGCCGCAAAGGCCCCCTTCATCAGCGAGAAGGAAGGAATGAAAGTCGGCAGGGGCTCGACGCAATGCGGCGCGTTGCGCAGCAGCAGATTGCGCTCCAGCGTCGACTGCGCGACGAGGCCCAGTTCCCCCGTCTCCAGATACTTGATGCCACCATGGATGAGGCGCGAGGGGGCGGCGCTCGTGCCTGAGCCGAAATCGGCCTTGTCGACGATCAGGCATTTCAAACCCTGGAGGCAGAGATCCCGAAAGAGCCCGGCCCCGTTGATGCCCGCGCCGAGGATGATCACGTCGAAGGTCTCGACCGTGCCGGCTGTTGTGTTCGTCATGAGAAGCAGTCCTGTTGCTATGCAGCGCCGCCGAGGCGCCGGAGCGTCGGCCAGAGCGGCTTCATGGCCTCGGCGAGATCGAGGAAGACCCGATATTTCTCGTCATAGGCGCGCTGCCGGTCTGGATCCGGCTGGTAGGTCGTCTCGATCGACACAAGGTCGCGCGGATCGGCAGTGGGCGAGGCAAAGAGCCCGGCGCCTGCACCCGCGCACAACGCCGCGCCCCAGGCAGCTGCCTCCTCCGTCCGTGTCGCCGTGACCGGCAGGCCGAGAATATCGGCAAAAAGGCCCGCCATGGCGGGATTGCGCGAGATGCCGCCCGTCAGACGGGCCGAGGTCGGCGCAAAACCATCACGCAGCGCATCGACATGGACACGATGGTTGAAAGCGATGCCTTCCAGCACGGCCCGCACCAGATCGCCCCGGTCGTGCCAGGCATTGAGCCCATAGAAGCCGGCGCTCGACGCTCCGGCGAAGGGCGAACCGAAGAGATAGGGATGGAAGAAGGCGCTCGACGGGCGCTGGCGTGCGACCTCGAATTCCTTGCCGAGGATGGCATGGATGCTTTCGCCGGAGGCCTCGGCCTGCCGCGCATCGGCGGCGCAGAACTGCTCGATGAACCAGTCGTAATTGGCGGTCGAGGCGGGCGAGATGGACATGTTGTTCCACTCGCCCGGCAGGATGCCGTTGCGGCAGAACCAGCGGCCATCGACCTTTGGTGCAGGCGACACCGTCTCGTTGATCGAGTAGGTGCCGGCAATGACGGCGACCACGCCTTCGCCATAACCGCCCATGCCGAGCGCAGACGCCGTGACATCATGCAGACCGGCCATAACAGGCGTGCCCGCGACAAGACCCGTCTGCCGCGCCGTCTCGGCCGTCACACCACCGACGATCTCGGTGGAGCCCGCCATCGGCGGTTGCCGGCCAGCGAGCCGCTCCAGGCCGAACAGACGGAAGGCGTCTTCGGCATAGTCCTGCGTCTGCACATTGGTGAAGGATGTGCTGGCTTCCGTGCGGTCCGTGCCAATCGTGCCGCACAGGCAGAAGCGCAGCCAGTCCTTCGCCGCGATGAAATGGGCGATGCGGGCGTAACGCTCCGGCTGGTGCTCGCGAATCCAGCGCAGAATGGCCGACGGCGCGGAGGCGTGCGGCTTTTGGCCCGTCAGGTCCAGCGAACGTGTGCCAACCTCGCCCTCGTTCCACGCATCGGCAATCGCGCCGGCGCGTGTATCGAGCGAAACAATGGCATTGCCGAGCGGCCTCTTGTCGTCATCGAGCAGATAGATGCCGTCGCCATGGGCGGTGGCGGCAATCGCCACGATGTCGGAAGCCGGACGACCGCAGGCGGCGACCGCCTCGCGGATCGCGTCCGCCGTTGCCGACCACAGCCCGTCCATATCGCGTTCAACATGCTGCGGCGCGGGGATGAGTTGCGGAACACGCCGGCGGGCGATGGCCAGTACCGTGCCGTCCGCGTCGAAGATGACGGCCTTGGTCACCGTCAAGCCGCTGTCTATACCGATGATGCAAGGCATCGCTGTCTCCATTCTCAAGCGAAGGAAGAGCGGTGACCGACATCAAGATATCCGCGGCAGCGGAAACCTCAGCCGGCCCGTTCTCCGTCCGCCACAATGACGTTGATCCCCTTCGAGCGCATGCGCGACAGGTGGGCGATCGGGATATCCTCGTCGACGATCACGGCGTCGAATTCTTCAAGCGCCGCGAAGTGGTGCAGCGCGCGCCGCTCGAACTTGGTGTGGTCCGCCAAAAGCACGCGCCGGGCAGAACTCTCGAACATCGCGCGCTTGGTCGTGACGGTTTCCGGCGACTGGTGATAGACCACGTCATCGACGATCGCCGACAGCGACATGAACACGGTATCCGCCCTCAGGCGGCGAATTTCGTTGGTGGTGATATGCCCCATGAAGGCATTGCACCAATGGTAGAACTGCCCCCCGAGACAGATGAGATTGAGGTCGTTCACCTCCTTCAACTCGTTGATCAGCACGAGCGAATTGGTAATGACCGTCAGCGGCACCTTGGCTGGCAGGAAGCGGGTCATCTCGTGCACGGTCGTGGCGTCGTCCATGAAGATCGCCTGCCCCGGCTCGACGAACTGCATCGCAGCCCTGGCAACCGCCTTCTTCTCCTTGGCCTGCTTGGTGGCGCGATAGGCATCGGAGGATTCGATGAGGCTGGTGGGTGCCGCCGAAACGATGCCGCGCGTCTTGCGGAAAAGGCCGCGGCTGACGAGCTCGTCGACATCGCGGTGCGCCGTCATCAGGCTGATGCCGAAGCGTTCGGTCAGGTCTTCGATGCGGATCGACCCTTCGGCGATGACCGTTTCGGCGATCGCCTGTCGGCGCACGAGCTGGCGCGCATGCCGGCTGTCGCTCGGCAGCTCTTCCGAAAGCAAATCCTTGACGTCGACTTTCTTGTTCACGGGGAACCCTGCCATGCTTCGAGGAGAGAAGTTTGGTATCTCGTATCGGGCGGCAAGGAAAATGCCAAGCAAGGTGGATGGGAGCGCCCGCGGACAGGCGCTCCCGGTGTTGATTACTCGCTCAGAACGAACGGAGCGGTGTACTTGTCGACATTGTCCTTGGTGATCAGCAGGCAATCGAACAGCTGCTTTTCGGTGTCGACACCGGTCGAGCCGTTCTTGATCACGTTGTCGGCCTGCTTGACGGCAGCTTCCGAGAAGACAGCAACCGGCTGGAGGACGGTGTACTGCAGCTCACCGGCCTTGATGGCGGCGACTGCGTCCGGCGAACCGTCGAAACCACCGACCTTCACCTGCTCGAGCTTGCCGGCTTCCTTGAGGGCCGCGATGGCACCCAGCGCCATTTCGTCGTTGCCGCTGATCACGCCGATGATGTCCGGGTTTGCCTGAAGCAGGGACTGCATCTTGGCGTGGCCCTTGGTACGGTCCCAGTCAGCCACTTCCTTGCCGGACTTTTCGAGGTCCGGGTACTGCGTCAGGACGGTTTCGTAGCCGTTCGAACGGGTTGCCGCATTGTTGTCAGCAGGCGCGCCGAAGAGTTCGACATACTTGCCCTTGTCGCCGACCGCCTCGACCCACTGCTGCGCACCGAGAGCAGCGCCCTGGGCGTTGTTCGAAACGAGCTGAGCCTTGGCAAGGCCTTCCTGGTTGATCTCGGCATTGACGAGAATGACCGGGATACCGGCCGCAACGGCCTTCTTCACGGCGCCGACAGAACCATCGGCATTTGCCGGGTCGAGGATAATGGCGACCGACTTGTTGGTGATCGCGGTGTCGATCAGGTTGCTCTCGGTGTTGGTGTCACCCTTGTGCGCACCGACATTGGCCGTGTAGCCGAGCTTTTCGGCGGTCGCCTTGGCGACTTCGCCTTCGGTGAACCAGTACGGGTTGGACGGATCGTTGACGATGACCGTAATCAGGCCCTCGGCCCAGGCTGTGCTGAACAGCAGCGGCAAAGCGGCAGTTGCTGCGAAGAGTACACGCATACCTTTTTTGAACATGATCTCACTCCCTTTGTTGAGTTCGTTTGCGCCGATGATCGGCAATACTTTCCGCTGCCGGGGCACTCGGTGGCCCGCCTCTCCCGGTCGCAGTCAGTTCCGGTCAGTCGCCGCTTTTCAGCGGCGGCCGTATTTGAAGCTGTTGAGCAGAACGGCGGTGACGATCACGGCGCCGGTGAAAACCGTCTGCCAGTAGGCCGAGACCCCGATGATGACCAAGCCATCCGACAGGAAGCCGATGACGAAAGCGCCAAGCATGGTGCCGATGACAGTGCCACGGCCGCCGGTCAGCGCAGCGCCGCCGATGACGACGGCGGCAATCGCCGTCAGCTCGTAAGTCGTGCCGGCCGTCGGGCCTGCCGAGGTCAACTGCGAGGACAGAACCAGACCGGCAACGGCCGCGCAGATGCCTGACAGTACGTAGACCGCGATCTTCACGCCCTTGACCGGAACGCCCGACAATTCTGCCGCCCGCTCGTTGCCGCCCGACGAGTAGAGCCAGCGGCCGAAGGCCGTGCGGGCCAGCAGGATGTGGCAGGCGACGGCGAAGACTAGAAGAACCAGCACGCCGATCGGCACGCCGGCAAGACGGTTGAAGCCGAGCCAGTCGAAGCCGGTATTGCCGAGCTCCGGACGGCCGCCGAGATTGTTGTAGGTGAGGCCGTTGGTCATCAAAAGCGCAACACCACGGGCAACATAGAGCACGCCGAGCGTCGCCACGAAGGCCGGCACGCGCAGGTATGCGATGAGCACACCGTTGACCGCGCCGACGACGGCACCAAGCAGGCAGGTGAGAACCACCACAACCCAGACCGATGGATAGAGGATCACGCCGATCTTCGGCAGCGTGACACCCTGCATCAGGAAGCCCGCGACGACACCGGCCAAGCCCAGCGTCGAGCCGACGGAGAGGTCGATGCCGCCGTTCAGGATGACGAGCAGCATGCCGATCGCCAAGAGGCCGAAGATCGCCACATGCGAGGCCATGATCAGGAAGTTGCTGACCGTGAAATAGTTCGGCGACATCAGCGAGAAGACGACGACGATGGCGATAAGCGCGAAGAAGGCGCGGCCTTCGAACAGCAGCTCGACGAAGCTCTTCTTGCGCTTGCCGCCGCTGACTGCCGCCTTCGTGTCGATTGCAGGTGTGACTGACATGGATTCAGCGCTCCTAATGGGCATGCACGGCTTCGCCAGAGGCGGCCATGATCTGTTCTTTGGTCACGTCGGGACCGAATTCGGCGGAGATGCGGCCACGCCGCATGACGATGATGCGGTGGGCGATGCTGAGGCATTCGCCGACCTCGGAAGTGGTGTAGACGACGGCAAGCCCGTGCTTGGCGCGTTCGGCCAAAAGCTTGAAGACCTCGGCCTTGGCGCCGATATCGATGCCGCGGCTCGGCTCGTCGAGCAGGATGACTTCCGGCTCGGTCGCCAGCATCTTGCCGATGACCACCTTCTGCTGGTTGCCGCCGGAGAGCGAACCGATCGGTGCCGCACCGCCATCCGTCTTGATATGCACCTTGCGGATCGCCTCGCTGATTAGCGACGCCTCGCGGGAGGTGGAGGTGAAGAGGCCGCGCGTGAAGGCGCCAAGGCTGGCAAGCGACAGGTTGCGGCCGACGCTCATGGTCTGCACCAGGCCGTCGCGCTGCCGGTCTTCCGGCACGAGCACGAGACCATCGCGAATGCAGGCCGAAATCGACTGGCCGGTAACGTCCCGGCCCTTCAGCACGACCTTGCCCGCCGTCGGCTTGAGGCGGCCAGCGACCGTCTCGAGCAATTCCGTGCGACCGGCACCCATGAGGCCGTAAATGCAGACGATCTCGCCCTCACGCACCGAAAGCGAAAGCCCATCGACCACCGAATAACCGGCGCCGCCGGGATCCGCCACCGTCAGCCCCTCGATCGACAGTGCCACATCGCCCTTGTCGTAGCCGGTTGGCGGCGAGCCGAGATCGAAATTGTCGCCGACCATGTGCCGGACGATCCATTCGAGGTCGATGTCCTTGCGCTCGGCATAGGCCGTCATCGCGCCATCGCGCAGGACCACCGCATGGTTGGTGATCTGCAGGGCTTCCTCGAGATGGTGCGAGATATAGACGATCGAAACGCCGCGGCTCATCAGGTCGCGGATGACCTTGAACAGCACCTCGACTTCGGATGCGCTGAGCGCCGAGGTCGGCTCGTCCATGATCAGGATGCGCGAATTGACCGAAAGGGCGCGGGCGATCTCGACGATCTGCTGCTGGCCGAGGCGAAGCTCCTCGACCGGGGTAAGAGGATCGATGTCCTCTTCCAGTTCAGCCATCAGGAGGCGCGTCTGGCGCTCTTCTTCTGCGAAGTCCACACCCGTTGCCGTCATGATTTCGCGACCCATGAAGATGTTGTCGCGAACGTTCATGTTGGGAGCGAGGCTGAGCTCCTGATGGATGATGGAGATACCGCGGTCACGTGCTTGGGAGGATGACGCGAAAGCGATGGGCTCTCCATCGAGAATGATCTCTCCGGCGGTGGGCTGCACCACGCCGGAGAGGATTTTCATGAGGGTCGACTTGCCGGCACCGTTCTCGCCGAACAGCGTCGTCACCTGGCCGCGATGAATGTCGAAATTGACGCCCTTGAGGGCGTGCACGCTGCCGTAGGACTTCGCCACGTTGCGCGCGGCGAGCACGACTTCACCCTTCGGGCCGGTGTCGGCGAGCGCGCTCATTGGACGTCGAGCCTCACGGGAATGACGATCCAGCTCTTCGGATTGACCAGCTTGAAGACGCCGATGACCGACACGGTCTTGCCGGGAAGGGCAGCGGGATCGATGCCGCCGAGCACGACCTTCTTGACCTCGTTGTTGATCGCCGAGCCGGCGTCCTGGTACTCGATCTGGTTCTTGAACTGGCCGAATTCGATCTGGCCCGTCGCATCGCGAAGGTCCGTGCCGTTGAGTGCAGGACCGGTCTGCACCCGTACGGTCAACTCGGCCGGCAGGCCTTCGACGGCGACAACGTTGTAATTGGCCTTGCGCTCGCCGACGACGCCGGTGAACTTGACCGGAAGGACCGGGCCGACCGAGGTCGCCACGCCATACTTTTCGGCTGCCGCCTTCTTGTCGACGGCGATCGCCGCCGAAAGCTCGACAGCATCGACGGCGCGCGTCTCGACGCTCTGCTTGATGAGCGGAAACTGCTCGGCACCGTAGGCTTCCGGCGAGAATTTCTGCACCTGCACGTCTCTTTCGGAGCCGATCTGCACGATCGTCGTGTCGAACGCCATGGCGCCGACCAGCACGACGGCGGCGGCAATGCCGATCCAGCGGTAGCTTCGCGGAGACTGCGGCGACTTCGATAGCGTGGTGTCAGTCATGTCGATTGGCCTTGCGATTGAACGGAGGGTACTTCAGTGGCTGCGCCGGCACGGGGCCGATCGCAGGGGCACGCCGACGGACCTGCTTGCACCGTCGCAGGCGGGCGTCACTGTCTTCCGTACAGAACATGTCATGATGTCCTCCCCATGAAGGCGCCGGCCAAGTCTCCTCACCTGCCTTGCGCTGCATTGCACACATCTTCGCAGTTGCGATATATGCGTGTTATATGTCCCAATATATATGTTAACTTAACGCAGGCTGTCAATCTGCCTTTTTCGATCACATTGTCTTCAGGCATGGCGCCTCTTCAGCTTTCCGCTTGGCAAGGCGAGGGTTAGTTCTGCCCTGCAAACCCGGGCACGCCCATGCGAATGGAGCTAGGGCAGAGGCAAAGAGCGAAACTCATCTTCTTGATATTACGTGAAAAAATTTACTTTTGTTGGCATTCCAGAGGTCGCAGTGCCGCGATAAATCCCTCATAGGAATAACGAGGGCATCGCGGAAAACATACCTAAGCTTCACGCCTTGCCTACACTCAGCATACCTGAAAAAAAATTCGAAGGCCGAAAAATTTTACGAGACATACGATAGCTTTGTGTTATGTTCTCTTCCGAGACTTGGGAGTTCCGTGATAAAGTCCTTGGAAGGCCAATTGGCCTTGGCCAGATGGTCCGCAAGGCCACGCACGCTTTCGTGAAAGACGATCGGGAGGATTGAATGCTCTGTTTCGGGTCAGGCGAAGCGACGCAGGCTGTCGCGGCATCCGTTGGTGCGCGTCATGGCTGAAGCTGCAGACCTGATCATCGGCATCGACGCCGGCACCTCGGTCATGAAGGCCGTCGCCTTCACGCTGGCCGGCCGCCAGATCGCCAGCGCCTCCGTTCGCAACACCTACACCACCGGCGACGACGGCTCCGTCACGCAATCGCTCGACCAGACCTGGCTCGACTGCACGCGCGCCTTGCGCGGGCTGGCGGACAAGGTCGACCGCCTTGCTGATCGCACCGCCGCCATCGCGATTACCGCCCAGGGCGATGGCACCTGGCTTGTCGGTGCCGGCAACCGCCCGGCCGGCGATGCCTGGCTCTGGCTCGATGCGCGCGCGGCGCCGACCGTCGAGCGGCTTGCCGCTACCGACGCCGACCGCGCACGGTTCGAGGCGACCGGCACCGGCCTCAACACCTGCCAGCAGGGCACGCAGCTTGCCCATATGGACCGGTATTTTCCGGAGCTTTTAGCCGGCGCCGAAACGGCCATGCACTGCAAGGACTGGCTCTACCTGAACCTGACCGGCATCCGCGCTACCGACCCTTCCGAAGTCAGCTTCACCTTCGGCAATTTCCGAACCCGCTGCTATGACAGTGACGTGCTTGCAGCGCTTGGCCTGACGCACCGCCGCGCCCTGCTGCCGGAAGTCATCGAAGGCACGGAGACCACCCACCCGCTGACGGCTGAAGCCGCTGCCGCCTCCGGCCTCCGCGCCGGCACGCCCGTCTGCCTCGGCTATGTCGATATGTGCATGACGGCGCTCGGTGCCGGCGTGCGTAGCGAAGGCCGCAATGCCGCCTGCTCCGCCATCGGCTCGACCGGCGTGCACCTTCTGGCAAAATCGGTTTCCGACGTCGTGCTGAATGCCGAGCGTACCGGCTATGTCATCGCGCTCCCCATCCCCGGCGTGGTCACGCAGGTCCAGACCAATATGGGCGCGACAATCAATCTCGACTGGCTGCTGCAACTCGGCGCGGACCTCTTGGGCGAATTCGGCGTCACCGTCGGGCTCAACGACATGATCGGCCGCGTCGATGCCTGGTTTGCCGCAAGCAAGCCCGGCAAAATCCTCTACCATCCTTACATCTCCGAGGCCGGCGAACGCGGTCCCTTCGTCAATGCGCGCGCTCGCGCCAATTTCACCGGGCTTGCCAGCCGTCACCGCTATCCGGATCTCGTGCGCGCCGTCGTCGAAGGCCTCGGCATGGCGACGCGCGATTGTTATTCGGCCATGGGCGCCCTGCCCTCTGAGCTCCGCGTCAGCGGCGGTGCCGCCCGCTCGGCATCGATCCGTGGCACGCTGGGTGCTGCCCTTGGCGCGCCGGTTCGCGTCAACACCCGTGAAGAGGCCGGCGCCGCCGGCGCCTCGATGATGGCGGCGGTCGCGATTGGCGCCTACCGCACGATGGACGATTGCATTGCCGACTGGGTCACCCCCGAGCTCGGCGATGCCGAAAAACCCAAGCCCGAAGAGACCGAGCGCATGACGCGCCTGTTTGCCGCCTACGCGGATGTTCGCCGGGGCATAACACCCGCCTGGGACATCCTGGCCGCGCGCTGAAGAAAACGATTGCGCCTCCCCGCGAGGCGTCGAAGGAGATTGAGATGAACGAGCCCGAGCTTATTGACCTCTTCGTGATCGGCGGCGGCGTCAACGGTGCCGGCATTGCGCGCGATGCGGCCGGCCGTGGCCTTTCCGTGGTGCTGAGCGAAAAGGACGATCTGGCCGAAGGTACCTCCTCGCGCTCGGGCAAGCTGGTACATGGCGGCCTGCGCTATCTTGAATATTACGAGTTCCGCCTTGTCCGCGAGGCGCTGATCGAGCGCGAAGTGCTGCTCAACGCCGCCCCGCACATCATCTGGCCGATGCGCTTCGTGCTGCCGCACAGCCCTGAGGATCGTCCGGCCTGGCTCGTCCGGCTCGGCCTCTTCCTCTACGACCATCTCGGCGGCCGCAAGAAGTTGCCGGGCACGCGCACGCTCAATCTCGCACGCGATCCTGAAGGCACGCCGATCCTCGACCAGTACACCCGCGGCTTCGAATATTCCGACTGCTGGGTGGACGACGCCCGCCTGGTGACGCTGAATGCCGTGGGTGCAGCGGAAAAAAGCGCCGTGGTGCTGACCCGTTCGCCGACCGTCTCCGCCCGCCGCGAAAACGGCGCCTGGACGGTGACGACGAAGAACAGCACGACGGGCGAAACGCGCACCTTCCGCGCCAAGTGCCTCGTCAACTGCGCCGGCCCCTGGGTCTCCGACGTCATCAACCGGGTCGCCGGCTCGAACTCCTCGCGCAATGTGCGTCTCGTCAAGGGCAGCCACATCATCGTTCCGAAATTCTGGTCGGGCGCGAACGCCTATCTGGTGCAGAACCACGACAAGCGCGTCATCTTCATCAACCCCTACGAGGGCGACAAGGCGCTGATCGGCACCACCGACATCGCGTATGAGGGCCGCGCTGAGGACGTCTCGGCCGACGAGACGGAAATCGACTACCTGCTGAAGGCGGTCAACCGCTACTTCAAGGAAAAGCTGCGCCGGCAGGATGTGCTGCACTCCTTCTCCGGCGTGCGCCCGCTGTTCGACGACGGCAAGGGCAACCCCTCTGCCGTCACCCGCGACTATGTCTTCGATCTCGACGAGACCGGCGGCGCGCCGCTGCTCAATGTCTTCGGCGGCAAGATCACCACCTTCCGCGAACTCGCCGAGCGCGGCATGCACCGTCTTGCGCATATCTTCCCGAGCATGGGTGGCGACTGGACGGAGAAGGCGCCGCTTCCCGGCGGCGACATGCCGAACGCCGACTACGAGACCTTCGCCAACAGCCTGCGCGACACCTATCCGTGGATGCCGCGCAAGCTGGTGCAGCATTACGGCCGCCTCTACGGCACGCGCACGAAGAATGTCATCGCTGGTGCCACCAGCCTTGAAAGCCTCGGCCGGCATTTCGGCGGCCAGTTCTATGAGGCGGAGGCCCGTTATCTCGTCGCCAGCGAATGGGCGCAGACAGCGCAAGACATCCTCTATCGCCGTACCAAGCACTACCTGCATATGACGGAAGCCGAGCGCGCGGCCTTCGCCGACTGGTTCAATGCCACCCGCCTTGCCGCCGCCTGAGGACGACCATGCCGCTGACGCTTTCGCTGAACACCAATCCGCTGGTCAACCGCTTCGCCGATCCCGACGACCTGATCGAGACCGTCGCGCGCGACCTTCGCCTGCGTGATCTCCAGTTGACCCATGAGTTCATCAATCCAAGCTGGAATGCCGCGACGATCCGCCGGCTGACGCGGCAGATGGACAAGGCGCTGGAACGGACCGGCGTGCGCGTCACGTCAGGCATGACCGGCCCCTATGGCCGCCTCAACCATTTCGGCCATCCGGATGCGGATGTGCGGCGCTACTATGTTGACTGGTTCAAGACCTTTGCCGACATCATCGGTGATCTCGGCGGCACCTCCGTCGGCACCCAGTTCGCCATCTTCACCTACAAGGACTTTGACGATCCGGCACGCCGCGAGGAACTGATCCAGATCGCGATCGACTGTTGGGCAGACGTTGCCGAACATGCCAAGGGTGCGGGCCTCTCCTATGTCTTCTGGGAGCCGATGAGCATCGGCCGCGAGTTCGGCGAGACCATTGCCGAATGCATCAAGCTGCAGGATCGGCTGACCGCCGCCGACATGACCATCCCCATGTGGATGATGGCCGATATCGACCACGGCGACGTGACCTCCAGCAACCCGGACGACTTCGAGCCCTATGCCTGGGCGCGTGCGGTGCCGAAAATCTCGCCGATCATCCACATCAAGCAGAGCCTGATGGACAAGGGTGGCCACCGGCCGTTCACCGCCGAGTTCAATGCGAAAGGCCGCATCCAGCCGGAACCGTTGCTGAAGGCCTTCGCCGAGGGCGGCGCGGTCGACAACGAGATCTGCCTGGAACTCTCCTTCAAGGAGCGCGAGCCGAACGACCGGCAGGTCATTCCGCAGATCGCCGAAAGCATTGCCTTCTGGGCGCCGTATATCGATACCGGTGTTTCCGATCTCAAGCTGGGCTGACCGCTGCTGGTCCGCTTGCTAAGGCTTGATCTGAAAAATCACTCCGGGTGTAAAGCAAGGCAGGACACCACTGATGATCGACAACGAAGATTCTCTCGCCGTCCGCGCCGCCTGGCTGCACTATATCGGCGGCTTCACCCAGTCCGCTGTGGCAAAACGCCTGGGCATCCCATCGGTGAAGGCGCACCGGCTGATCGCGCGGGCGGTTGCCGAGGGCGTGGTGAAGGTCAGCATCGACGGCCACATTGCCGAATGCGCCAACCTGGAGGTCGAACTCTCCACCCGCTACGGGCTCGGTTACTGCGAGGTCTCGCCCGACATCGACGACGACCCGCTCGCGCTGACCACGCTCGGCCATGCCGGGGCAAATTTCCTCCGGCGCGAAATCGAGCGCGGCGAATCCGCCGTCATCGGCCTTGGCCACGGCCGCACGCTTTCGGCCGCCGTCCGCCATCTGCCGCGGATCAGCGCCAGCGGCACACGCTTCGTCTCGCTGCTCGGCGGGCTTACCCGCAACTATGCCGCCAATCCCTATGACGTCATGCATCGCCTCGCGGAAAAGACCGGCACCCAGGCCTATGTGATGCCCGTGCCCTTCTTCGCCAATACGGAGGAGGACCGCGAAGTGCTGCTCTCCCAGCGCGGCGTCAGCGAGGTGTTCAATCTTGCCCGCAGCGCCGACCTCAAGATCGTCGGCATCGGCACGGTCGACAACCAGGCGCATCTGGTGAAATCGGGCATGCTCCAACCGGACGAACTGGAGGAGATTGCCTCGCTTGGCGGTGTGGGAGAACTGCTTGGCCATTTCTTCGACAATAAGGGCCGCATCCTCGAGACATCGGTGACGGCAAGAACGCTCGCCGCCTCCTTCTCGGACGATGGCAAGGACCGCATCGTGGCGATCGCCGGCGGCCCGGTGAAGACCGAGGCCATTCGTGCCGTCCTGCACAGCCACAAACTGCACGGATTGATTACGGACGAGCGGACGGCACGGTTACTCCTGCAAAGTCCCAACGATAAAAATCACAAAATCACAAGTATCATGTTATAATTTCGCTGAAACGATGTTATAAGCCTCCCACTCAGCGTGAGGATGGAGAACACGGTGAAACGGGAAGAGCGCAGACAGGAGATCATCAATCTTCTGGTCGAAAGCCGGGCTGTCGAGCTTGACGACATCGCGGCGCGCTTCGGCGTCTCCAAGATGACCATCCACCGTGACCTCGACGACCTGGAGCGGGCCGGCGTGCTGCGCAAGGTGCGCGGCGGCGCCACCATCGATGCCGGCACCCAGTTCGAGAGCGATTTCCGTTTTCGCGAATTGCAGGAAGCCGATGTGAAGCGCGCGCTGGCCCAAACCGCCGCCGAACTCGTAGAGCCCGGCATGACGGTCATGATCAACGACGGCTCGATGGCCTCCGTGCTCGGCGACGTGCTGGCGGCAAAAAAGCCGATCACCATCATCACCAACAACGCGGCGATCATGGAACGCCTGAAGGGCGTCTCCGGCGTCACCTTGATCGGCCTCGGCGGCGTCTATTCGGCCAAGTTCAACGCCTATTTCGGCATTGTCACGGAAGAGGCGCTGTCGCGCCTGCGCGCCGACATCGCCTTCATTTCCGCGCCCGCAGCCGCAGGACGCCTCGCCTATCACATGGATGAAGCCGTGGTGCGCACCAAGCGGGCGATGATGAGGTCCAGCCGCCAGTCCTGCCTGATGATCAACAATCGCCGCTTCGGCCACACGGCACTGCATGTGCTGGCCGACCTCGCGGAATTCGACACCGTCCTATCCGACAAACCCCTCCCCCACGACACGCTGGCCGAACTCGGCGACGGAAAAACCGTGGTGCGGATCGCCCACAAGGAGACAACCATATGAGCCAAAGCCGGACATTCTGGGTTGGCACGAGCTGGAAGATGAACAAGACGCTCGCCGAGGCAAAGGTCTTCGCCGAAGGTCTTGCTGCGGCCGACAGCAGCCGCGATGCCCGCATCCAGCGTTTCATCATTCCGCCGTTTACAGCGGTACGCGAAGTCAAGGCGATGCTCGCCGATACGTCCGTGAAGGTCGGCGCGCAGAACATGCACTGGGCCGACGAAGGTGCCTGGACAGGCGAGGTCTCGCCGCTGATGCTGAAGGATTGCGGCCTCGACCTCGTCGAGCTCGGCCATTCCGAACGCCGTGAGCATTTCGGCGAGACGGACGAGACCGTCGGTCTCAAGACCGAGGCTGCGGTGCGCCACGGTCTCGTGCCGCTGATCTGTATCGGTGAGACGCTTGCCGACCGCGAAGGCGGCCATGCGACAGAGGTGCTGGCACAGCAGGTGCGCGGCGCGCTGTCGCGGCTCAACGCCACGCAGAAACAGGCCGAAATCCTGCTCGCCTATGAACCCGTCTGGGCAATTGGTGAAAAGGGTATTCCGGCAACGGCAGACTACGCTGATGCGCGCCACGCCGAGATCGCCGACGTGGCGGAAAAAATCCTCGGCCGCCGCATTCCCTGCCTCTACGGCGGCTCGGTCAACCCGCAGAACTGCGAGGAACTGATCGCCTGCCCGAACATCGACGGGCTCTTCATCGGCCGCTCAGCCTGGAAGGTTGAAGGTTATCTCGACATCCTGGCGCGCTGCGCCGCCACCATCTGAAAGGAGACTTCTCATGAAACTCGCTATTGCCGGTGACAGCGCGGGCGAAGGCCTCGCCAAGGTTCTCGCCGATCACCTGAAGGACCGCCACGACGTGCACGAAGTCTCGCGCACCGATGCCGGCCCGGATGCCTTCTATGCCACCCTCTCCGACCGCGTCGCCTCCGGCGTCATCGCCGGCGAATACGACCGCGCGATCCTCGTCTGCGGCACGGGCATCGGCGTCTGCATCTCGGCCAACAAGGTTCCGGGCATCCGCGCCGCGCTGACGCACGACACCTATTCCGCCGAGCGCGCAGCACTCTCCAACAACGCCCAGATCATCACCATGGGCGCCCGCGTCATCGGCACGGAACTCGCCAAGGCGATCGCCGACGCCTACCTCGCCCAGACGTTTGACGAAAACGGCCGCTCCGCCGGCAATGTCCAGGCGATCAACGAGGTCGACGCGAAATACAACGCGGCCAAGTAACAGCCGGCACCAACAGCTCCAGACCAGCCCCCGCGCAATGCCGGGGCTGGTCAACTCGTTTTCGCAGGGACTACGCCTGTTCGTCCTTGCGCTGCACGACCACGCTGAGCAGCGCCAGCGCTCCCGACCCCACCATCAGGAAGAACGAGACAGCGTTCAGCACCGGCGTCGAACCGACCTTCACCATGCGATCGTACATGGTGATCGTCAGCGGCGCATCGGAGCCGACGAGCATCAGTGTCGTGTTGAAATTCTCGAACGAAACGAGGAAGGCGACGACAAAGGCGGAGAAAAGCGCCGGCATCAGATAGGGCAGCGTCACCGTCATCAGCACGCGCAGTCGCGTCGCGCCGAGATTGAAGGCCGCTTCTTCCAGCGCGATGTCGAACTTTCTCAGCCGCGCGGCAATCACCAGCGAGGTGATGGTGGTGAGAAACGAGAACTGGCCAAGGATGACGAGAAAAATCCCGGGGCGTAAAAAGTCCCATTCGATTCCAAACGTTTCTTCCAGACCGTTGGCGATCATGCTGGCGAAAACCAGAAGCGAAATGCCGAGGATGACGCCCGGAATGACGAGCGGCACGATCATCAGGATGTAGAAGATGTTCTTGCCGGGAAACTGCTTGCGCTCGAACAGGAAGGCGTTGCAGGTTCCGGCGGCGACCGCCATGGCAGAGACGGCGACGCCGATGATCAGTGAATTCTGCAGCCCGCGCAGCAGTCGCCGGTCATGGAACATGCCGATCTTCGGTTCCGTGCTGCTGAAGAACCAGTCGAGCGTAAAACCGTTCCAGGGCAGCGCCGGAAACATCGAGTCGTTGAAGGCGAACATGCCGGCGGCGAAAAGCGGTGCGGCGAGATAGATGAGGAACGCCAGCATATAGCCGCGATAGACCCATCGGAGGAGAGGCGATTGCGGGGCCGCAACGTTCATGGGTCAGTCCTTTGCGACGGTAGAGGCGAGGCTCTGGCCGGTCAGCCGCAGCCCAAGCCAGACGACGAACGAGGTGAACACGAGGAGCAGGACACCAAAGGTAGCACCCGACTCCCAGTTGTAGCGCGTCACGAACTGTTCGTAGATCTGCTCCGTGAACCACATGCTGTTCTTGCCGCCGAGCAGGATGGGCGTGAGGTAGCTGCCCGCCGTCAGCATGAATACGATGATGCAGCCGGCGACGATGCCAGGCATGGCATAGGGCACGACGATGCGGCGGAAGACCGTTAAGCGGCTGCCGCCGAGATTGTAACCCGCCTCGATCAGCGAATTGTCCATGCCGTCGAGCGTGGAAACGAGCGGCACGATCATGAACAGCACGACCGTATAGACGAGCCCCATCACCACGGTGGCGTCGTTGTAAAGAAACTCCACGGGACCGCTGACCAGGCCGACCTTCTGCAGGAAGGTCGAGACGAGGCCGGTTTCGCGAAGGATGACGATCCAGCCGAAGGCACGCACGAGGTCGCTCACCCAGAGCGGGATAAGGCACATCAGGAAGAGGGCGGCCCGCGAGCGGCGCTGCGCGATCTTCGCGATGTAATAGGCGACGGGAAAGCCGACGACGAGCGCCATCGCGGTCACCAGGATCGACATCCAGGCGGTGCGCAGCAGCGTGTTCCAGTAGATCGGCTCCGAGAGGAAGGCGACGTAGTTCGAGACGCCGAACGTGTATTCGCCTGGCCCCACCTTTTCCCTGAGCGAGATATAACCGATGCCGATTTGCGGCAGGATGATGAGCAGCGCGATCCACAGCGCGAAGGGCGCGAAGAGCAGGATGAAGGAGAGTTTCGTGACGTCCGAGCGCGCCATCGCCGTTACCTCGACACGCTGAAGCAGCGGCCGTGGCTGTGGCTCCAGCCGATATCGACCTTTGCCCCGGGCTCAACGCGGCTGGTACCGTCCATCACGGCCTGGCCGACCTCGACGAGATTGCCGCCTTGTGCGCGCACCAGGATGCGGCTGCTTGCCCCGTTGAAGAGCAGGCTTTCGACGGTTCCCTCAAGCCGGTTTTCGGACCCCGTGCCGACCGACAGTACTTCCGGACGCACGAAAAGCTCGACCGCACTGCCGGCCGCGATCCGGTCGTCACCGGCCGCCGCAATCGCCTCGCCGCCGCCGTCGAGTGCCACACGCACCTTGCCGTCCGCCACCGAAAGCGCACGGCCCGGCCAGCGGTTGCTGTCGCCGACAAAACCGGCGACGAAGCCGGTCTTCGGATTGTGGTAGAGCTCTTGCGGCGAGCCGATCTGCTCGAACTGGCCGGCATTCATGACAGCCACATTGTCCGACATCAGCAACGCTTCCGACTGATCGTGGGTGATGTAGAGGAACGTCGTCTCGAACTGGTGCTGGAGCTGCTTCAGCTCGATCTTCATGCGCTCGCGCAGCTTCAGGTCGAGCGCGCCGAGCGGCTCGTCGAGCAGCAGGACGTCGGGTTCAAGCACCATGCAGCGGGCAATGGCGATACGCTGCTTCTGTCCGCCCGAAAGCTGGGCGACCTGTTTTTGCTCCGTGCCCGGCAGACCGACGCGGTCGAGCACCTGCGCGACCTTGCGGGTGATGTCCGTCTTGTTCTCGCCACGGCAGCGCAGCCCATAGGCGATATTCTCGCCGACATTCATCATCGGGAAGAGGGCGAGATGCTGGAACACCATCTTGACGGGCCGCTTGTTCGGCGGTGTCGAGAGCACGGATTGACCCTTGATGCGGATGTCACCGCTCGTCGGCTCCTCGAAGCCCGCAATCATGCGCATCAGCGTTGTCTTGCCGCAGCCGGAGGGTCCGAGAATGGAGAAGAACGAACCGCGCGGGACATTGAAGGACACGCTGTTCACGGCCGTGTAGGCGCCGAACCGCTTGCTCAGGCTTTCGCATTGAAGGTCGTGCATGGGTGCTCGCAAATCGCGGCCGCAAGGCGGCCATTTTGAAAACAGCCGGCCAAGGCAATCCCTCGGCCGGCTGGTGTCACGCCTTCAGAGGCGATCAGTTCGACGCGGCGGCCTTGATGCGCTCAAGCGCCTTGCCTTCCATGTCCTCAAGACCCGCCGGAATATTGGCGAAGAACTTCAGGTTCGCGAGATCCTTCTCGTCGAAGGCGGCCTTCACGGCGGCCTTCTTTTCATCCGGCAGGAGATCGATGCCGTTGCTGACGGCGGCAATTGCGCCCGTCGAATCCGACATCAGCTTGACGATCTCGGGCTTCATGACGAAGTTGATCCACTTGTAGGCGGCATCGTCCGCCTCGCCCTTGCGCGGGATGACGAAGGTGTCGATCCAGGCAAGCGCACCGGTTTCCGGCGGCACGTAGACGAGGTTCTTGTTCTGGGCGTAAAGCTTGAAGGCCGTCGAATCCCAGGCTTCCGAAACGACGACTTCGCCGGAGAGCAGGAGCGTCGAAAGGTCGTCGCCGCCGTTCCAGTAGGTCTTGACGTTGTCCTTGCAGGCGATCAGCTTTTCCGTCACCTCGTCGAGCATCGCCTGGTAGGCGGCCTTGTCGCCATAGAGTGCGAACGGGTCCTTGCCCAGCGCGAAGGCCGTGCCGAGCAGGATGGTGCGGCGCAGGCGCATCGAGGTGCGGCCCTTGTATTCCGGATTGCAGAGATCCGCCCAGCCCTTGACGTTCGGCGCCTTGGAAATATCGGCGACGACGCCGGATGTGCCCCATTGATGCGGTACGGCATAGAGATTGCCATCGATCGTCGCATTGGCCTTCACGCCGTCGAGAAGGTTCGGTGCGAGCGACGCGGTGTCGATCTTCGAGAGATCGAGTGGTTTGTAGATGTTGTATTCCTGTTGGGCCGCGAAAATGCGGTCGTGGCTCGGCTGGGCGAGGTCGTAGCCGGCGCCGCCGGTTGCCCGGAGCTTCGCGACCATTTCCTCGTTGTTGGAAAGCGTGACCTCGACGGTGATGTCGGGGTTGGCTTCCTCGAAGAGCTTGATGACGTTATCGGGCGCATAACCGCCCCAGGTGAGCAGGCGCAGGGTATCTGCGTGAGCTGCAGTGCTTGCGACGATGAGGGCAAGCGCCGTCGTCGCGGCGAGCGCGAATGTCGATTTCATGCTGTTCTCCTCTTCCATTTGGCTGTTGAAAGCCGCCGTTTCTCCGGCGTTCTTTTCTGAAGAGGGCCACCTCACTCCCGATGACGGCCCTTAGTTCCCGATTTTTAGCCATTGCCATCAAAGAGGGAGATTGGCTCCCCTGAAAGGTCCATTATCTCCTTGCGGTAAGACCAGTATGACGATCAGCTGATCTTCGCGGCGAGGCTCTTCGTGCGCGTATAGCTGCGCAGGGCCTCAAATCCCTTCTCGCGGCCGAAACCCGACAGCTTGTTGCCGCCGAAGGGCACCTCGATGCCACCGGCAAAATACTCGTTGATGTAGACCTGCCCGGCATCGATATCGCGCGCCATGCGATGGGCGCGGCCGAAATCGCGGGTGTAGATGCCGGCGACGAGGCCGAAATCCGTCCCATTGGCGATGGCGACGGCTTCCTCTTCGCCCTCGACAACCTGCACCGACAGCACCGGCCCGAAAATCTCCTCCTGGATCACCGGGTCATCCGCCCGGACGGTATCGAGAATGGTCGGCTGGAAGAACCAGCCGGTGCCGCTCTCAGGGTCCGTTGCGCGCTCACCGCCGGCGGCAATCGCTATGCCGCGGCCACGGGCGCCCTCCACATAGCCCGCCACCTTGTCGAGATGGGCACCCGAACTCAGCGCACCGACCTGCGGGCGGCGCAGGCCATGGCCGAGCTTCAGGCCGCTTGCGCGAACCGCAAGGCGCTCGACCAGTTCCGCATGCACCTTGCGCTCCACGACGAGGCGGGAGCCGGCCGAGCAGATCTGCCCGGCATTCTCATAGATGGCGCCGAGCACGCCTTCGGCGGCGGCATCCATATCCGCGTCCGCCATGACGATCAGCGGCGACTTGCCGCCGAGTTCGAGCACGACGCTGGTGACATTGGCTGCCGCCGACTGCATGACCCGGATGCCCGTCGGCACGGAGCCCGTAAAGGTGACATGGCGTATGCCGGGATGCGCGACCAGCGGTCCGCCGGCTTCCGCGCCTGTACCGGTGATGACGTTGCACACACCCGCAGGCAGACCGGCGCGAAAAAGGATGTCGGCAAGCATCAGCGCCGTCAGCGGTGTCTGTTCCGCCGGCTTGGCGACCACGGTGCAGCCGGCGGCCAGTGCCGGCGCAATGCTGCGGGCCGCCGTCGAAAGTGGATAGTTCCAGGGGATGATATGGGCGGTAACGCCGACCGGCTCCTCGATGGAGTAACCAATATAGTCGGTGCCAAGCGGAAAGGTGTCGCCCTGGATCTTGTCGGCGGCGCCGGCATAATACTCGAAGGAGCGAGCCGCGCTCGCGACGTCCCCCTCGGCCTCCTGCAGGGCTTTGCCGCTGTCGAGGCTTTCCACCACGGCCAGCCGAGCGGCCTCCGCCCGGATGATCTGGGCCGCGCGGAAAAGGATCGCACCACGGGCGCTCGCCTTGGTGCGCGCCCAGTCACGCTGTGCGCGGCGTGCGGCGTCAACCGCGCGGTCCACGTCGCTGCCGTCACCCGCGGCGAACGCATGGAAGGCACGGGCAGCACCGGGATCGAAGGTTTCCATCGAGCGCCCGCCGGAGGCCGCGACGAAAGCGCCGTCGATGAAATGGCCATCGGGCAAACCGGAGAGCGTGCCGCTGGAGAAATACTCGTCGACGAGGGTTTCGGTGCTCATCTCAGTTCGCCTCACTTGCCTGGTAGCTGGAGCGCGCCAGCCAGTCCGGATCGATCTCGACACCCCAGCCAGGTTCGTCGGTCACGGTCGCCTTACCATCAACGATCGCATAAGGCGACTTGCGGAACAGACCATCCTGCCAGGGATAATAGTCCTCACCCTCGATCGAGAATTCGAGATATTTCCCGGCATTCGGAATGGCGCGCAGCAGGTGCATGGTGAAAAGCGTCACCATGGAAAGATTGGCGGCATGCGGCGTCACGGGGATACCAGCCGCTTCAGCCATGCGCACGACGCGCAGCGTCCGGCTGATGCCGCCGAGATAGCAGATATCCGGCTGCACGATATCGACCGCCTTCATCTCGATCATGCGGCGCCAGGTCGGCAGGTCGCAATCCTGCTCGCCACCGGTCACGTCGATGTCGAGGGCGTCCGTGACTTCCTTCGTCTGCTCGAGTTCCCAGTAGGGGCACGGCTCCTCGTAGTGCACGAGGCCATTGTCCTGCATGATTCGGCCGACCTCTATGGCGCGCGCCGGAGAGTAACAGGAGTTGGCATCGGCGAGCAGATCGGCCTCGGCGCCAACGGCCCTGGCGATCGTCGGGATGATCTCCTCCGTGCGGCCCGGCCATTCGTCGTGGTTGCGGCCACATTCGGCACCAACGCGGAACTTGAAGGCATCGAACCCATATTCGCCGCGCAGGCGCTTGAACCGCTCGGCCTCGGTGGCCGGCGTGATATCGCGCTTCATCGAGGAGGCATAGGCACGCAGCGGCCCGGCCGAGCCGCCGAGCAATGCCGCGACCGGTTTGCCGGCCTGTTTGCCGCGCAGGTCCCAGATCGCCGTGTCGAGACCACACATGGCGCGGTAGAGATAGGAGCCCGGAAACTTGTGCTCGCGCTCGAAGATGCGGTCGAGATGGTCGTCGAGATCGGTGATCTCGGCGCCGAGCGTATAGGGCGCGACCTGACGATGCAGGATCTCGGACGTAATGTCGGAATTGTAGGTCGACACCTGGCCCCAGCCGGTGGCGCCGGTCTCGTCGGTGATGCGGACGAAGCCGACATACCTGTTGCAGAAGGTCTCGATGCGTTTGATCTTCATGACAATCTAATCTGTTTGACGGCCAAGCTACCTGGCGGATGAAACGGCCCTTGACGCCGCGAACTGGTACGACAATCATCGCAAAATCTTCACGCGATAAGGTCCACTTTACTTTTAGTAGCGGACCATTATTGCGAGGGGACGACAGGCCGGGAGGGCGAGATGGTAAAATATCCGGGCGGCGCATTGCTGCCCACGCTGCAGTTCGATCGCACGTCCAGGACGCCGATCAGCGCGCAGCTCTGTACGGCGCTCCGCGAGATGATCCTCTCTGGCGAACTCCAGCCCGGCGAGCGCCTGCCTTCCAGCCGCACATTGGCGAAGGACCACGAGGTTTCCCGCACCACGGCGATCAGCGTTTACGAGCAACTCGCCGCCGAGGGGCTGATCCGCTCCAGCATCGGCGCCGGCGCCTATGTCGCCGAAACCCTGCGCGACGGTCGCCCAGCAAGGATCGCGGTGAAAGGTATCGAAGACGAGATCCGCAGCCCGCCGCGCCTTGCCCAACTCAGCGCCGACGCTTCGGAACACTACTTTCCCCGCTTGGCGCACCCGGAAAACCCGCGCCCCTTCATCACCGGCATTCCGGCCTTCGACGAGTTTCCGATGGCGCTGTGGGCGAGCATGGTCGCACGTTACTGGCGCCAGCCGCGCAACCTGCTGCTCGGCTATCCCCCGGCGGAAGGGTTGATGGAGCTGCGCCGGGCCGTCGCGATGCACCTGCGCGCCAACCGCGGTATCACCTGCGAGCCCGAACAGGTCTTCATCTTCAACGGCGCGCAGGATGCCTTCAACCGCATCGGCAATACCCTGCTCGATCCCGGTGATACGGTGTGGATCGAAAATCCCGGCGCGATCGGCGCGCGCAACAGCCTGATTTCCTCCGGCGCGAAGCTCGTGCCGCTCAGCATCGACGAGGAGGGCATCAACGTCGCAGAGGGGTTGGCCGTTGCACCCGATTTCCGCCTCGCTTTCGTCACCCCCGCTCATCAGCACCCACTTGGCGTGACGATGAGCCTCCAGCGCCGCTTCGAACTGCTGCGGGCCGCCGAAAGGGCCGGAGCCTGGATCATCGAGGACGATTATGTCGGCGAATTCCACTATGCGGGCCACCCACCGCCGACGCTGAAGAGCGTCGATACGTCCGGCCGCGTCATCTATGTCGGCAGCTTTTCCAAGGCGCTGTTCGCAGCCCTTCGCCTCGGCTATGTCGTCGCGCCGCCAGGACTGGTCGACGTCTTCTACCGCATCGCCGGGGCAACCTTGCAGGGGTCTGCCACAAGCCTGCAATCGGTCGTCGCCAGCTTCATAGAATGCGGTCATTTTTCCAGCCACATCCGTCGCATGCGGCGCGTCTATGCCGAACGGCTCCAGGCGCTGCTCGACGGCGCGGCGCGGCATATGGAGGGTATGCTGGAGGTCGCGCCGACCGAAACGGGCTTTCACACAGTCGGCCGCCTTGCCGACGATTTCGACGAGCTCGCCGTCGCCCACCGGGCGGCCGAGCGCAACATCCTCGTCTCCCCCATCAGCCGCTTTGCCATCACGCCGGTCAAGCAACGCGGCCTTGTCCTCGGCTTCAGTTCCGCGCCGCCGCGCATGATCGCAAGTGCGGCGGAAACCCTCGGCGCTGTTCTGAAGGACATGCGCAAGGAGCAGGGCCGCCGCGCCGGTTGAACGCTAGCCGGCGTCAGCGAGGATCATTTCGGCACCCTTTTCGCCGACCATGAGCGTTGGCGCATTGAGATTGCCGGAGGTGATGCGGGGGAAGATCGAGGCATCGACGACGCGCAGGCCCTCGAGGCCATGCACGCGCAGACGCGCATCGACCACCGCGGTTGCGGCGTCCGGCCCCATGGCGCAGGTGCCACAGGGGTGGAACACCGAACCGGAGCGCTCCCGGATGTCGGCGATCAGCTCTTCATCGCCTGTGATACCCGTGCCCGGCCGGATCTCGTCCTCGATGATCTCGCGCATCGGGCCGGTCCTGGAAAGACGCCGCAGGAAATGCGCGGCTTCGAGCAGTTCCTGCACGTCCTCCTCCGTCGAGAGATAGTTCGGCTGGATTTCAGGCGCGGCAAAAGGGTCCGCGGAGCGGATAGCAAGCTGCCCGCGGCTCGTCGGATGGCAGTTGGAAACCCCGACGAGGAAGCCGGAGAAAGGATCCGGGCTCATCAACGCCCGCCGCCCCGGAAGGGCGCGTGTATAGCTGACCGGCGAAAAATAGAGCTGCATGTTCGGCCGCGCATGCTCCGGGCTGGTGCGGAAAAACCCTCCGCCCTGGTTTACGCTGAGCGACAGCGGACCGCTCTGCGTCAGCACATAGCGCAGCCCCACCATGAGCCTGCTCCACCAGGGACGCAGCACATCGTTGAGCGTCGGCCGTCTGCTCCTGTAAAGATGGTCGAAGCCGATATGATCCTGCAGATTGCGTCCGACGCCGGTGGCCGCATGGACGACCTCGATGCCATGGCGCTTCAGCAAGGCCGGATCGCCGACGCCTGAGAGCTGCAGAAGCTGCGGCGTGTTCACGGCCCCGGCGGAAAGAATCACCTCGCGGCGTGCCCGGATCTGCCGGATCTCTCCACCCTGCCTGTATTCGACGCCCGTCGCTCGCTTACCATCGAACAACAGACGGGTCGCCTGGGCCGCCTTGATCACGGTGAGATTGTGCCGCTTGCGCGCCGGTGCAAGATAGGCCGTCGCGGCCGAGCAGCGAAAACCATGGCGCGTCGTGATCTGGTAGATGCCGATGCCTTCCTGTGTCGCACCGTTGAAATCCGGGTTGCGTACAAGGCCTGCCTCTTGCCCGCCCGCGAGGTAGTTCGCGCAAAGCGGATGCACGACCTTCTCGATATTGGTGACGGTGACCGGTCCATCCTGCCCCCGCCATTGGTCGGGCCCGGAAAGGTTGTTTTCCATCCGCTTGAAGGCCGGTAGCACGTCCTCGTAACCCCAGCCCGGATTGCCGAGTGCGCGCCACTCATCAAAATCCTGGGCCTGCCCCCGGATGAAAACCATGGCGTTGATCGAGCTGGATCCGCCGAGCACCTTTCCACGCGGCCAATAGCTTTGGCGGCCGCCGAAACCCGGCACGGGTTCGGTCAAATATTTCCAGTTCAGCGTGTCATGGTAGAACGCCTTGCCATAGCCGATCGGCATGCGCACCCAGAAGTTCAAATCACTGCCCCCGGCCTCCAGCAGTGCGACACGATAGTGGCCACCCGCTGAAAGCCGATTGGCAACCACGCAGCCAGCCGATCCCGCGCCGACAACAACGTAGTCGTATTCGTCCATGTTTCCGCCATTCCTTCAAATGCACGCCGTCCACCCCTTGCTATCCGCCCGTGGACCTTGCGTCAGCATCCATTTCGATGGGATTGGCGTACCAGTTTATCACAGCCCCGTTGCGGACCGGCCCGCTGGCGTCGTCCAACTACGGGCCTCACAGCCGCACGGCGCGACATCAGCCGGGTAATGAGGAGACGCGGCGTTTCTCGTTGAAGCTGGAGGCTTTTGAAGCCCAAAACGTCAAAAAGCCCTCCTTGCGGGAGGGCTTTTTGTTTGTATGATTTGGTTGCGGGGGCCTGATGGCACCGAGGCTTGCCTATTTGATACTCCGCGCTCTGGAGGAGAGAATGTGTCTTTTCAACGATCGAACGACATCGCAGAACGAGAATCTCGGGTGCAACGGAAAGCGTAATTCTCATACGGACCGTAGATAAGTAATCTCGAACGCCTTTACTTGCCGATACGTTTGCAGTCGGTTCGCAAGACTAAACGCATCGTTCATCTCAAATTTCTGAAATATGTCGAGGCCCCGATCTAGGCTGATCTTCCAACCTCGATCCGTCACAAGATGCCGAGCGTGAATCCTGTTGGTCCCGTCGAACTCCCAAGAAAATTTGATTCCTGCCGCGCCCGCCGCAGCCTCAATGGCAATTAAGTTAGTTTGTTGCTTTTCTGGATAAGCCTCGTCTGCACAGGTTACCAGGTGAACTGTCATCTCATCTTCCGGCGCTTTATGCTGAGCGATCATTTCTATGAATTCCATCAAGTTCCTTAGCTGATGGAACATTCGGATGTAGGGATCAGTGAGGACGATATTTGTGGCCCCTTTAAGCCAGGGCCAGAAGATATCGGCGAACGTGACCCCTTTTTGGTTCTCACTAAAGACTTTGTGTCCTTCACGCGGACCAACGACATCTGTTTCTGCTTCACCCGCGTACTGCACGACGTTTGAGGTGGACGCACCTTTGACATCACCTGCGCTCTCGGGCGTTGAGCCGTCGTGGGCCGCCGCACGCTTGTGATAATATTGTGGGTACTCTGTCTCTTCGAGCGTCTTGACGACGACCTTCCGCCCATCTTGCGCCATGAACGAGAAGTCCGTCTCCGGATATGTGCTGTCTATCCGAAGGAGTTGGTCCTTTACCCGTTTCCGCCCTTCCACAGCCAAGTGCAGGATCTCTTCGACTTCACCCTCGGTTGCGTTGTCCGCTGGAAAGAGCAGTTTCATCATGCCCGAAAAGGTCTTATTCACGCCGTCGCGATCACGAGTCGAAATATCCGCTGAAAGCGTAAAAAGGGCCTGATAGCGATTGGAGTAGTCGTCATTACGCATGTGCCGAAGGATTTCGGCGAGGTAGTCAACGACAAAACCATAACCCGACGCAAACATCTCCCCACGGATAACGTCGATCTCCCAGCCCGGGACATAGGTGTGAAGCCGGTCGATAAAGGCAGAATCATAGTATTTCTCGGGAAGCTCCTCAAATAAGTCGGTGTGCTTCAGCATGTATGGAACGTTGTGCTTGGTGTTCCCGACAAAGACCATCGACGCCTCGGCGCCAAGCGTCTCCACTCCTCGCGAGAAGCTCTTGTTGGCCATGTAGTTTTTCATAATGTCGACAAGTGCCTTGTCGACACGCTTCTGCCGACCGGAAAACTCGTCGAAGGCGACGACATCCCAGTAGCCGACCAATCCGATCTTTCCCGAGCTGTTGTTGACAAACAGCTTGGGCACCGTCACTTCGCCCCCTGAAATCAGGATGCCATGCGGCGAGAACTCCGAGAAGATATGCGACTTGCCAGTGCCCTTCGGTCCCAGCTCGATCAAATTGTAGTTTCGCTCGACGAAGGGCACGAGGCGCATCAATTGCAGGAGCTTGCTACGGCGACCGAACATCTCGGGATCGAAGCCGACCGTTTGGAATAACAGGTCGATCCATTCATCGGTCGTAAATCCCGCGCGCGCGCCGAGAAATGCCTCATAGTCAAACTTTGATAGCTGGATCGGCTTGATGCCCCCTAGTATCCACGGTTCGACGCTCTTGTCTTCGCTGTGCTCGTACTCGACGTCGGCGATACACCAGACGCCGCTAACCAGCAGCTTGGGATGAGCCTTCACAGTGTCGGAGTCGATGATTACCTTCTTGATGCCCAGGTTGGCGAAGGTCGCCTCATAGGCATCTTTGTCAGTGTTGAGATCAACGCTGACTTTGTCGATCACCTTCCATCGGCCCTTTTCCCGGATGTTCGAGCGGATCAGCCCCGCCTCATTGCGATGGACGTAGTGCTTGCGGAGGATTTCCTTAACGGTCTCAATCCCTGACTGGATCGAGCTCTCGTCATTGGTGGCGCAGTATTGGCCGAGCAGGAACTCCAACACGTAGGACGGGACAATGGCATTGCCCTTTACCGCCTTGACCAGGTCCTTGCGAACTACGAGGCCCGGGAAGCATTCATTGATCTTATCATCCAGCGCGGTCATCGCTCCCCCCATCAAAAATCGAAATCAATCGAGAAGCTGCGGCGCAGCGTGTAGCGAGCTGTGCGGTACTCCCTGAAGTGGGACGTATCACCGTGCCGCTCTTCCAGCTTCAGGATCACCTCCTGGCCGTTGAATTCGTCAGCTTGGCGGAGCAGAAGGAACCGGACCGGAACTTCGCGCTCGCGCGCGTTTTCAGATCTGAAGTCGAACACAAGCTCGTGGCTGTCCGAGATCAATTCGCCCGATTGTGCATAAATCCCTGCTTTAAGCGTGCGCGCCTGGGTTTTCTCCGTGACGGCCTCCACTTGGTAGAAGCGGACCGAGATCTGGCTAGACGTGATCAACTGGTTGGAGCTTCCGATCATCTCCACCTCAACCGCAGTTGTGTCGCTCTGCCGCTTCTTGTTGATCTTGACGACGGGAATGACAATCTCCTGAAGGGTCACGCCGCCATGCACGAACCGGCTCCCCGATCCTTGCCGACGAAGCCGGTTGATGGATTTGGGGATGAGAAATTCCACCGAACCTTCGAGACCAGCCTGCCCCGGCGCGAAGTGTCGCAGGCCATGATTGTCCTTCAGACCGTGTCCGAGGATAAAACGCCGGTCTCGGAAAAGGATCACGTCTCCCTCGACCTGCGCAGAAGAAAAGTCGCTCTCTTCGATCGGCCGGTGCTGGTAGATGAAGCCATGATCGGACGTCACGATCATGTTGTTAGCGTTCGCTACTCCACCGACCGTCAGGACGAGGTATCGATCGAAACGCAGATCGAACTCGGCAAGACGTTCGTCGAGAAGCAGGGCTGGAAGCTGGTCGAGACCTATTCCGACGCCGCGGTCAGCGGCACGTCCTTCATGCTGCGTCCCGGCATCCAGCAGCTTCTCGCCCGCGTGAAGGAGGAACGCATCGATGTGGTTCTCTGCGTGACCGTCGATCGACTGTCGCGCGATATCGAGCACAGCCACAAGATCCTCAAGGACTTGCGCTACCGCGACGTCGATCTCTGGACCGTCCACGCCGGCACCCCGGTTACGGACATGGAGATGTCGTTCCGTGCGATGCTCAGTCACGAACTTGTCGGGCAGATCCGCTACCGCACCCGGGAAGGCATGAAGACGGCGGCGCGCAGGGGCAAGGCGACGACCCGCCTCTCCTACGGCTACCGTCTCGGCCAGCAGCGCGACGCCAACGGTGACAGAATCCTGGGCCTGCGCGAGATCGACCCTGCTCAGGCCGAGATCGTCCGCTGGATCTTCGAACAATATGCGAACGGGGTCAGCCCGGCAGCAATCGCCGCGAGCCTCAACGCACGCCGCATTCCCGCACCGCAGGAGAATTACTGGCGTGACGATACCATTCGCGGCGATGGAAAACGCCAGACCGGCATCCTTCACAACGAGCTCTATGTCGGTCGGATCGTCTGGAACAAACAGAACTATCGCAAGAACCCGGAGACCGAACGCCGCACAGCCCGTCTCAACGACAAGAGCGAATGGGTCGTGACGGAAGTCCCGTCCTTGCGGATCATCAGCGACGAACTCTGGGCACGGGTGAAGGAACGGCAACTGACGACGCTGGAGAACTTTTCCCGCACGAAGACCAACCGGCTGAACCGGACGCATCGACCAAGCTACCTGCTGAGCGGCATGCTGGAATGCGCCGAGTGCGGCGGCTCTTACGCCATCATGGCCAAGGAACGTTACGGCTGCTCGAACCACAAGAACAAGCTGCCGATCGATGGCCTCGGCGGCTCTTGCTGCTCCAACCAGAAGACCATCCTGCGCAAGAACCTGGAGGATCGGGTCCTGTCCTGCCTGCCCGCCGCCTTCTTCGGCATGGGTGTATTCGAGACGACGTCGCCGGACAGGCACGCCGCAACCTCGCAACGTCCGTGAAGAACGAACCCGACGAGCGCCAGCGCATTTCCGAGGCGTTGAAGGCTGCCAAACAGGAACAGCGCCACATCATCCAGCAGATCAATGACCGTGCCGCCGAGGGCCGCCCTCGCCTCCCCGCCTACGACGACATGCTCGACCAGCTCGAGGAGCGCCGGGCCGGGCTCGAGGCACGGCTGAAGCAAGCACCGACGGAGGAAGATTTCGGGGAGAAGATCAGGAAGCTGAAGGCGGAAGTCAGTCCGGAAGCCGTCGAGCTGGTCATCAACTCGGCCTTCTATTACATGCGCGAACACGCCGATACCGGGACGAAGCAGCCCTTCATCAACATCGTGCGCCAGTTCATCCAGAAGGTGGTGATCGGCAAGACCCCCGGCCACCAGCCGGCATCCCTCGAAGTGCATGGCCGGATCGCCTCGATCCTCGCGGCGATGGAAGCAGCAACGATCCTGGAGAAGCAGTTCGAGGCACTGAAGCAGCACAATTATCTGGAGAAGCTGCGGGCCGGCGAACTCGACACGGAGCAGAAACGCAAAAAGCTCCTCGACGCTTACGCGGAGGAGCTTTCTGTGAGGCGACTTGAATGGGTAAATATTCAAGTTTCGGTGGTTGCGGGGGCAGGATTTGAACCTGCGGCCTTCAGGTTATGAGCCTGACGAGCTACCGGGCTGCTCCACCCCGCGCCAAGCGACAGCACTCTTTGGTGTTGTCGCGGTTGCGTAACCGCCTTGGCGGTTATGCGTTCTGCCGAGCCATTGCGAAGCAGTTGTCTCGTGTAAGGGACGTACTGCAAACAAAAAGGACCGCTTTAGGCGGCCCTTGAGCTTCGGCGGGGCCGACTGTGTGATGAGAAGCTTGATATTGCCTTTAGCAGACCTGGCGGCGACCTACTCTCCCGCGTCTTAAGACGAAGTACCATTGGCGCTGGGGCGTTTCACGGCCGTGTTCGGAATGGGAACGGGTGCAGCCACCCCGCCATGACCACCAGGTCGGCTAAAGGCAATATTCGAGAAGCTGGTAGAAGAGGGATTGCCTCTTCGTTTGTCTTAATTTTGTGAACACGTCTTGGCGTCATCGCCCCGTTTGGGGCTGATGAGCATGAACAATGAGAACGATCAAGCCAATCGAGCGATTAGTACCGGTAAGCTTCACACATTGCTGCGCTTCCACACCCGGCCTATCAACGTGGTCGTCTTCCACGGCTCTCAAGGGAATACTCGTTTTCAGGTTGGTTTCCCGCTTAGATGCCTTCAGCGGTTATCCATTCCATATATAGCTACCCTGCTATGCGGCTGGCGCCACAACAGGTCCACCAGAGATATGTCCATCCCGGTCCTCTCGTACTAGGGACAGATCCTGTCAATATTCCTACACCCACGGCAGATAGGGACCGAACTGTCTCACGACGTTCTGAACCCAGCTCACGTACCGCTTTAATTGGCGAACAGCCAAACCCTTGGGACCTGCTCCAGCCCCAGGATGCGATGAGCCGACATCGAGGTGCCAAACAACCCCGTCGATATGGACTCTTGGGGGTCATCAGCCTGTTATCCCCGGCGTACCTTTTATCCGTTGAGCGATGGCCCTTCCACGCGGGACCACCGGATCACTATGACCGACTTTCGTCTCTGCTCGACTTGTCAGTCTCGCAGTCAGGCGGGCTTATGCCATTGCACTCGACGACCGATTTCCGACCGGTCTGAGCCCACCATCGCGCGCCTCCGTTACTCTTTCGGAGGCGACCGCCCCAGTCAAACTACCCACCATACACTGTCCCGGACCCGGATAACGGGCCGCGGTTAGACATCCATGACGATAAGGGTGGTATTTCAAGGATGGCTCCACAAGAACTGGCGTCCCTGCTTCAAAGCCTACCACCTATCCTACACATGCCGACACGAATGCCAGTGTAAAGCTATAGTAAAGGTGCACGGGGTCTTTCCGTCTAACCGCAGGAACCCCGCATCTTCACGGGGAATTCAATTTCACTGAGTCTCTGCTGGAGACAGCGGGGAAGTCGTTACGCCATTCGTGCAGGTCGGAACTTACCCGACAAGGAATTTCGCTACCTTAGGACCGTTATAGTTACGGCCGCCGTTTACTGGGGCTTCGATTCAAAGCTTGCACCTCTCCTCTTAACCTTCCAGCACCGGGCAGGCGTCAGACCCTATACGTCGTCTTGCGACTTCGCAGAGCCCTGTGTTTTTGATAAACAGTCGCTACCCCCTGGTCTGTGCCACCCCACCATACTTGCGTACGATGAGGTCACGCTTCTTCCGAAGTTACGCGTGCAATTTGCCGAGTTCCTTCAGCAGAGTTCTCTCAAGCGCCTTGGTATGCTCTACCTGACCACCTGTGTCGGTTTCGGGTACGGTCTATACGGTGGAGCTATTTCCTGGAACCGCTTCCCCGCACAGTCAATCCAATAAGACTGTACGAGTTACGCAATCCGTCACTACCACCAGGCCCACGAATATTAACGTGGTTCCCATCGACTACGCGTGTCCGCCTCGTCTTAGGGGCCGGCTAACCCTGCTCAGATTAACTTTAAGCAGGAACCCTTGGTCTTTCGGCGAGGGAGTCTCTCACTCCCTTTATCGTTACTCATGTCAACATTCGCACTTCCGATACCTCCAGGAGCCCTCACGGGTCTCCCTTCACAGGCTTACGGAACGCTCCGCTACCACACGTCTTGCGACGTATCCTCAGCTTCGGTGCATGGCTTTAGCCCCGTTACATTTTCGGCGCAAGGACCCTTAATTAGACCAGTGAGCTGTTACGCTTTCTTTAAATGATGGCTGCTTCTAAGCCAACATCCTGGTTGTTTTGGGATCCTCACATCCTTTCCCACTTAGCCATGACTTGGGGACCTTAGCTGGAGGTCAGGGTTGTTGCCCTTTTCACGACGGACGTTAGCACCCGCCGTGTGTCTGCCGACTAGTACTCCTCGGTATTCGGAGTTTGGTTAGGATCAGTAAGACGGTGAGTCCCCATAGCCCATCCAGTGCTCTACCCCCGAGGGTATTCGGTCGACGCTCTACCTAAATAGATTTCGCGGAGAACCAGCTATTTCCGAGTTTGATTGGCCTTTCACCCCTAACCACAAGTCATCCCAATCTATTGCAACAGATGCGGGTTCGGTCCTCCAGTTGGTGTTACCCAACCTTCAACCTGCTCATGGCTAGATCACTCGGTTTCGGGTCTAATGCAACTAACTCAATCGCCCTATTCAGACTCGCTTTCGCTGCGCCTACACCTATCGGCTTAAGCTTGCTAGTTACACTAAGTCGTTGACCCATTATACAAAAGGTACGCCGTCAGGCTTGCGCCCTCCGACTGCTTGTAGGCAACCGGTTTCAGGATCTATTTCACTCCCCTTGTCGGGGTGCTTTTCACCTTTCCCTCACGGTACTTGTTCGCTATCGGTCATGCACGAGTACTTAGGCTTGGAGAGTGGTCTCCCCATGTTCAGACAGGATTTCACGTGTCCCGCCTTACTCAAGGACAATGCTTGTTCTACGTGTACGGGGCTATCACCCGCTGAGGCCGGACTTTCCATTCCGTTCCACTTTATTCAGCATTGCCACTGGCCTGGTCCGCGTTCGCTCGCCACTAC